>CAZKQI010000008.1:0-31803 GCA_964554855.1 uncultured archaeon | reverse complement strand
GTTTTGAAGAAACTGCTGAAAGAGAACAATGGCTTATTCCAATGTTATCCGTAATCTTTTTTACAGCTTTGAAGAGATTAATAACTTTTTCTTCATTTGGAATGAATTTAGGATCTCTACATCCATACAAAAGCACATCTTCTGCATGCAGTATAACACCATTAGTTCCTCCTCTTACATTCAGCTTTACCTCTTCAAGTATTTTATTTAGTTTTAAATCCCTCCTCCTCTTCAGAGTTTCACTACAAAATCTACATCCTCTCCCACATCCCCTCGAAATCTCAATTAAACCGTTTACCGAAGGATTCTTTATAGTTGGTATCTTCTCAGCATCTGGACTTCTGCAGTGAATTATTTTTGGCAATTCTTTCCCTCTCAAAGCTTTTCCAAACAGATCTGAAATAACTTCATCCGCTTCCCCAATAACAATGCAATCGACAAAGTTCTTCCAGTATTCATCCCATTCGAATTGCCAAGCTCCTGGACCTCCAACTATTATTTTTATTTTTTCTTTAAATGGTCTCAACTTCTCCATCAAGTTGATGAATTCTATTCTTGTAGAAGGAGTTCCACCGAGCAGTGATGAGAAAGTAACACTTACTGGGCCGAATCCTAGGGGATCCATTACAGATATACCTACAACTTTTGCACTTCCCAAGTACTTCTCTATGTCATATGGATGAACTGTTATTACATCAAAGCCATTCTCAATCAAAGCAGCTTCAACTTTTCTCAAACCATAAGGTGCAAACTTAACTATACCGTTCTTGTTTTCAACCTTCGGATAGAAGAGAAGCTTTACTAACCAGCTTGGAACTATTCCAGGAGGTGTGCAAGTCCCAAATCCCATAAACTCTTTACCGTGATGTGTGCTCATCTCAGTTGCAGGAGCTGTCAGGACAATTTCAGTTTGTGGCGACATACAATTAAAAAATTGCAATATTCACAACTTTCTGAAAAAATCGAATTTTCCAGCTCTTATATTTTCCAAAATCTTGAAAGCCTCATCTCTGGAAATGTTTAGAACTTCAGAAAAAAGCTTTGGCAACTCAGCTGCTTTTTTGTAACCTATTTCTTTAAGTGCTTTTGCTGCCTCAAATCTTACATCCAAACTTTCATCCTTCAAAGCCTCAACAAGTGGCATTATTGCTCTTTCATCTCCAATTCTACCAAGAGCGTAAGAAGCGGATTTCCTTACTTCAGGATTCTCATCTTTCAGAGCTTTTATTAATGCATATACAGCTTCCTTAGCTTTCATATCTCCTAAAGCTTCAGCTGCTTTACTTCTAATTTTGTAATCTCTATGATTCAAAGCTTTAATCAATCCATCAACATCCCATCTTGCCTTCAGTTTTTCTATGTTCGGTTTGAAAATTCTGCTTACAATCTTTTCAATCATTCTTTTCCCTCTTCTCTTCTATCCTCTTTTCAATTTCTTCAATCCTCTTCACATGATTGTGAGGAATGCTTGCTATGGCAAGAAGAAATTCCTTGTACGCTTTCAGCATATGCTTTCCAAATTCTCCGCTTAGAATGTCATCTGGAGTTGGAATTCTTATCTTTATCTCCCTCATGTTATCACGAAAAGATTATAAGATATATGATCTTTTCGGTTCATATATGGGAACAAATGAGTTCATTGCACAAAGGAATGTTATACTTTACATCGAGAAAATTTTTGAGGATTTGAAGTTTAAGCCATCAGATGCGAAAATATACTCGCTTCTTTTGGAAAAGGGAGAAATGAGGGTCAGTGAAATTGCGAAGGAGTTAGGTTTATCTGCAAGGTTTGTAAGGGATAGATTGAAGGATTTGAGTCAAAAAGGGATTGTAAAGAGGGAAATCGTCAAGAGGGGGTGGATAGGATACGTCTATAAGGCTGAAAATCCGATAAACGTTTTGAGAAAATTAAAATCGAAAATTATAGAGGAAATCGAAAATTTGGAGAAGATGCTTGAATGAAATCTGTCATTCTAGTAACTTACAGAGAGCCAGGTTTCATTGAAGAGAATGTAAAAAAACTGATGACAGAAGGATTGGAGATAATTATTGCAGTTGATGAGCCGAGTGATGAAATCTTGGAGATTATAAGAAAGTATGGATTGAAAGCTACGATAAGCGATGAGAGGAGAGGGAAGTGGAGGGCTTTAAACGATGCGATTAGCTTAGCTGAGGGGGATTACATAATCTTTGTGGATTCTGATACGAAAATAGTGGATTTGGGTGATTTTAAAGGATTTGATGCTGTGGAAATCGTAAAGGATATCAACGCATCTTCTCTTATCGAAAGGCTTACAAAAATAGAGTTTTTCAACATGTTTCTGACTGCAAAAATTTCATCGAAGTTCAATTCTTGCTTAAGTTTGAACGGTGCAGCTTTTGGGATAAGGAAGGAAGTTCTCTTAAAATTGGGGGGATTTAGGAGATGTATAAATGAGGATACGGATTTAGGTGTAAGGTTGGGACTTAACGGATATAAGGTTGGAGTTTGTGGTAAAGCTATAACAAGAGTTCCATCGAGCTTTAAAGACTGGCTTGCCCAAAGAGAAAGGTGGAGCTTGGGAGGGGCGGAAGTTGTGATAGAAAACCTCTGGAGTATTTTGAAAAAACCGAAACTCTGGCTTCCCCATTTATTTTTATTTTATCCCGCAATTGTTGGACTTTTATTGGGCTTTGCAATTCCAGACAGCATTATTCTAAAGGTTCTGAGCTTAATTCTCCCCTTCATGTTCTTTGTGCATTTCAAATTCATATCTCTACTTCTCTTATCCATTTTTGAACTCAACGTGATAAGAAATATAATTGCTATGCTCATATCCTTTGTTATCTGGGCATTGACAGTGATTGTACTTTCGAAGAAGACATATTACCAAATCGAATTCAAGCTCTTGCCTCTATACTACTTTTTATACAATCCTTTGTGGACTATGATCTGCATAGTTGCTCTTGTCAAAGCTTCAGTTTTTCGTTTGATTGGTAGGGAGTTGAAGGTTAAGGATTGGGTTATTTGATCACTTCCAGAATGAAGGAATAAATAATGCCAAGACAGTATATATCTCCAATCTGCCCAACCACATATCCAAACATAAGATAATTTTTACAGTATCTGGAAAATGACCATAATTTTCACTTGCAAGTCCCATTCCTGGCCCAACATTTCCTAAACAAGCTGCAGTGGCAGAAAGAGAAGTTATTAAATCGTATCCATGAATGGCTATTATTATTGAAGATATTGAAAATAAGAAGATGTATAGAACAAAGAATGCCAAAACACCTTCTATAGTATCACTTCTCAATGCTTTGCTACCGTATTTGATTGTCTTGACAACTTTTGGTTCAGCAGACTTAATTATCTGATAAATTGAGTATTTGGATAATATGTAAAGTCTTATTATCTTTATACCTCCAGCAGTCGAGCCACTGCATCCTCCGATGAACATTGCTATCAATAGCAATATCTTTGCTCCTCCACTCCAATCATCGAAATTTGCTGTAGTGTAACCTGTTGTAGTTAATATACTTACAACTTGAAAGAATGAATATCTGAGCGATTCAACAATATCATATCTATCAAGGTTTATTATAGAAACTGTCAATGTTAGTAGAAGTATAATTAAAAGGTATATGTTTAGCTCTCTATCCCTAACGATATCAAATTTTCCAGTAAAAAGAAAGTACAATATTGTGAAATTGGTACCCCCAAGAACTGCAAAAATAGCAGCAGTCATTTCAATTCTCCAGTCATTGAAAAAGGCTATACTTTCGGAATGTGTGGAATAGCCTCCAGTTGATAATGTTGTAAAGGCATGGGTTACAGCATCGAATAATGGAACTCCTAAAAATGTTAATATTGCAACTTCAAGAATTGTTAGAAATACGTAGATGGTGAAGAGTCTCAGAGCGGTATCTCTAATTCTAGGTTTTATTTTTACAAGAGTAATACCTGGATATTCTGCTTGAAGGACTGGTCCAGTAGCTATACTGGGAATTATGAGAAGAAATATCATTATAATTCCAATTCCTCCTATCCACTGTGTCAATGCTCTCCAAAGTAGTATTGATTTTGGTAGGATTTCTGGTTTGATCACAGATGCACCAGTTGTCGTAAATCCCGAAATTGATTCAAAAAAGGCATCTACTGGATTCAAGTGGAACATAAAGGGTATAGAGCCTAAAAAAGATATCAATAGCCAGCTCAATCCTACTATTGCAAATCCCTCTTTAAATCGAATATGTATATCTGCTCTTTTCAACATAAAAGCAATTCCGAGTATTAGGGATATTAAAGAGGATGTAAAAAATGGAGTAGGATCTTCATTGAAAAAAATTGCTATTGAAGCAATCGAAAGCGTTAGAATTGAAAATGCCAGAGATATCCTACCCAATACGTTCAATACTAATTTAACATTCACGACCCTTCAAATAGTTGTGTATTTAATAAGTCTAACCCTTTGAATCTAAAAATAAAAAATTATATTAAAAATAGTATCTCTAGGTGAATTACACCTTTCATGGAGTTATTAGATAAGTTAGTAGACCGTAAATCGATGCTAAAATTCCAAGTGTTATGTGTATTGTCCTTATATACTTCCTTATCTTTGAATGAATTAAAATTAGAAGAAATCCACTGAATAGAACTAAAAATCCATGAATTATAGATATGTCAGCCATTTTATAATGATTTACAATAAAAATCATGTTATCACCTTCTATACCCTATTGGAAATACATATAATGCTCTTTCATTTGGTTTTGCATTGACTATCTCCTCAACCATATTATCAAAAAATGCCCCTACTGCAACCGTTCCGAGATTTAGAGCAGTAGCTTGGAGATATATATTTTGTCCTACATGTCCCGCTTCCATATGAACATACCTAATTCCTCTTTCACCATATCTCTTTGTAGTTCTATCGTATACAGCAGTTATTACAATTTTTACAGGAGCTTTTAAAACCCATTCTTGATTTACACATGCAACGTATAACTCATAACTGAAATCACCTTCTTTGATAAGCTCAATGCTGTGCGTGAATGGATCATAACGATAAACACCTTCACTTAGATTTACAACACCACCCTTCTTAACGACAAGATATATCTCCAATGGATATGTAGCACCAGCACTTGGTGCTGCTCTAAATTTTCTTATTGGATCTGTAATACCTTGTGCTGCCCAAAGTATTTGAGAAATATCTTTCAACGTTAATGGCTTATCCAAATAATCTCTTATAGATCTTCTTTTTTGAATTGCTTCTTCTACACTCATTTTACCTTTTTTACTAGGTTCTGGTAGCTTTATAATTCTATTTATCTTTTTTTCCTCATATTTTTCTTCCTCCTTAAACTTTATTTCAATAGCACCATATACGAAAACGGCTGTAATTGAAATCAATACAACTGTACCAGCTATAATCTTCTGCATAAACAATATAAAGCTGTTCAATAATTCAAAATTTCTTTTCTTGATTAAAACCAAAAACCTTATATATTAGTTGGTCAGACTATCGTCGGACAATGTCGGACAAATGAACCATGATTGATATACTCATGTGTACTCAAGCGTCCCCCAGAGTGGGGACATATGTTTAGGTGATCCGAAATGAAGAAGATATCCGTAAGATTGACGGATCAGCATTACGAAATGCTGGAATCTCTTGTGGCAATAGGAGAATATGCTTCAGTTAGTGAGGCCATTAGAGATGCTATAAGGAAACTGATTGCCGAAAAGTCTGAGCTTGTCGAGAAGCATGCTAAAATGAGATCTTTTGTGTAGGTGATTGTATGAAGTCGTTTATAGCTAAAGCTCAGGAATTTAGTCAGGCTGAGAAAGTTGAAGATAGAGATGAATTTTTTGTCCCGAAGATAGTTGTTGTAGGTATTGGAGGAAGTGGATGCAATACCGTAAATCGTTTGATGAAAATTGGTTTGGACGGTGTAGAGACAATAGCCATAAATACGGATTATCAACATTTGAGAACAATAGAAGCTCATAAAAAAGTTTTAATTGGCAAGAGCTTGACAAAAGGGTTAGGTGCTGGAGGTTTTCCAGAAATTGGTAGAAAAGCAGCTGAATCGGCAAGGTACAAAATAGAAGAACTCTTAACGGATGCAAACATGGTTTTTGTATGTGTTGGAATGGGTGGGGGAACTGGGACTGGAGCATCGCCAGTAGTTGCTGAGGTTGCAAAGAAAAACGATGCAATAGTGATTGGCGTTGCAACTATGCCATTCTCAACTGAAAGGGCAAGACTGATAAAAGCCTATGAAGGATTAGAAGAATTTAGGAAGTATTGTGATACTGTCATCCTACTTGATAACAATAAACTTCTTGAGTATTATCCAAATTTGCCTTTGGAACAGGCTTTTAGTGTTATGGATCAGATAATAGCCGAAACAATAAAGGGAATATCTGAAACCATAATGTATCCATCATTGGTGAACATAGACTTTGCTGATGTAAGAGCAATAATGAAGAGTGGTGAAGTTGCAGCATTATTTGTTGGAGAATCGAAATCTCAGCAGAGAGCGAAAGATGTTGTTAGAAATTGTTTATCTCATCCTCTAATAGAAGCTGATATAAGGGGAGCAACTGGCGCCTTAGTTCACATCTCTGGTGGAAGGGATTTGACTGTCAAGGAAGTGCAAGAGATTGTGAGAGAATTAACATTTGAGATAGATGAAAAGGCTAATGTGATATGGGGTGCAAGAATTGATCCGAGCTTGGAAAACTTGGTAAGGGTTGTTACGATAATGACAGGTATAAGATCTCCGAACATTTTATCTAAATTTGAAGAATGTAGAGAAATTATAAAAGAAATAAATACAAAATCTGAAAAGGTGAAGAGATTCATCGATTACATCTAATCCTCTCCATCAAACTTGCAACAATTATAGGTAATAGGACTGTAGCATCTCCATAAACATTTGCACTCCTAGCCCTTTCACTTACTTTACCCCATGAAATTGCCTCTCTAACCCTTGCACCACTCAAACTTCCATCCCACTCAACAGCTGTTGTTATGTATATTACATAGTCTAAACCATCTTTAAATTGATTCCACCAGATTGTATGATGTTTACTTATCCCTCCACCAACTATTAGAGCACCAGTCCTCTTTGCATTGAATACTATTTCACTCAACTCATCTTCATCCTTTAGAACATCAACAATGAAATCTCTGTGCGTTTGATGGAAAATCCAGAGTTGACTTCCAAAGGCACCATCCGTAATACCTGGAACGAAAATCGGTATTTTGTTCTTATAGCACCAGTATAAAATAGAGCTGTAAGCATTTTTTTCATTTTCAATTCTCTTTCCCACCTCCCAAATAAGTTCCTTAGTTGAAAGTATTCTTTTTTCTTTATATATATCTTCGAAAATTGGCTGAAGTTTTTCTTCCAGAATAATTCCATAGCTCTCCTTTGGAATTAGAACATTTCCTATTCTATGTATTCCCTTTTTATAAAGCTCGGTATCATCAAGCAAGAATGAACCATGATAGTAATCCTTCCATATTCTTGCCAAGTCGTGATCCAGAGTTCCGCATGTAGTTATCAGAACATCCACAAGCCTTCTTTTTACAAGTTCTCTTATTACTCCTCTTATCCCAGTAGCTATGATGCAAGCTGGAAATGATAGAAATACTGTGCATTCTTCGTCCTTAACCATTTCCTCAAATATATCAACTGCTATAGCTAAATCCTTTGCAGTAAACCCACCAGATTTGTAAAATTCTCTTACAAGCTCGTTAATTGTCATACCTTCCTCAATTTCAATATCCTCAATTCTCATATGAAGAGTAAAATCCTTATTTAAATAGGTTAATTATGGAAAGTGAAACCTTTAGGATTTTGCGAGAGATGTGGATACTTTGAGGGAATTTGTAAATGTGGAAGGGGAAAAATTCTGATAGATGGAGAGAAGAGAAAGAGAATAAGTAAATTTTTGAGTGGTCTCTTGAGGCATTATCCTGAAAAATTTAAAGTTAAGATTGACGAATATGGATGGGCAAATGTTAAAGATGTTTTGAGAATTCTTAGAGTTGATAGGGAAATACTTGAACTTATAGTAAGGTTCGATCCTAAGGGTAGATTTGAAATGAGAGATGATAAAATTAGGGCAAGGTATGGACACAGTATACAGATTAAATTCGATTGGAGTGATAAAGGTAAAATTCCTCAAAAGCTTTATCATGGAACAAGTCCCAATAACTTGGAATCAATTTTAAAGGAAGGATTGAAGCCAATGAAGAGATTGGAGGTTCATTTAAGTGATAATTTAGAGGATGCTATTGAAGTTGGAAAGAGATATCACTCAAATCCTGTTATTCTCGTAATTGATGCGAAATCACTCATAAATGCTGGTTTTAAAGTTAGGAAGAAGGGTAGAGTTTATACGGTAGATTACGTACCACCTAACTTCATAATTGAAGTTATCAAAAAGTTAAAATATACAACTTCAAAGAGCTGAAAAAGGATGAAGAAGTTTGATGTAATTATAATAGGGGCTGGGCCGGGAGGATTATTTGCTGGTTATAAACTTGCTGGGAAGATGAATGTTGCTATTTTCGAAATGGGGAGAGAAATTGAGAAGAGAAAGTGTCCGAGTGATCTTTCTCAAAGTTTTTGTCAAAAATGCAAGCCTTGCAATATAACTTACGGTGTTGGTGGCGCTGGTGGATTATCGGATGGAAAACTGAACTATCCAATACCGGAGTATCCTTCAAGTTTTACAGTTGGAGGTGATCTAATCGATTTAGTTGATAAGGAATATCTTTTAAAGAAAATGGATGAAGTTGATGAAATTTTTTTGGAACATGGAGCACCTAACGAGGTTTATGGAACAAATATAGATAAATTAAATGAATTTATAAGAAAAGCAAATTCTGCTGGAATAGAGTTCGTTCCTCTCAAGCAGAGACATGTAGGAAGTGATGAATTACCGAAGGTTATAAAGAGTATCGAAAATTATCTTAAGGAGAATGGAGTTAGAATATACACGAAAAAGACTGTTGTGGATATAAATCCAAAAGAGAAGGTTGTAAGATTGAAGAATGGTGAGAGATACAAATACGAATATCTAATAATAGGTGTTGGGAGGGGAGGAGCTGAGTGGCTGGAAAGATGGGTTAAGAGGTATGGAATAGATGTTAGTGAGAAAGCGAAGTTCATAGATGTGGGAGTGAGGGTGGAAGTTCCAGCATCTATTATGGAGGAAATAACATCTGTTATATACGATCCAAAGCTCAGAATTTTTACGAAGAGACATGACGATTATGTAAGAACTTTCTGTACATGCCCGAGAGGTTGGGTAATAAGGGAAGATTATGGAGATTTCTGCTTGGTGAATGGACATAGTAAGGCTAAAGAAAAGACAAGTAATACAAATTTCGCTTTGTTAGGGCATTACGATTTTACAGAGCCTTTTGAAGAGCCAAACGATTGGGGTAGGGATTTGGCAAGAATAACAACGAAGTTGGGTGGCGGAAATCCAATAGTTCAAAGACTTAGAGATTTGAGATTGGGAAGGAGAAGCACAGAGAGAAGGATAGCAAACAATCGCTTAGTCCAACCAACACTAAAAACGGCAATACCTGGTGATATTAGCTTGGCATATCCGGGGAGGGTATTGGATGATATAATGGATGCTTTGGAAGCTTTGGACAAGGTTATACCAGGTGTTGCAGACGACTCAACTCTTATATATGCTCCAGAGATAAAATTCTACTCTTTGAAGCTTAAGGTTAATTCTGAGATGGAAACGAATATACCGAACGTTTATGCAATAGGGGATGGTGCTGGTGTTAGCAGAGGTATAGTAGGGGCTGCCGTAACTGGTTTGATTGCAGCTGAGAGCATACTCAGAAAGGTTAAAAAAGCTGAATAATTTTAATTTTTAGTAATTATATTTCTATTATTAATATTTATTAGTTGTCTTAACCAATGATAGTATTCATTTACTACAACATCAGTTAATCTAACAAAGAAGTCTAATTTTCCTCTAAGCATTTGCCCTTCTCTAAACGAGACTATTAAATCTCCTATTTGGTAATTTGCATTCTCATCCGCAATTGCATTATTGTGAATTACTGTATTTCTAACTTTTATTAAGCACATCCATATATGTTTTTTACTTTCATCAATTAGACCATATTCCACCGATTTTTCAATAATACCACTTAAATATACCCTCTTGCCTTGCTTTACTCGATTTGAAAACCATGAATATATTTTGCTCTTAGGATATAACTTAATCGTTTCTTTCATAGAATATTCAATTGAAGAAAGAGCTCCTATAAACAACCATTTTGTTGCCATGATACATCGTTCTGTATTTTCTTTTCTAACTTGCTCGATTTCTTGAGAGTTACTTGGAATTTTATATCCAAAAAGACTTGGATTTCTCCATATCTCATAATACAGTCTTAGTAATTCGTAAGTTTGAGTGACTTGGTTGAATATCATACCAAAACATCCAACTCTAATATCCTCTTGATCTGCTTTTATTATGGAAATAATTTCATCTTGGAATTTACTACATTTTTCTCGTAGGCTCCATACTTCTTCTAATAATCGCTCCATAAAACCTGATTGCTTTAAACCGAAATTAAAACAATTTCGTATAGATTCTACTAGTACATTAACATCCTAAACACTATCTTTAAGTTTATTGTGAGTACATTCCAAAATTTAACTCCTCATCCTGCACATAACTCTTTCCAAGCTTCAAGGCAATTTCAGCCTTCTTTAGCTCTCTCCCCAAATAACTTGCATGATCAAATCTTGATATCAAATTCAACCTTATTACTGTATCTATTATTTCTTTGGCATTATTACCAACTATTGTCAAATTTTCGTGTTGGCAGTATATCCTGTCCTCAACCCATATTCTGAAATATCCCTTAGGATCTCTTACGAAATTCGATGATTTAGCTTCAATAACATTCTTTACTTCTCCTCTCTCCCTTTTTATTCTCTTCTCCTTTAAAACCAACAAATCGAATCCCAGATCTTTTGGGGGAGAATTTTTTAACTTAGAGGCTTTTGCCATGTAAGTTGCAACCCTCAATTCTTTAATGCACCCTCTTGTCTTATCACTGGCTTCAGTTGTAAAGATGAGTTGACAACCAATTTCTTCAGCTATATAGGTCAGTAAAGCATTTATTCCAATCGAATCTGCATCCATCAGTTCTGTCACATTTCCCACACCCATGAGAAGAGGATAATCGCATTTACTTCTAAATTCGTAGTATCTCATGAGAGATTGGAAAACTTTTATATCCAATATGGGATCAGCTATAATCTTATCTGTAAAACCTCTAACAATTTCAACCAATTTCAATAGCTTCTCAACATCTCTTTCAACAACAACAACTGCCCTATCTCTCACCAAATCCAAGCAATTCATGTTTTCGTATGATATGCTCATAATCATGTCAATTCCATGTTTAACTCCAATCTCAATAGCCTTTCTGTTAAATGTATCTATGCTCAAAGCATCGCAATTATCTCTTGCAATCTTAACAATCCTCTCAACATCTTTTAAATCGAAGTCAATAGGAATTCCTAGATCAATTATATCCGCTCCACTTTCCAAATAGTAGTTTATCTTTTCTATTAAGCTATCTTCATCCAAACTGGTTGCATCAACTATCTCAGCAACTATCTTAATCCTTCCTCCCACCTTAACGTTACCTATGTGAAAGTAACACTCTTCAATGGAATCGATCAACTTCATTTTCTCTTCAGCTTTCAATTTAAGCATTCTGCATGCTGGAATTTCATGAGAAAGTTCAATTTCTTCAATTCTTTCAAGAATGTAAGGCAAATCGGAGTAGTGAATTGTTCCCAGCCTAACTTTAACACCCTTCTCCTCTTCAAAATCTTTCCACTTCCCCTTTGCTAACCCGGGAACTATGACAAGATCGTAATTGCTTAAATCTAAGTTTTCTATGTGTTTTGGAGTTATAAAGCTTGCAACATCTACATTAGCAACGTAAATATCGCATCCGAATTTTTCAGCAATTTTCCTAACTTCCTTTTCAGCAAGCTTTCCAGTTACGAGTAAAATTTTCATAATCTTTCAATTCCAATTATAGCCTTTACTCCCTCTATATTCCATTCTTTAATGAAACCTCTTTCAGGCTTTCCAAATTCAAGCTTTTCAGCTCTTGTTTCTCTCTTTATGTAACCTTCCCAACCTTTTACAAGATCTCTTGGAAATTCCAAAGTAACGTCTATAAATTCTTCTACATTCAAATTCATCTCCTTCCTCATCTCCTGTATTCTCCTAACCAACTCTCTTGCAAAAGCCTCTCTCTTCAAATCATCATCCAAGATTTTGTAAACGTAAACCGTTCCTTTCGAAAAATCTTCAAACTCGTAATTTGGAATATCGTATTCAACTATAACTGCATCTTCAATCTTCATTCCATCAAATTCCACCATTTTACTCTCAGCAATTCTTCTAAGTTCCTCTTCACTCAATCCTTCCAAGAACTTCTGGAAATCCTTAACTCTCTCCTTCAATATTCTACCAACAACTCTGTAATTCGGCTTAACAACAATTTTCTTCTCAAATTCCTCCACAACTCTAACATCCTTTACATTACATTGCGATTTGATTATTTCCTTCAGCATGTTAACAGCTTTCTTAACATTCTCATCCTTGCTCTCGATTACCACCTCTCTCAATGGCCATCTCAACTTTCTCTTGGCCTTTTGTCTGGCACTGCTCACAGCTTCAAATATCTCCCTTACAATATCCATAGCTCTCTCAAGCTCTTCATCAATGAATCTTTCTTCTGGTTTTGGATAGCTCTCCATAAATATCGATTCCTTACAACTCTTAAACTCCTTCAAAAATCTTTGATATATGAACTCAGATAGAAATGGTGTGAATGGAGCAATTATTTTTATTGTTTTCTCGATAACTCTCAATAGAGTTAAATAAGTTGCAATTTTCAGCTCATCTTCACCTTCAACCCATACACGTGGTCTTATGAGCTGAATATACCACCTGCTAAAATGTTCTATAACAAACTCTAAGAATGCCCTAACAACTCTGTGGAGCTGATAATTTTCCATAGATTCATATGCTAATTTGTTCAAACTTTCAAGTTTTGATAAAATCCATCTGTTTTCGTAATCTGAGATATTCTCTAAATCGATTTTATTAATCATTTCCCTATCCAAGCTCATGTATGTGTATGCAAATCTTATTGCATTCCAGAAAATATTGAGCATTCTCAAAATGTTTCTAACTTCTTTCCAACTGAATCTCAGATCTTCCCATAAAGCAGAACTTAGTACATAAAGCCTGAAGGCATCAACTCCCACTTCCCTTATAACCTCCTCTGGCTCAACAACATTTCCTAAGCTCTTGCTCATTTTTCTTCCAAGTTCATCTAAGGTAAAACCATGCATTAGAACTGTTTTGTAAGGTGCTTTCCCAAAACTGATAACGCTTGCACCCAATTGAGAGTAAAACCATCCTCTCGTCTGATCATGTCCTTCAGTGATAAAATCCGCTGGCCAAATTTTGAAGAAATTACCATCCCTCAATGGATAACCTAGAGTTCCCCAACTTGCAACTCCGCTATCGAACCAAACATCAAAAACATCCTCAATTCTGTACATCTTTCCTCCACATTTACATTCAAATGTTATCTCATCTATCTTAGGCCTATGTAAATCTAGATCGTCCTTCCAAGGTATCTCATTTATATCTCCTATGACCTTCCATTTTCCACACTTTTCACATATCCATACTGGAATTGGAATTCCCCAGTATCTCTGCCTACTTATGCACCAGTCCTTAGCATTTTCCACCCAATCTTTAAAACGTGATTTTCCAGCCCATTCTGGAATCCATCTTACCTTTTCTATCTCTTCAAGCATTTTCTCCTTAAGCCTTGAAACTGCCAAGAACCACTGTTCCGTAGATCTGTATATTATAGGTGTTTTACATCTCCAGCAATGCCCGTATCTGTGAACAATAGTTTCCTCAGCTAAAAGCAAACCTTTAGCCTTTAAATCATCAATTATAACTCTATTGGCATCAAAAACATAAATTCCAGAATATTTTCCAGCTTTTTCATCAAAAACTCCTCTATCATCAACTGGATTGAAAACTTCCAATCCTTCAGCAATACCCAATTCAAAATCTTCCAAACCGTGACCGGGTGCTATGTGAACACAACCAGTATTTTCGTGAGCAACAAAATCTGCATTAACTACCCTATGAATTTTTTCCTTCTGAATTGGAACTTCATCTGATAATGGATGCTCATACTCCAAACCGTACAGATCCTTACCTCTATAATTTTCAACTACCTTCCAACTCTCATAGGATTTACTCAAAACATCATCTGCCAAATCTTTGGCCAAGATCAAATACTCCTTTCTACCATTTTTGATTGCTTCAAAAAGACCATATTCAAAATCAGGATGGACTGCAACTGCCATGTTAGCTGGAAGTGTCCAGGGTGTTGTAGTCCATATAACTATGTAAGTTTTATCCCTTCCCTTTATAGGAAACTTCACATATATAGATGGATCTTCTCTCTCAGCATATTCAACTTCTGCATCTGCCAAAGCTGTTTCACATCTTGGACACCAGTTCACAACTCTCAACTTCCTCTCAAGCAATCCCTGTTCGTAAGCTCTCTTTACAGTCCACCAAGCAGAGTTTATGTATTCAGCTTTGATTGTCATGTATGGATTTTCCCAGTCCATCCAAACCCCCAAAGCTTTAAACTGCTCTGTCATGGTATCTTTGTTCTTCAAAGCGTATTCGTAGCATTTTTTAACAAACTTCTCAATTCCGTATCTCTCAATATCTCTCTTAGTTCTGAATCCAAGAATCTGCTCGACCTTGACCTCTATCGGTAATCCATGCATGTCCCATCCTGGTGTATCTGCAACTTTATAGCCTTGCATTCTCTTAAATCTTAAAATAGTATCCTTTATCACTTTGTTCCAAGCAGTTCCTAAATGTATTCTTCCAGTTGTGTAAGGAGGACCGTCAACGAAAAAGAAGAGCTTATTTCCTTTGCTTTTTACCTTCTCATAAATTCTTTCTCTCTCCCAAAATGCCCTCACTTCCCTTTCAACTTCATGAGGGGAATAAGCGTTAGGAAACATGAAAAATGAGCATCAAACCTGTTTAAAATTCTATCGCGAACATTTTTATACAACTTTGAACCTTTAGTTTTAGGATGATGAGTGGGGTAGCTTCTGATCTGTGATGAGTCTTACCACTCTGACTATCTAAAGTATCTCAAGTCCTCATCACTCCTATACTGTTGCACAACTTGTTCGTGCATCTCTCTAATCTGCTTGATGAACTTCTCCATTTCCTTTGCTCTTTCCTCAAGAGCCTCAACACTGACATCAATATTTAAAATTTTCATCAGAACTTCCAAAACTGCTTTTGCACTTTTGGGATCAACCATATAGCCAGATGTAACACCCATTAAGCAAGCAGCTTCAATTCCCTCAAGCTGGGAAACACCAAGAAGCAATCCCGAAGCACCTATTATTCCACCACTAGGCTCTCCTCTCTCAAATTTTACCCCATACTTCTTCAACTCCTCTACAAGCTCTGAAGTATTTGCAGCACCTATTACGTAAGGCTCTTCAACGAGTTTGCCAACACCATAACCCCCTAAGGTAAAAATCCTCTTTGCACCGAACCTCTTGACAATTTCCATATAAGCATTTACGAGCTCATAATGTCCAATTCCATCCATGCTCTGAAAATCACCTACAAGTATAAGTAAATCTGGAGAATTGTCCTTGGATTTGTGAGCATAGACTTCATTCTTGGGAAGTCTTACAGTTCCATCTTCATTTACCATTACCTGTGGAGGGAAGTGATGGGAGTAAATCTCTACAACCTTTACAGTATCCAACTCCCTTACTAAATGATCGGCAACAAGCTTTCCCACATGCCCAATTCCTGGCAAACCTTCTATAAATACGGGATTTTCCAGCCCAATCTCCTCAGGCATCTTCAAATACCTAACATCAACCCTCTTCAGCATATCTCCACCTCCCTATATTAAAGAATCCTACCTCCCTTCTTAACATTCTCCTATACTTACCGTAAGGATCTTCAGGAGAGAACTTAGGTGGGATAGGCATAAAAGTCTTCTCACCACATTCCGGACAAACATCTTTAAGTGTGTATTTTCCACATTTACACTTTCTCATTTTAACCTTCATGATAAAAATGAATTAAAGAACTTAAAGTATTTTTCCTACTTTTTGTTGAAAGAATTATATCAGATCAATGCTTTTTCTACAAGCTCAATAGCCCTATCTATTTCCCTCTTCAATATTTCTGGCAAACCTTTTATCTCTATTTCCATAAACCCTCTTATGAGAAGAGATATTGCTTCATCTCTACTCAATCCCCTTGTCATAAGATAAAATATCTCGTCCTCAGCTATTTTGCCTATTGCAGCCTCATGACTTAAATCTACATTTGGATTGCTGGCCTCTAACTCTGGAATAGCATGAATTGTCCCACTTCCTAATATCATACCCTTACATTCTAAGTGTCCTTTTACATTCTCTGCATTTCCTATTAAATGTCCTCTTGCAATTATCTTTCCCCCTCTGCTTATACTTCTCGATATTATCTCAGCAGAACTGTTCTCACCATTCAAATAAACTCTGCTACCTAAATCAATCTCAGAATTTTCAAATCCTACTATTATGCTACTGAATACAGCCTTAGCATTTTTATCTAGGTAAGCTGTTGGATAAGCTTTGAGATACTTTACTGGACTTAGAAGTATGTAATTGTTGATAAATACTCCATTTTCTTCAACCCTTATAGCACTTCTGGGCAAAACCTCATTTTTCTTCTTCCAATTGTGAATCATTGTAAATGTCAGTTTTGCATTCTTCTTTACATAGAACTCTGAAATACCTAAATGTATGCCAGAAAGTTTTTCTGATGTACATCCAGTTATTAAATTTAGCTCAGAATTCTCCTCAACAATTATTATATTGTGTACATTCTGGTTTTTGATACGTTTTAGGTAAAGACAAGCTTCTACTGGAAATTCTACCTTTAAACCTCTAGGTACTCTTATGAAGTAGCCGTCAAAATCATTTTCTCTCTTCTCAATAAGCTTCCAGCTGTATTCTTCAAGCCAATCGTATTTTTTCAAAGCCTCTTTAGTACTCAATATTTCAACTCCTCTAGCAAAGCTTACCATTGGTTTATTGTCTATCATTATGAAGCTTGCAGATCTTTTGGATGGATCTCTTTCAATTCCAACTTTCTTCAAATCTTCCTTTAAAGAGTTCTCAGGCATTTTCTAACACACTCCTCATAACCGTATTTTTCAACAGTCTTCAAGATGTCGTATGAATTTCCAATGCATGCAATCCTTCCCTTGTACATTATTACACCATAATCTGCGTCAACATACCTAAGTATACGTCCAGTATGAGTTATTATTATTCCCGATTTCTTTCTCTCTTCTTTGGGCTTATCTCTCTCAAGTAAAATCTTTATAGCTTCACCTATTACAGCTATGTTCTCTAAATCAACTCCACTATCTGGCTCATCTAACATAACAAATTCGGGATTCATCAGAAGTAGTTGTAAGAGTTCCGATCTCTTTATTTCTCCTCCAGAAAATCCGACATTGACATCTCTATCTACAAGGTTTTTCATCTTTAGCAACTTCACATATTCATCTATCTTATCTTCTGTTCCTCCAATCTTAGCACAGTGCTTTATAACTTCTCTAAGTTTAACACCAGATATTTTCGGAGGATTTTGGTAAGATATCCCTATACCCATCCTAACCCTCTCATCCGCTTTTAAATCTTTTATATCTTTTCCTTTATATATTATTCTTCCATCATAAACTTTGTACTTGGGATGTCCAGCTATTGCCATGAGTAATGTTGATTTTCCACTCCCGTTTGGCCCGAATAGAGCTAATGTTTGTCCCTTCTGAATGTAGAGATTTACGTTTTGAAGAATTTTCTTTCCATCGATTTCAACACCTAAGTTTACAATTCTCATTACATCTCTATCCATTGAAGAAACACTCAGATGATGAACTAAAAATCTTTTGGAGTTTAGAATTCGATTATATCCACATTCTCATCTTCCACAATCGCAAATGTTCTTTTTCCTGTTAGGTAACCGCAAACTTCACCCGGATTGATTACAATTTTTTCTCCAAATTTTTCAACTTTCACTTCGTGTGTATGTCCAAGAATTAAGTATTTATGAACAGTTTTCTTAAGAATCTCTATAATTTTTTTATCTGTACCATGATAAACAACTCCATTTGGAAATTCGACAATATCTCCCAAAACCCAGCCTTTTTCTTCTGCAATTCTTGTAAGTATTTTCTTTTCACCATCGTTATTTCCAAAAGCTATGTACATTTCCCTTTTTATTCCTGCAAGTGCCTTCATTGAGAAAGGCGCTATTATATCTCCAGCATGCACAACAAAATCGAACTTTTCTCCCCTTAAAACATCAATCAAATCTCTTATTGCATCTAAATTGTCATGTGTGTCCGCTATGGCAACGAACCTCATGTATCATATTATTCCCTTGCTTTTTAAATATTCCCACATTATTTCTAAAGCTTCCAATTCCCTCTCACTCCCACACTTCCTAACTATATCTGAATAGTATTTTATTTTTTCAATTAGGGATGGATTTTCTTTCAATCGTGTTGCATGAACTAAAGCTTCTATCAGTGCATTGAATCCCCTATTCACAGTCCTTAAATCAGTTCTGACAATTGAACCTTCAACAAGTGTTAGATCTGCGATATTACCTCTTAGATCTGCCTTAAACTTACACCAAGCCAATGTATTCTTTATAACTGGTGGATCGAGACTTTCGAACCATCCATCATCTAAATCGTCAAATGCTGAAATTGCGAAAACAACTGGATCCCTAGTAACATTTACGTATAATATTCCTCTTTTCAAATTTTCTCTTGTGTGTGAGGGATAAACCTTTACACTTGCAAATCTGCTCTTAGGATTGTCCACAATTATTCCTAAAGGAGCTGTATTTATCCATTCTCCAAAAGTTATTCCTATAACTTCATTTATACCCTTTGTAAATCCGAAATATTCAAGCTTCATACTATTTCACCTAAAGATAAGTATATAGATGCACAGGTCAAATCGGCAATACTACCCGGATTTATATTTTTGGTTAAAAGTTCTTCATCAAATTTTCTAACATTATCAATGTTAAAGTCGTCTAAAATCTCTCCTGCTTTAATTCTAACATTTTCAGCCACTTTTCTACCATGTTTTGCAATTATTAATGGATCCAAATACTTTGACATTAGAAAGAGGTATGTGTAAACAATTGCATAGTTCAATTCTTTAAATTCTTTATAGGATTCTATCAAAACTTTACTACCTTCTAAACACCTCCAATATCCTTCAACTATCTCCCTTGCAACTACATTTTCCTCTGGAGATTTTAGAAGCCAATTGTAAAGGTTTATTTCTTTATCTATCAATTCTTTCTCAATATTTTCCTTCAAGCTCAGATAATCAACATCGATCACACGTGGCTTGCACATTCTGAATGCGTTTAGAACTGCAATGGAATCGTGATATGTTGTCTTTTTCAACTCACCTTTAACTAGCTTTACGTTGCCCTTACACCAAATTAGAGGTATGAGAAGGAAGAAGGCACCGAAATGAACATTTGTCTTGCATATTTTATACGATTTCTCAACGGCTTTGAAGAAGTTGATGCCAATACTTCCCCTCCTATTTACACAATCCTCAAATATTGGATATACAGCTATTGCAGAGATTATGAAATGTTCATACCTTAAATCTTTGAACTCATGCTCCCTATCAACATTTCCTGGCTTAGGATTTGCTGAAACCTCCAAAATCAAACTTAAAATACCTCTCTGTGCATGATTCATGACAAGTATAAGAGGTAAAAACTTTTAAATTACTTTACTATCAGAGCTATGATGCGAAGAATTAGGAATCAGATTCTTCAGGCCCTTTACAATAGGGATATGAGTGTTTACGAGCTAATTGATAGGCAGGATGCAAGTTTGCCAGAATTCTTTGGAATAATTCAGGAAATGGAAAGAGAAGGAATTCTTAGGATTTTAGATGGTCGAATAAGTCTTACAGATGATGGCTTGAAATTGTGTGAGGATTTGGGAGTCAAGAGGGTTAATGAATTTACATGTGAATATTGTGAAGGTACAGGTTACGTTATATTGTTCAAGGATGTTTTGGAAGAATACGCTAAGATTGCAAAAGATAGACCTGAAGCGATTGAGAAGTACGATCAAGGTTTTATAAGCTTGGATGGTGTTATTAGGAGGGTGCAGTTTCTTTATGAGAGAGGAGATCTTCTTAAGACTGAGATATTCGTTGTTGGAGATGATGATCTCTTCAGCTTGGCATCATCACTAACTGGCTTTCCTAAGAAAGTTTTTGTTGTAGATATTGATGAGAGGTTGATAGATTTTATAAATAGGAAGGCGGATGAGTATGGTTTACCAGTAGAGGCTATGGTTTACGATGTTCAGCAAGCATTTCCAAATGAATTGAGAGGAAAATTCGATGTCTTTGTAACTGATCCAGTTGAAACTTTACCTGGAATAAAGCTATTCCTATCTAGAGGAGTTTCTACCTTGAAGGGTGAAGGATGTTCTGGCTATTTCGGTTTAACAACTCTCGAAGCTTCGAGAAGAAAGTGGTATGAGATACAAAAAATGATACACGGGATGGGTTTTGTCATTACGGATATAAGAAGAAAATTTAATGTCTATCCACAAGAAGAGAAGAACTTCTTCAGATTTCAGGAGAAGTTGCCAATTGTAAAGAAGTTAGGTGCTAAAATCGATTACAACTGGTACAAGTCATGTCTTTACAGAATTGAAGCTATTAAAAAACCTAATCCGTTAGTTGAGGGAGAAATGATAATAGATGAGGCTGTTTACAAAGATGAGGAAAGTTGGGCTACACCATTATAAACTGAGAAAGAAGGAGTGCAAGTTAATTTCAAAATATTTTGACGAAAATTATGGTATTAGTATTAGAGGGGAGATGGAAAAGTTTGAATTTGATGATATGAGTGTAATTGCAGTTGATAATGAACCCCTAATTCTCGAATACAAAGATAGATACTACTTCACAGTTTACGGTATAATGAAATTGAGACCCAAAGATGGATGGGTTGTTGTTGATGAGGGTGCAATGCCATACATAATGAGGGGAGCTGATGTAATGAAACCGGGAATTGTAGATTTTGATGAAAAAATAAAGGCTGGAGATTTTGTTTATGTTGAATCAAAAATTCCAATTGCGGTTGGAATAGCTCTTGTAGATGGTGTTGAGATGAAGGAGGGAAGAGGTAAAGCAGTTAAAAACATTCACCACTTGAAAGATAAAATTTGGAACTACTTTTTTGTTAAAAAACATACAAAATGAGTAACTCTAACTTATAACGATCTTCTTCACACCATCAACCTTCAAAAATTCATCTACAAGCTTCCCAGGAATCTTTCCGTCAGTAACTACTGTTAATTTTGATTCAACACTCAATTCTGGATCTTCTGCCAAAATGAATCTAATTGATATTCCTTCTCTTGCAAGTATAGATGTTATACCGGCTACAATCCCTACCTTATGGCTTTCTGCATAAACTTCCAAAACTCCAAATCCTAAAATCCTTGCAACTTCGGTAATGTTTGCAACTGGTTTTAATGATGAAAAGACCATTCTCAATTCTTCATCACTCTCAATATTCTGTATTGCTGAAACTACAACCTTTCTATCCACATCTAAAGCTTCTGCAATTTTTGTTGGTACAAGCTCTATCTTATCGCAGTATGCTTTTCCATCTCTTACAGATATACCCAATCTCAAAAATTCCCTTGCAACTACAATCTGTGAAGGATACTTCTCAAACTTCTCAGCAATTTTACGCCACATGGTAAAAGTAGTTCATGGAATTAAAATATTCTTTATGTCTATTCCCGTCATCTGAAGTATTATATATGCTCCATAAACTGTTCCTACAATACTACCAACATTTGTCAATGCTGTTACGAGCAAAACTCTGAAAGCCCTGTTTTTAAAAAGATCTCTAATGCTCTCAGCTTTTGACATTTCTATTAAATCATCAATACTTGGTTTTCTAACTTTCATTTCCACATAACCAGCAATCCATCCAGCAGCAATCAATGGATTCAAAGATGTAAGCCATGCACATAGGAAAGCGGAAATTATTGAGAGAGGGTGAGCTAAAGCTAGGGTTGCACCTAAGGCTGAGAGTACACCATTTATCAAGAACCAGTATATGAAAGCATTCAATGCCAAACCACTTCCAAACTTCGTTAAGATGTATGCAAACGATATCAATATTAAAGATGATATGAAAATATTGAATGCCTTTGATAAACTAAATCTACCCTTTTTTGTCTCCAAAAGTTTTTCAATTTGCGGTATTTCTTTAGGATTTTTTAAATATCTCTCTATCCCCTTCCTATGTCCAGCTCCAACAACAACTACAATCTTTTCATACTTTTCACTTGCCTTAAGAATGTTGTAGGCCATGTAGGAATCTCTCTCATCAATCAAGATCTTGCTTGCCTTTGGACCAATTTTTCTAAACTCTTCAACAAGTTTATCTACATTACTCAATATATTTTCAACTTCATCCTCCTTTGAGAATAAACTCCTAAAGATTTGCCAAAACAATTTTAACTTTTCTATAATGCTAATATTATACCATAATCTATTAAATGTTATCCCTATATCTCTGTCAATCAATATAACATCTGCTCCAATCTCCTTAGCCTTTCTAATTGCTGCTAACATCTCTTCTCCCGGTCTAACTCCCGTTTTTTCCCCTATCTTTCTTTGAAGAAATGAGAGAATTATTTGTAAGATTGCCAGAGAAACGTTACCACTTTTAATTACATCCGATAGAGATATACTTGGTTCTTTAGCCATCAATGCATGTAATCTTTTTGGACAAAGTTCTACAGCTACAGCATCAGGTTTTACATCTTCTATTACCTTACAAACTCTATCAACACTTTCCCTTAAAACATGTGCTGTTCCTACAATGTGTACTTCAACCACACCAAAACATCGATTTGAAGTTAAAAGTTCTTGCGAAAGTGTTAAAATAAGCGAAATCTTAGATAAGCTTGAGCGGGGGTTGCCGAGTCAGGTCAAAGGCGCGGGATTTAGGGTCCCGTCCCGTAGGGGTTCGAGGGTTCAAATCCCTCCCCCCGCATTGCAAGATTTCTCTAAGCTTTTCCTCTAAGAAAGAGTTAACGTTAATTTCTAATTTTTTAGCTATTTCAAGAAGATATTTATCAATTTTACTGAAATCTAACTGATTATATAACCAGTTATATAACTCATCCAGATTTTCATCAATTGAAATTAAGAATTTACACTATTATTAATCTTGCAACTCTCCAAATTTGACTCAATTATTTTAATACGTCCCTTACAATCTCCCAGAAATTTGTTTCCACGAAAATTGCCACTTCTTCAACTGTATACCAAACATTCTTCGAGAATTTGATTATAACATCCCCATTAACCCTTTCCACTTCAAATACATCATCAATACTCTCATTCAGCATGTCTAACAAGAATTCGATTACTTCTGAATCTTCTTTACCTCTAATCGTGTAATTCCTCCAATCATATAACTTATAATACTTCACATGAGTAACTATTCTATTTTTCATCCACCTTGTTATTCTTTCAATTAAATTCTCATCTGCTGGCCAACCCATCTCCTTTGCAAAGCTTTTAATGTAGTATTCAATGTAATCCATCGTATGATGTAGGAAGAAGGCTTTGATTCCATCCCAACCGTTAATCCTATAGGACTCATTAGCCTTTATAAAGAAGAAAACCCTCTGTGCATAAGAGCGGTCATCATGCCCTTTAAAGCCAAAATCTATGATCTCATCTACCGCTCTACATACTTCATCTGCTATTCCCAACTTTTTACACCATTTTCTATGAATAGTCCATTTAGGCATGATGCACATTTATTACACGAACTTAAACTTTTTTCTAATCTTTCAAAAATCAATTCTTCTATATCTTCCGCCTAATCCTTATCGATTAATTGTCAGCCAGAGATTCTTCAGCATTACAGCATCTTCTTCCAAGTTGGGGCTTTCTATTATTATAACTCCTTCAACATTAAAATCTCTTAGAGCTTTCAAAAGTTCTTCATATCTAAAATCAGACTGATTCAAATTCAGATGCCTCTTTTCTCCCTTCAATCCATATTCAATTCCGCTAATATGTGCATGTAAGCTTTTCAGAGCTTTTGAGCTAAGATAACTTTCAACCATTTCAAGAATCTTACAGAATTCTTCATAACTGTTGTAAGCTCTGTATCTTGCATGAATATGTGCAAAATCTATGCATGGTAATATTCCCAATTCGTGGCAAAGTTTCAATATTTCTTCTAAATCACCGAATTGTGTAGGCTTGCCAGTGGTTTCAGGTCTTAAAATTACCCCCTTCTCAAGAGCAAATTCTACTACTGGCTTTAGATTTTCCCTTATTCTTCTGTATGTTGAATCCTTTGAGTATTTCAGATAATAGCCAGGATGGAAGACAACATCTTTTGCAAATATTCCACCTATCTCTACAGTTTTCTTAAGCCTTTCAACACTCCCTCTCAACTTTTCTCCATCTGCATTGAGATTTATGTAATATGGAGCGTGAACTGATAAGTATACGTCCAATTTTTCTGCAACATCTTTAACTTGTTTTGCCATATCTACACTCATCTTAACGCCTCTTACGAACTGAACTTCCATTGCATCCAATCCTAATTCTTTTATAGCCCTTATACCTCCTATTGTCGATCTCTCCTTCGATGAGTTTGGTACTCCAGCTGTTCCAAACCTCATAAACCATCACCGAATTCAAGTATCAATCTTAAATCGTATAATCTGTCTGCAATGCTAATTATGTAATCACCATCTTTAACATTTTCAATCCACTTCTGAGGAATTTCGTCGATTCCTAACTCGCAACCCTTTAAACCGCATGCCAATGCTGAAATTGAATCCGTATCTCCTCCAACATTTGCAGATCTTATGGCACAATCTCTAAAAGTTTCAGTAGTAAAGAATGAGTTAAGTGCGAGTGGAATTGCATCGTAAATCGAAACAGAGTTACCAATTTTCTCAATTACAAAATCCATATCTTCTCCAGCCAAATTGTATGCAAGTTCTATTTTATCTGCTAACAAATTATCGTACCTATCAACTCTTCTAACAACTTCATTAACAATCTCCTCATGAGTGTAATCGTTCAAAACACAAGAAATAGCTAGAGCATATGCTATTGCACCTATCGCTGATGGACCTCTATGGGTTACACTTGAAGAGAGCATGGCATACTTCTCAACCAAATCTAAACTGAAGGAGTATACCAATCCTATTGGTAAAACTCTCAAAGCGGAGCCACATGTATCTGAATAAACACTTGCATCAAACCAGTGTACACCCTTCTTTATCCTACTTAGAGCATTTCTAGTTGTCCATCCCAATCTACTACTCTTTAAGTTCAACAATCTCTTTGCCAGATCCGAAAGATCTAAATACCTCTTATTCAAAATTGATTCTGCTAGAATAAGCATTTGTTCAGTATCATCCGTCCATTCCCCAGCTTTGAGATCTCCTAATGGGGAATCTAAAAAATCTTCTATTCTTCCAAATAATCTTTGAATTTCCTCCCTCTTCAAGCCTTCGGCAGGCATTCCCAAAGCATCACCTATTGCAAATCCTATCATAGCACCTCTGAATTTTTTGAACATCAGATATTCTTTGCTAAAACTTATTATATAACATTGCCTTTGGTCATATGTGGATGTTGTGATTGGAAGGAGCGAAATAGATGGAAAGGCAGTACCACCACCTTCAAAGAGTTACACTCATAGGGCTTTCATTGCTTCTTCACTCTCAAAAAAGTCTAAAGTTTACAATGCACTCCTATCTGAGGATACTATAGCTACCTTGAGATGTTGTAAGATAATGGGTGCAAGATTTTATAGAAAAGAAAGATTTGAGTTTTTTGGATGTCAAAGAATAAATTCGGGATACTATTATGTGGCAAATTCTGGAACAACTCTCAGACTCTTTATGGGATTACTATCACTATCAAGTGATTTTTCTGTTCTCGATGGGGACGAATCGATAAGAAGGAGACCAAATCTCGAACTTGTAAGAGCTTTAAAAAAGCTGGGAGCGAAAATAAGAGGTTTTGGAGATTATTCAGCACCCTTAGTAGTTCATGGATTTTTGAGAGGGGGAGAAGTTGAAATTAAGGCTATAAGCTCTCAATTTGTTTCATCTCTTCTCTTTTCTCTTCCTCTTGCCAAGTTCGATTCAGTAGTTAATGTTGTCAATGTAAAGTCAAGACCTTACATAGATGTAACTCTGCATGTGCTTGAAGAGAGTGGTATAAAAATCGATTGCGAAGATAACGTTTTTTATATAGAAGGAAATCAGGAATACGATTTGAGAGAATTTAAAATTCCTTCTGACTTCTCTTCGGCAAGCTATCTAATATCAGCAGGTATTTTAGCTGGTAGGGTTGTGATTGAAGGTCTTTATGAGTCTAGGCAGGGAGATAAGGTAATTGTAGATATTGTTAGGGAGATGGGTGGAAAGGTTGAGTGGAATAAGGAAAAGGGGATTCTAATTGCAGAAAAATCGGATCTTGAAGGTATAGAAGTTGATGCAAGGGATATACCCGATTTAGTTCCCACAATTGCAGTTCTTGGTGCAGTTGCAAAGGGAAAGACGGTAATATATAATGCTGAGCATCTCAGATATAAGGAGACTGACAGAATAGAGACAACGTATAGGAATCTTAAGGCTTTAGGTGTTGAAGTTAAGAAGAGAAGGGATGGACTTGAGGTGAAGGGTGGTAATGTTAAAGGAGGTGTTGTTGATTCGTATGGTGATCACAGAATTGCTATGGCCTTCTCAATTTTAGGTTTGGTTTCAGATGTTGTTGTAAGGAATGCAGAGGTAGTTTCTGTCTCGTTTCCCAACTTCTTCGATGTTTTAAAGGAGTTGGGTGCAAGTGTTCAAAAAATAAATTTTTAACTTCAATCACAACTTCTACTATGATTAAAGCAATTTACAACAATCTTTGTCAGGTTTGTGGTAAAGACTTTACGACGGAAGAAGCACTTTCAGGATTCTGCAACAAAAAGAATAGAGCAATGTGTAGATTTTATGAGGATTTTATCATTGAGGAATTCTTCAAATTCTTTAGGAAAATTGTTGGTGAGCCTAGATCAATTCAGAAATTTTGGGCAAGGAGAATTTTGAGGGGAGAAAGCTTTGCTGCTGTAGCTCCGACTGGTATAGGTAAAACAACTTTCGGTTCAGCAATAGCACTATTCCTAGCTTTGAGAGGTAAAAGATGTTACATAATTCTTCCAACTACCTTACTTGTAAAGCAGGTTGTTAAATCTCTTAAGGAATTCTGTGAAAAGCTTGAGTTGAAGGTTGGATTTAATGAGAGTTGTGATCCTACAATACTTTACTATCTTAGCGATATTAAAAAGGATGAGAGAGAAAGATTTTTCAAGCTTTTAGAGGAAGGAAGATTTTCCATTCTTGTAACAACATCTCAATTCTTACCGAGATACTTTGGTAACATGAAGCATCTGAGATTTAATTTTATATTTGTTGACGATGTCGATTCCGTTTTGAAGGCATCTAAAAATGTTGATAGGATACTCAATCTTTTGGGTTTTTATAAGGAAAAGAGGTGGAAGGGAAAAGCTAAGGGTTGTTTAATGGTTTCTACTGCTACGGCAAAAAAAGGTCAGAAAGTAAAATTATTTAGAGAGCTTTTGAATTTCGATGTTGGTACATCTACTCATGCTGTGAGAAACATAGAGGATGTAGCAATAAATAGCGAAGATTTGGAAATTTTGAAAGATATTTTAAAGAAGATGAAAGGAGGTATAATATATGCGAGATCTACTGAGGAAGCTGAAGATCTATACAACAAGCTTAAAGATGAGTTTAAGATAGGAATAGTTACATCTACAAGTAAAAAAGATTTCGATCTTTTTGCAAAGGGAGAATTGGATTATCTTGTTGGAACAGCATATTACTACGGAACTTTAATTAGAGGTTTGGATTTACCTGAAAGAATAAGATTCTGTGTTTTCTACGGTGCACCTATCTTTAGGATTAGAGTTGAGGATGTTGAGAGTGCAAGTGTTGGCATAATTAGAGTTTTGGCTATGATATTCAGAGATAATGAAGAAGTAAAGGAGTACATACCATATCTTTCCGTTATAGATAGGAGAAAAGAGGATTTGGAAAAGTTAAGACAGATTCTAAAAAGGCTGATTGAAAAAGGTGAGGTTCAGGAGAAAGATATAGTAGTAAGGAAGGGGGAAATTATTTTTCCGGATGTAAGAACATATATACAGGGCTCTGGAAGAACATCGCGTTTGTTTGCTGGAGGAATTACAAAAGGTGCAAGCTTTTTAATGGAGAAGGAAAAAGATATATTTAAAGCTTTTATAGAAAGAGCTAAATATTATGATGTAGAGTTCAAAAGTTTGGATGAAGTTGATTTTGAAAGATTGATCAGAGAAATTGATGAAAGTAGAGAAAGATTGAGAAGAAAGGGAGAATTTGATGTCATAAAACCTACACTCTTCATAGTTGAAAGCCCAACAAAAGCTAGGCAGATAGCAAGATTTTTTGGACAGCCGAGTGTTAAGGTTTTTGAAGAAAATGGAGAATTACAGCTTGTAGCCTATGAAGTACCTACGCCAGAACATATTCTAATAGTTACTGCCTGTATAGGCCATGTAACAGATTTGATTACGAATGTGGGATTTCATGGTGTTATAACAAATGGTAGATTCATTCCAATATATTCATCGATAAAGCGCTGCAGAGATTGTAATTATCAGTTTACAGAGGAGAGAGAGGATTGTCCAAGATGCGGTAGTAAAAATGTTGATGATTCGAAAAGAAGGATAAAGGCTTTGAGAAAACTTGCTCACGATACAGAGCTAATAATAATTGGGACAGATCCAGATTCTGAGGGAGAAAAGATTGCTTGGGATCTTAAAAATCTTTTAGCTGGATGTGGGATCATTAAGAGGGCAGAATTTCACGAAGTTACTAGAAGAGCTGTTAGTGAAGCTTTGAGGAATTTAAGAGATATAGACGAGAATCTTGTTAAAGCTCAGATCGTTAGAAGGATTGAAGATAGATGGATAGGGTTTGTTTTAAGTCAGAAACTTTGGGAAGTCTTTGGAGATCGTAATTTATCAGCAGGAAGAGCTCAAACACCTGTTCTGGGCTGGGTAATAGATAGATATAATGAATACAAAGAGAAGAAGAAAATAGCTATAATCAGAGATTTCGATTTGGCACTTGAAATAGATAGGGAAGAAATAGATCTTGAAATAGAGCTTTTGGAGGAAAAGGAGGAGGAAAGAATTCCTCTTCCTCCTTATACGACAGATACAATGCTTAGGGATGCAAATGCCATATTAAAAATTCCAGCTAGAGAAGCAATGAAATTGGCTCAAGACCTCTTTGAAAGCGGTTTATGTACATATCACAGAACAGATTCTACTAGAGTGAGTGAAGTTGGTTTGAGAATTGCAAAAGATTATTTGGGTGAAGATTTTGTTGGGAGAGAGTGGTACATGGAAGGTGCACATGAGTGTATAAGGCCTACGAGACCAATTCCAAAAGAAACATTGCAAAGGCTTATTCATGAAGGAGTTATACAGGTTGAGGGGATAACTTCAAGACATCTTGCATTGTACGATTTAATATTTAGACGTTTCATGGCAAGTCAGTGCAGACCTTACAATGTTAAGGTTGTAAAATATCTTATAAGGTTTGATGGTAAAGAGATGGAAGAAGAAAGGATTTTGAAGGCAGAAGGAAAGGCAGTGGAGCTTTATAAGTGGAGTGTTTGGGTTAAACAGCCTTTACCAACTGGCAGAATTAAAGTTAGAGCTGAAGTTAGAAATGTTCCAAAAGCATCTCTCTACACTCAATCTGATTTGGTTAGGTTGATGAGGGAAAGAGGTATTGGAAGACCTTCGACTTATGCTACAATAGTTGATAGACTTTTCATAAGAAATTACGTTATAGAGAAAAATGGGAGAGTTATTCCAACTAAGAGGGGTATAGAAGTTTACAGATATCTTGCAAATAATTACGGAAAGTTTGTTTCGGAGGAAAGAACGAGATTTTTAGAGGAAAAAATGGATGCTGTTGAAAAAGGTGAGCTAGATTACTTTAAGGCATTGAATGAGCTTTACGAGGAGATAAGAGAAATTGCTTAAACGAAAAGTTAAAATATTTTTAATTTTTCATAATACCTTATGAGCAAATTCTGGATAGGTGTTGCATTGATTGTATTTACAATAATTGCATCGATATTTGGTGGCATGTATCTTAGCATAAGATACAATACAATTTTCAAAACCGCTGGACTTTTTGCAAGTCTCATACTTGTTTTTCTCTTGACAATCTTCATTCAAATGGAAAACAGGAGATTGAATAGGGGAGAAGTTAGGAGAGCTATAGCAGTAACTCTTGTTACAGCACTTCTAATGATCATGTTTTTCGGAATTGAGATAGATTCAAATTTAAGAAGTTTTTTCTTGGGAGTTCTTTCGACCATCATAGGTTTTTACTTCGGATATAGGAAAGAGGAAAAATGAGTAAAAATTATTATATAGTGCTACCTAAATTGAAGTCATGGAAGAAAAAATAACGAGAATAGGTGTAAGTTTACCCAAAAATTTGCTTGAGGAGTTTGATTCTATTATAAAAACGAGAGGTTATTCTTCGAGGAGTGAAGCAATAAGAGATGCAATAAGGAACTACATTATGGAATACAAGTGGCTTGAGAGGGAGGAAGGGGAAGTTGTTGGTGCCATTTATGTTATATACGATCACACGGTTAAGGGTGTGAGTGATGCCATAATAGATATTCAGCATGAATTCTTGGATGTTATAACTACAACAATGCACATACACCTAAGCAAGGATTACTGTCTTGAGATAATACTTGTAAAAGGAGATATGAAGAGGGTTAAAGCTTTAGTGGATAAAGCTATGGCCATAAAAGGAGTTATGAGCGTAAAGTTGATAACGGCAATGAAGAGTTAATGAAAATTGAATATTCAAATAAAGATATTATTGCAATAATTTTATTAAGTTCTATATTATTAATTTTATCTTTTAATTTAGTTGGTATTGAAATTGAGAAAGACAATTTTTTGATTGTTGTAATATCAATACTCTGCACAATAACACTTCACGAAATTATTCACATAGTCTGTCTAAAGTTATTGAGTGTTAAATTTAAAGTTAAACTTATTAAGTTTGTGGCAATTCAGATAGATTACGATGAAATGCAATTGTGGCAGTACTATTTAACTGCCCTTTCACCACAAATATTAACTCTTGCACTTCTTTTATCAACGATGTTTGTTGTAGAATATGTAAAGATTTTACTGATGATTATTGCAATTTTTAATTTTGCAAGCTCTTCAGGAGATTTCTATGGTATTTTAAAAACTTTAGTAAAAGCTAGAGGGGTTAGGGGAAAAATTATTAAAGTTGGAGAACTTCAGTACAATTTGGAGATCGACAAAAGGTTTAAATAGCAGAAATATCTATCAATATTTTGGAAGCGGGGTGGGGTAGTCAGGTAATCCCGGCGGGCTCATAACCCGCAGAT
>CAZKQI010000007.1:2372-35390 GCA_964554855.1 uncultured archaeon | reverse complement strand
CATGAAAGAAGTAAGATAATTTTGTTGAGCATAAGAGTAAAAAAATTAGACTATACTTTAGGGAACAATTTTTATTGTTTGTATCTTAGATATTTTAGAGATTTCATGATGTTTTTCCTCTCTTTTATTATTATAGGAACAGATAGTATTATGTAGATTGCACTCAGAATGTATCTGGTTTCTATACTTTCATAAACGAATTGAGCGAGGAACAATGCAAGTAATGCCACAGATTCCCAGAGAGAAATTCTTAAATTTGATATTATAGCCAATCCAAAGAGAGATTGGGCTGAAGTTAGTAAAATTTCCTCTCTTTGTCTTGCATCCAATGGTAGTGGAGATAGAAATCCGAGAGCTATGCTGTAAATCAGTGATAAGCTACCTATTAAAAGTGTCCACTGGTTAACCTTTGAAGATATCAGAGCATTCATTCCCGCTGTAACCCTCATCCTCCTAACTAAATAAATTGCAACAACGAATTCAGGTGATTCACTTGCTAAAGGAGCAATCCACTGAACCATCAGAAATTCTTCTAAGTCAAAATTTTTTGCAGTTTCTATCAGTCCTTCTGCAAAAGCCTCAACACTAACAAATATTACGGAAGTTGAAAATATCAAGAGAGCAGCAGTTATAATTCTTCTCCTTTGAAAGCTTGCAAGATACTTCGGAACACCTTCAAGCTCAAATTCTTCTCTATAAGCCTTAGTTGCAAGGTATATGTAAAGGATAAAAAGTGATAAAAGGATTAAACTGTCTATTGGATGTATTTTACCTTTTAAAGGAATAGTAAAGCTGTAAATTGTTGCTAAAAGGAGAATGAAAGTTTCCAATCTTATACCTTCATCAAGCTCAACCTCTCTCTTCCAAAATTTTACCATAGCTGTTAAGGCAACAACACTCCAACCAATTCCCAACAAAAGTCTGTTTGCACCAGTCATATTTGCAGTTGCATAGTGAATGTAATCTCCTCCAACCTTTCCAGCCATCCAAGCGAAGTATGTATCTACTGCGTATTCAGGTAAAACTGCTAAAAATGCAACTAAAGCTAAGCTTAGCGAACGGGGAATGTCAATTTCCAATGTTTCAGCACACCAAGAAATAATGAAAGCTGAGGAAATTACAGCTATACCAGAAAAAAAAGCCGTCATGTATGGTGGTAAGTGAACATTTAAAGTGTATAAAAACAGCCATGGAAGTGTGAAAAGTATTGCCAATATTATAAGAACTTTTTCCTTCATTGAAATTATTCGAGATACTTAAGGTTTATAGGATTTGTCTAAATTTTGGATAGTTTCTTATGCAGTAACATCTGCTTTTGGACATGAAGAAGATACTGGTAATGAGTGGTAAGGGTGGTGTTGGGAAAAGCACGGTAGCTGTAAACTTGGCATTTGCATTGGTAAAGAAAGATTACAAGGTGGGTTTGTTGGATGCGGATATACATGGTCCAAGTATTCCAAAGCTTTTAGGTATAGATAAAGTGAATTTAGAAGTGGAAGGAGATAAACTTAAACCAGTTGAAATTGATGGTGTTAAAGTTATATCTATAGGTTTCTTTTTACCTTCTAAGGATACTCCCGTTGTATGGAGAGGGCCAATGAAACACAAATTTTTGGAACAGATAACGAGAGATGTAAATTGGGGTGATGTAGATTTTCTCATAATAGATTGTCCTCCAGGAACTGGAGATGAAGTTATAAGCATATCTCAGCTTTTAAATCCAGAAATTGCCATCATTGTCACAACACCGCAAACAGTAGCATTGGAAGATGTGGCAAAAGCATTAAATCTTGCAAAGAAGGGCAATATGAAAACATTTGTAATTGAGAATATGAGCGGTTTTAGATGTCCTCACTGCGGTAACGTAATTTACATATTTGGAAAGGGAGGTGGAGAAAATTTGGCAAAGAAATACGATGTAAAGTTCTTGGGATCAATTCCTCTTGATGAAAAGGTTGTTGGGAGTGGAGAAGTTGGTAAACCTTTTGTAAAGGAAGATAACGAAACTACAAAATCTTTTATGGATATAGTTGATAACTTATTGAAGGAAATATGATTGACTTGCACATCCATTCAATTTATTCTGACGGGACTGCAAGCATTGATGAAATAGCAAGAAAGGCTAAGGAAAGGGGTTTGAAAGTAATAGCAATAGTTGACCATTCATTGGAGCATAGAAAGGGTATAACCGAGGATAAGCTAAAAAAAAGACAGATGGATATAGAAAATGCAAAAGATAAGTACGATATGGAAATTCTTAGCGGTATTGAGTGTGGAATTTTGCCAGATGGCGATATTGCCTTACCTAACTTTAAGTTTGACATAGTGATAGCATCAATTCATGATCTCATGTTTACTGAGGAGTACTACTGGAGGATAAAGGAGTGTTTGAAGAAGAATTGTGATAAAATAGATGTTTTGGGTCATTTGCATTCTGAGATGTTCAACTGTGGTAGGGACTTTTCTAAAGATGCTGAGATAATAGATCTTCTGATTGAATACGATATTGCTTTGGAGATAAATTCTCTTCATAGAGCACCTCCCATAGACTTTTTAGAAATGTGTTCGAATAAAATCGTAAAGTATTCTGTTGGAAGTGATGCTCATAATTTGGATAGGGTTGGTGAAGTTAGATGGTGTTTTGAGATGGCTAAGAAGTTGAAGAGGGGAAAGTTCATTCTGAACAAAAACATCATTAAGTCTTGAGATTAACAATTTGTAATGATGGTTGAATCTTATCTTTACGAAAAACTGGATTCTATAGTGAGATGTAAGACATGTATGCATTACTGTAAGATAAAGCCAGAAAAATGGGGAATATGTAAGATGAGAAGAAATGAGAATGGAATTCTAAAGGTATACAATTATGGAATGGTTTCATCTATAGCTTTGGATCCAATTGAGAAAAAACCTCTTCATAACTTTAAGCCAGGTAGCAGTGTCCTTTCATTCGGGAGTGTTGGATGTAATTTCAGATGCAAGCATTGCCAGAATTACACTATTTCAAGGGCTGACTTGAGTTATCCTTACTTGAGAGAGTTAAAGCCAGAAGATATTTTGAGATTAACAAAGGAATATAATGCAAATGGAATTGCTTGGACTTATAATGAACCATCGATCTGGCACGAATTTGCTCTCGATTCAAGTAAGTTGGTTAAGAAAGAAGGATATTACGTAGTTTATGTTACAAACGGTTACATGAGTTATGAAGCTGTAGATCAGTTTGAAGGAATATTAGATGCTGCAAACGTTGATGTTAAAGCATTCACTGAAGATTTCTATAGGAGAATTGCTGGTGCAAAGCTTGAGAATGTTTTGGAGTGTGTGAAGTATTTGCATAAGAAGGGGGTATTCTTGGAGCTGACATATCTGGTTATACCAGAAGAAAATGATGATATGGATGAGATAAGAGCTTTTGCAGAATGGGTTTTCGATTTGGATAAGAGAATTCCAGTTCATTTCTCAAGATTTCATCCTGACTATCAAATGCTCGACAAACCACCAACACCCATTAAAACACTTGAAAGGGCTATTGAAATAGCCAGAGATGTAGGAATAGAATACGTTTATATAGGAAACGTTTGGGGTCACAAGTATGAAGATACTTACTGTCCAAACTGTGGCGAGCTTTTGATAGATAGGGATGGATTCTACATAGTTGCTATGAACATGAATGATGACAGATGTCCAGCTTGTGGTTATAAGCAAAATATAATACTCTAATCTCTACCAACAACAATCTTTCCACCCTTCTTCCCTTCTCCAATCCAAAATCCAGCCTTTCCCATAATAAATATCTCTCCTCCTTTCATGTTCACACCTATTGCACTTCCAGCATCACCTTCAATTACTATCTTTCCTCCCTCCATTTCAAATCCAACCCAATCGCAAGCATTTCCATGAATTAGAACTTTTCCACCCTTCATTTCTCTACCAAGATGATTTCTAACATCACCGAAAACTTCAACAAATCCACCAACCATCTTGTAAGCCAAAAAGAGAGCCTTACAGTTCTTAAGAATTAAATTGCCTCTTCTATGTTTATATGCTATTCCAGATACAGTTCCCCTATATTTTCTCCCATCGAGCACAATATTATCTCCATCTCTCAGAATTCTGCTGTACAAGCCTGAAGTAAAGAATCCGACCAATCCACCATAAACTTTATTTGGCAAGATATCATTGAACAGAACTTCAACATCCCTACTACTTAAGTTGAACTCAGCTGAAAGCCTTTTACCAAGCTTGAAAACATCATCCATAACTTCAAAATCCCATGTTGGTAAATCCTTAATGAAGTATGAAAATTCGTCAACAACATAGCTTAGGTCTTTCTTCTCATCAAATTTCTTGTATCTTTCAGCATATTTTCTTGCAAGCTCCTTTATGTCCATAGTATGCACCTCAAAACATCCTGAATATCTCTTTCAGACTCAACATCATAGATTTTACTTAGCTCTCTTATCCTCTCAAACTCCTTCCTCCCCTTAACATCAGATTTTATCCATATCACATTCAAATCGACATTTGAAAGAACATCCTTAACTTCATCAAGATTTTCTATTCCACCATCAGTTATCAAAATGTATTTGGCATCAAAAGATTTTAGATATCTCTTAATCTTATTTACATCCAAAAATGTTCCTCCACCTTGATAAGTCTTTATGTATTTGAAGATATCGTAAGATCTTGTTGGCTGAAGAGTTTCTGTTTTGCCAGAGAAGTTTATCACTCCAACCCTCCAACCCATGTCCAAGCATAGCTTTGCAATTGCAAATCCCATTAAAACTGCCAGAGATCTATCCTTCCTAGGATCTCTCATACTTCCAGATGAATCTATAATGATTACAATATCTCTCTCATTCCTTTCAAAGCCTTCAAAGTCTTTTAGATCGTACTTCTTTGCAATTCCTGGTATGAACTTCAAATAGCTCTCTATTGGATTGTATAAACTTATACTATCTTCTAAGCAGAAATCCTTTATTTCATTCGGATAGAGTGATCCAGATTTCCTAAAATTCAATCTTCTAATGTAGTTGCTCGCTCTCACAAGATACCACTCAACATCAGCATCTAATTCAAATTTTGAAGTAGATCTATCTATTCCAACAAATCTAAAAATATTTTTGAACTCCTTCCTCTCAAAGCTTCCAGCAATTTCCTTCAAAGCTCTTCTAATCTTTCCTTCTGGAAAATCTGTGAAGTTGAAGCTTATGAAAAATGTTTTGTATTCTCTTTCACCAATTATCTCAGCAAACCTCCTCAAGTTAACCTTTAAAGTAGATCTTCTCGTATCCAAATAATCTATCTTAACTAGCTTTTCAACTTTTTCAGCCATCTCTTCACTCAAACTGAAACATCCAAATTTCGAACCAGTTATTTCAGTCAAAACAGCTCTTAAGATGTTTTCAATATATGAGTAAGGTTCAATCTCTCTGTAAACTTGAAGAACTTCCTTCAAACCTTTATCTAAAAGATCCAAATTCACTACTATATCATCAAAAGCATTTCTAATATCATGAATATTTTTCCAGCCTTCAAGCCAATAGCTTTCGAGGATAAGAGTTTTTAGATCGTAGGGATGCCTAACCCAGTGATTTAGTTCGTGATGAAATAGACCTACCAAAGCTTCAAAGCTTAACTTTTTAGCCTGATTTTCACTTAGTATGATCTTAATCTTTGATGTGAAATCTATGTAACTCCTTGAAACATCTCTTATCTCGAATTCTATTGGTGGATAGAACAAATCTGCTCTAGCTTTCTCAAAAGCCCTTCTAATCATGATCTATCAACCTCTTAAAGAATGGATGATTAAATTTCTCAGCAATCTTTTCGAGACCTTCAAAATCTTCTCTTGCTATACAAGAGTAAGCCCTTATCTGGTAGCTTCTATGCTCAATCCAATTCTTTAAAGCTCTCGAAACAACATCTTTTAAAGCGTAGAGTTCATCACTGCAATTCTTTTCCTCTTCTCTAACCTCTTCAATCTTCTTAAAGTTTAAATCGGCTCTATGCCAAAGTATATATGGCAATATTGAAATGACATGCTTAATTCTTACAACATCTTCTTCAATCCAAGCTAATGCTTTTGCATATCTGATTAAACTAATCTCCGCTCGATGCGAAATGTGAGATATGTCTGAGCAGATGTAATTTACATAGTGGCATCCATCACATCTAGAAAAGTCCTTCCTCCCAAATTGACATCTCACCTCCTCACCTACAAAGTCAAGGAAAAGTTCTACATCATCCTCAACTTCAATTCTCCCAATTTCTCTCCTTATATTCTTAAATTCGTAACTTCTCGGAATTTGAACATTGTATCCCATACTTTTGAGTCTATCCTCCAAAACATCTTTAAATTCATCTGAAACTTCGAAAAGATACTTTACAACATTCTTATGATTTTTAGTTTCGCTATTTTCACTTATGTATGACAAAACAATCTCAGATCTTCTTGGATCTCTCAAAAAAGAGTCATCTATTCCTCTCCTTATAATCCTTCTCCTTAATGGATGAACCCTTGATGTCTCTAAAGCTATGTCGAATCTGTCTAACAATGGAGGAATTATCTCATTTGTACCCAAATCTGCAAAGTTTACAGTTGCAAATATTGCCTTTGGAAATTCAAATACAATGGTTTCTCCCCTATAACTCCAAATGTTTCTGTCAACTTCATTGAGTATCATGTTTTGTTTCCCAACTGGCAATCTGTTTATCTCATCTATAATCAATGCTGGAGAAAATACCCTTGTCTTCCACCTAACAACCTCCTTTCCCTTCTCAAGCTCTCCCAAATCTAGTGTAGCTTTAATCTTCTCCTCAGTCTGTTCGGGATGTGAATGAATTGTTGTTGACTGGACAAACTCCAAAGGTAAACCGTAGATCAAACTTACAATCCTCTCACTTGAAGAAGTCTTACCACTTCCATAATCACCAAAAATCAATTCTTTACAACCTAATATGCATGTCAATATTCCAAATAAAGATATTGGCTCGTATCTCCTATTACCAACTTCGAAATTTTCATCACCTATGTATATCCTTTCCCTCACGACACGATACAATTCTTTAAACATCTCTCTACATAAACACTAAATAAGGATTTAAAAAATTTGGACAAATATGAGAGCTTTCCTTGTAGTTGGAAATAAGGCAGTAACTAAGCCTTTCAGTTTAAAAGACTTAGCTGGTTCTGCTGGTAGAATGGATATAATCTGTAGATGCATAGCTCAAGCTCTCTTCATTTCTCATGGGATTAGAAAGGATGTTGAGGTTTATGTTCTTCTCTTGGGTAAACCAGATCCACCAAAAGCACTGAAGATAGTTGGGAGTGAAGTTAGATACATGGCTCCCGATGAGAGAAATGTGGGGGGAATAATTAGGAAGGCTTTGAGTTTGAAAGTGAGCAGGGAATGGAAGATTAGCACACCCGGTGTTTACATTTCAAGGAAGGAATTGAAAGATCTTTTAGATGATCTCAGCAAGAAGTACAATATATTTTATCTTAGAGAGGATGGGATAGATATAAGAGATGTGGTATGCAAACTGAAAAATCCCCTATTTGTTTTAGGAGATCATATGGGTTTGAGTAAAAAAGATGAAGAAATAGTTTTAGAGTATGCAGAAAAAATAATATCCTTATCAAGACTCTCCCTTCAGGCTGATCAGTGTATTGTAATAGTTCACTACGAACTTGATAGGTGCTGATCGATCTTAGCAATTTTCATGACGGTTGCAAGAGTTTCAACACCATCTAACCAGTTCGCAACAATTCCATCTGCTTCAAGTTCAGGTAATTCCTCACCTCTTAAAACCTTAGCTCCCATCTTGGCAATATTTTCGAAAGCTGAACTTAGATCACCATTCCTTTCCTTATCAAACGCCTCTTTCAATAGCTGTTCAAAACTCTTCTTGCTGAACTTTCCTTGAAGGTAGTAATAAGTGGACTGTGCTATCGTCTTCATACTCTCTCTGATGAATTCGTAAAATTCATTCTTTAGCTCATCTCCAAAATCAACACTCGTTAAAAAGTTGAGTTTTGCCAATTCTAAGAGTTCTAAGGCTTTTTTCTTTGTAATCTCTCTATTTTTAACTGCATCTATAAGCTTTAAACATGCTATAGCAAAATCCTCTATGAAGTGATCGAAAACTTCAAACGATTTGGGATCATCTTCTCTAATTTCTGCACATTCTATTATCTTTATCCAGTTCTTGAATCTTTTTTCCGAATAGAACTCCATGCAAACTTTCTTATACTTTTAACAAAAAAATTTTACTGCTTGTAGTTTACACGTGACAATTTTACCAATATTAACAAATATACTACCGCCATGGGATAAGCATGCATAGTGTTGTAATTCCGTTTGCAATAGCTGTGGCAATATTACTGTTCGATTCGTATAAGGTAAGAAAAACAAATTTCGGATTTTTTGGCTACGCTTTAATTTTTATCGGTTTCATACTGTACATCTCAGCTTTCTTAACTGATGATTTCACGCTTAAAGAGGTTTTCATGCATTCCTCAAAATCCTTAGATCCAATCTTTAAGCTCTCTGCATCTTGGAGTGGCAGTGGTGGTTTTATAGTTTGGTGGCTCTTCGTTTTCACTTTACTTGCATTAATACATAGAATAAGATCGAAAGAAATCTTCTACCACAATCTAACAATTATAGCCCTATTCTTTATGGCTCTTTTCAATGGAGCCTTCGAAAATTTGGATTTCATTCCAAAGAACGGAGTTGGCTTAAATCCCTTGCTTAAGACTTTTTGGATGCTTTTACATCCTCCAGCAAGTTTTATAGGTTATGCCTTAGGCTTATACATAGCTATAGATCTAAATAGAGAGAACAGATTTGCCATAGGCTTGACTTGGCTGTTTATAACCTTAGCAAACGTTTTAGGAGGTGTTTGGTCTTACTTCACTTTAGGCTGGGGAGGTTACTGGGCTTGGGATCCCGTTGAGACTGGACTGCTTTTACCATGGCTAACCTTAACAGCATACTTCCATTCAAATAAGAAATATCTATTAGCTTTGACAGGTTTTTCTGTTGCATTTGCAGCTTTTGTTACTAGGGGAGGAATTTCACCCTTGCATGGATTTGCAGTAAACCCTTCTGGTCTTGTAATAATTGTTTTGGGAATTCCTTTTCTTATAAAAGCTCTTAAAGAGTTCAAATTCGATCTAAAATTTAAACCGATGGATGTTGCAACGTATTCTTTGCTGGGAAGTTACATCGTTTGCCTAATTGGTTTGATCTATCAACTCCTGCTTGCAATAAGTGGTAAAAAGATTGATGTTAACGTGGACTACTACAACTTTGCTAACATGCCTTTTTTGATAGCATTTCTTTCAGTTTTACCGATTTGCAGAGCTGAAAGATACAGAAACTATCTAAATGCTTTAGTAATTATATACATAATTTCAGCAGTGCTAACAGTTCTGACTCTCTTAGATTACATAAAATGGTGTGAAAGTGCCCCCATTTATGTAAATTCTGCAATCTCCTTTGTTCTGCCAATAGCCTTATTCAGCTTTGCTTCGATTTTAAAACTTCAGAGACCTGGACTTAAGATCATACACTTCTCAATCCCTCTCTTAGTGATTGCTGTTAGCATCAGCTGGCCCTACGCTTATTACGCAGATTACAATTCAATTGTTGTTGATAAGAATGGCGTAAATTTTGATGGTCTAAGAATTAAGCTTGTATCAACTGAATTTCATGAACCTGTAGGTTCTGTGAGCATAGGTGGAACTGTTGAGATACCAGAGGAGAGTTATGAGGTTGTAAAACTGAATGTTGATAGTGCTTACGTTGAAAGTAAAGTTAGACTCAACTTAGCAAATCTTTTGAGCGGTAGAGAATTTGTATTTCCAGAGCCTACAGTTTTAAACGTTGGATTGGATAACTACTACATTGTCATTCCAAGCATTTACGCATACGACCTCTTCATATTCACATCTAAATATTTGTATGAAAATAATAAAACATACATATTAAAAATTATAGTGGATGTAATGGGTTTTGACTATGACAAACTTGTAGGTAAGATTGAAGATTGGAAACCGAAGGAGGAAGTGCTTATAATTTACAAGAGAATACCACTTGTAAACTTACTTTGGATTTCATGTTCTTTAATGATTGTTGGTGAGATGATAGCTTTGACAAGGTGGAAATGAAATCAAAACTATGTTCCGTGCCTCCAATCTCTTAAATATTTTATCTGCTCTTCAGTAAGTCTATCAATTTCAATTCCCATGCTTTCAAGCTTCAATTTTGCAACTTTCCTATCCAACTCATCTGGTAGTCTGTAAACTCTTTTTTCAAGATTCTCATGATTTTCCGCTATGTATTTAACTGCTAGAGCTTGATCTGAGAAGCTCATGTCCATAACTTCTATCGGATGACCATCTCCAACAACCAAATTAACCAGTCTACCTTCCGCAATGAGATAGAGCTTTTTATCACCCAAATCGTATTCTTCCAAATACGGTCTTATCTTTCTCTTCTTCTTACTTAATTTTTCCAAGTCTGGAATGCTTATTTCCACATTGAAATGCCCTGCATTTGCCAAAATAGCTCCATCTTTCATGAGCTTGAAATGCTCTTCTCTTATCACATCTATATTGCCAGTTGCAGTTATGAATATATCTCCATATTTACAAGCCTCTCTCATTGGCATAACTCTAAAACCGTCCATTATTGCCTCTAAAGCCCTTATCTCATCTACTTCAGTAACTATCACATTTGCCCCTAATCCTTTAGCTCTCATTGCAATACCCCTCCCACACCATCCATAACCAGCAACAACAACAGTTTTTCCAGCTATAAGCATATTAGTAGCCCTAAAAATCCCATCCCAAGTTGATTGCCCAGTTCCATAGCGGTTATCGAAAAGATACTTCGTGTATGCATCGTTTACAGCTATAACTGGAAACATTAGAATTCCTTCTTTCTCCATAGCTCTTAACCTCATAACACCAGTTGTTGTTTCCTCACTCGCTCCCAAAACTTTATCAGCCCAATCTTTTCTCTCTTTATGTAGCAAAAATATGAGATCTGCTCCATCATCTACCACTATATCTGGCTTAGAATCTATGACCTTGTTCAGAGCATCGTAGTATTCTTCTCTGCTCATTCCTCTTCTGGCAAAACACTTTATACCCATATCTCTTAAAGCATTTGCAACATCATCTTGCGTGCTCAAAGGATTGCAACCGGTTATGGCAACTTCAGCACCACCATCTATCAATGTTAAAACAAGCACAGCTGTTTTTGCTTCAACATGAAGAGCCATTCCAATCCTGTAACCTTCTAAAGGTTTTTCTTTCCTAAACTCCTCTCTTATTTTAGAGAGAGTTTTCATGTTCCTTTCAGCCCACTCTATCTTTCTGTATCCATCCATGAATCAATCGTTGATGTATGTGTTAATTGACTTAACGCTTCAGAATTGATGGAATTATTGCACAAATCATGCTAGCAAAAAATCCTGGTAGAGCTGAATATAGTGGTATGCCATTTATGAAAATGGTTTTTCCGTAAAGTGCAAACGATATGCATGTAACGGTAAATCCACCAATCATACTCAGAATTGCTGACATTTTATTCATTCTCTTCCAGTACAAACCCAATATTATTGGGAAGAAGAAGCAGTTAAGCATTAGAGCTAGAGCTGACCAGATAAACCAAGCTAAGAGTGGTTGGGGATTTAAGGCTATGTATAGTGATAAGAATCCAATTATAGGTACGAACAATCTGCTGACAATTTTTATCTCTCTATCGCTTGCATTTGGCTTGAGTACATTCTTGTAAATATCGTAACCTATATTGCTGGCGGCAGTCAAAAGCAATCTATCCGTTGTTGACATAACTCCAGCTAATATTGTCGGTAAAATTAAAATGAAGAGAAATTCTGGAAGTGCAATCTTTGCAATTGTCGGATATGCCATATCTGACCAAGCCACCTTTATACCTCCCAAATCTAAATGAGGTATGTCGATCTTTCCCATGGCCCAAGCAACTCTTGCACACATTCCAGCAATTGAAGTTAGCATTATCACTGTAAGACTCAATAAATATAAGATTAGGGGAGACCATTTTGTATATCTTATCTCTCTAAATGTCAGTACGTTGTTTACTATATGTGGAGCAACCATTAGTCCTAAGGGTACAGTCAAACCGAAGAGTGTCATATTATAAATCCATCCCGCAAGGGGAACATTTGCTGGGGCAAAAGGATCATCCAAGTAGTAGGCAAATAGATATGCCTTTGATACACCTCTCGTAGCATTCTGAAGTTCTGGAACTATCGATAAATAGTAATTTAATGTATCAAACCCTCCAATCCACATGACAATAACTGGTACAGTCAATATTACTCCGATTATCATGAGAAGTGATTGTATGAATGTTGTCCATGCTGTAGAAAACATGCCACCTGCCATAACGTAGCTGATAACAATTATTGATGCTATTAAAGCTCCAAGCCAGTAGGGAATTCCCAAAACAACAACACTTACAACACCTATTGCCGTATACTGTGCTATCATATAGATGAAACATGTTAGTGCAGATATTATACCAGCTATTAACCTTATGAACTTCTCGTCATTGTATCTGTATGCTAAATAGTCTTGCATTGTTAGTATTCCTTTTTCATTCCTTAACTTGAATATTTTATGTCCAATAATTATTGTTCCGAATGCTATTGCAAATGGTGGGCCTATAATTCTTTCCCATACATTTGACCATCCAGTTGTAAATCCTAAACCCGAAACACCAATTAGTGTCATTCCACTCAGAACACTGCCAACCATTAGAAGGCAGTACATCCAAAAACCCAGTTTACCACTTGCAGATATGAAATCGCTTACAGTTCTTATTCTCTTAGAACTAAAATAAGATACTACTGCTATCAGTACTAAGTATCCAACAAATATTGCCCAAGCTAAGAGATTTACGCTCTCCATAGTTTAACCGCCCAGATCAAAAGTATTGACACTATAACAGTTACCGTAATGCCTATGCAGAACATAGTTGCAGTTATACCAGTCATGTGCAACTTTGTACCATATTGGCAATATAAATGTTACGATTTATAAGATGTGTGTTTTGAATTGTAAAATGCTCGAAGAGGTTGGAAAAATCCTAAGAGAGATGGGATTTAAGTATTACATAAAAGAGGGTGAATTGGTAGTTCCCTTAAGAATTGACGATGATCTGATGGAATTTTTTGCAGATGAGGATGGGAATGCAATAGGTATTGTTTACGATGCAAAGAAGTTTTTGAGAGAAGATATTCTCATTGAACTACTTAAAATTCCTACAAAATTCAAGGTTTCTTTAGGTATTGATGATGAGGGAGATTTGATATTTGATGCTTGGCACGTTAAACTTAAAAAGATGCCAGAAAGTTTTTTAGGTGCCTTTATTGTATTTACAAGTTTTGTGAGATGGCTTAAGGAGCAATTGAAGAAGGAGAGAGCGGAACCATTCATAATAGAAGAAGGGAAAATATAACTGAGAAAACACCAGTTAAAAAAATTCCATCAAAAGTTCCTGCACCTCCAATGCTAACAACACCACTTCCTATCTTCTCTATATCTTTGAGATGAAGTATATCCGCTCCGAAAAGTGCTGATAGAACTCCCGCAGAAAATGCTAACTTTGGAAGAATTATCAGGGGTAAACCTGAGAAAACAATTACAACGTAACTTGTAAAACTTGAAATTATTGGAGGAATGAACATTGGAACTGCAATACCTACATTTGGAACTGGTCTAGCTACACTGTACATTACAGCTGTACATATTAAAAATGTTATAAAAAATGCTTCAGTTGGTATCTCCATCAACAACCATAAGGCCAAAATTGTTGGAATTATACATCCACCCAAGTTAACAGCAATTACAATATCCCTTCTTTCAACAATCTGATACATAACACCAAAGAAGCTGTAAGTTCCAACAACAAATTTTCCTCTCTTCCTATAAAGAGGTATATTTATAAAACTACCTAAAACTATAAGAAGAAATAAGATTAATGCCTCTTCATAACTCAAACCGAAAGTTATTTGGAAAACCTTGGGAGTTGCAAGTGTAAATAGTAGAACAAGAGGTATGAGAACAAAAAGTATGAAAAAAGGTAGAAGGAGTGGAGGAATAATCATCTTCTCTTATCTACAACTATATAATCGCTTATGGATTTAACATATTCGAAGGGAATTACATAGAGATCATCTTGCATTTCAAAGTCAGCAATCCTCTTATTTGGCCTTACGAGCAAGCTTATCAAAGTTCCAGTTTTAAAATCGACCAATATGTTGTAAAGCCTGCCTATTATTGTACCATCTGAAAGGGTAACTATCTTCTTAGCAAGTGATTTTGCAGTTATCATTTCATCACCAACAAGATTAAAGTTTCAATACTTATTTAAACTTACCGTTCTTTGCTTAATCATATCAATTACTTTTTCCTTCTTCTTCAAAGAATTCTCAACAGCAATATCTATTTTTTTCATCATACTTTCAATTTCTTTGGGCTTTTCCTCTCCAACTACCTTCTTTATAGGTGTATATGCCGATTCTCTAAACTTAGGCTTCAATGGTTTTTTTTCTCCATCCTCTATAATATATGCTCCATTTCCACTTTCGATCCATCCAACCTCTTCAATCCTTACCCCTACAGATCTAACGACCCTCTTAACCTCTTCAGAAACATCTTCATCACATATTATCATAAGAGAATCTATCGATACTCCCATGAAATCTATTTCGAGTTCATCGAGCATTTTCAAGACTCTTTGATTGACAATACTTCTACACCTTTCGTAATCGAAAACCAAAGCTTTTCCAGAAATATAAGATATTTCCTCTGCATCTCCCCTTATACCTCCGTTTGTCACATCACTCATGGAATGAATCTTTTCAATCAATTCGTTCTCAATTATTGCTTTACAGGCAATTAGGAAGTCTATATTTATCGTTTCTCTAACTACATCATGCATTCCGTAATATATTGCGGTAGTTGCAATCGTTCCTCCTCCAGCTCCTTCAGTCAGAAGTATAACATCCCCCTCTCTAACATTCTTTCTTGGAGTTATGTGTTTGGATATGCCAACACATCCCACTCCTCCAGTCATCCTTTCCCCTATTACCATATCACCTCCAATTCTAAGTGTTGATCCGCTTACAAGTGGAACTTTCATTAGTTCACAGACTGTCAAAATTCCAGCTATATGATCAAAAATCTTTGAAACATCTCCATCATCAGCAACATGTATATCGGAAAATACTGCTATAGGTTTTGCTCCCATAACCATGACATCCCTCATGCAAGCTCTCGTAACATGAAAACCAGCTATGAATGGAAACTCACTCAATCTTGAATGAATACCATCTATTGATATAGATATGTAGTAATCTCCAATTTTAACTACTCCAGCATCATCCAAATCTGCAGAGGATATTACGGATCTAACAGACTTAGAAATCATATCACCAATCTTTCTATGAATGTAGAAATCTCCAATTCCTCTTGAACCAACACCAAACTCTCCCATCTTAACTCCACTCTTGTAGTAATTCAATATGGGGTCAGTTTTTGAATATGCGTTTTTTACCTCTATAATAACAGCATTTGCCCATTTCTCAGCCAATTCGAAGCTAAAATCTTTAATTTCCATAATTCTCTCTATTAACATTCTCTTAACTACATCTTCATCAAATCTCTTGAGCATTTTCCTTGCATAACCTTCTAAATCCATGTTAATCACCATTAAAGCTTGTTAAGATCAAAAGTCTTGTTACAGTCATGATGCTCAATTCTTGCGCGTTTTAACTTTTCTCTTGCATAGCTCTCAATTCTCTTCTTTTTTCTACTACCACAGTGTAAAAATATTCTGCGTTTTTTTCTATGTCCAACAAAGGTGCTATAATAATCTTCACAAGCTTTGATCTGATTTACTATTCTTTCAGCATCTTTACTACTTATTCTACTTTCCTTAATTTCAATAAAGAGTATTCTTGATTCGTCATACACTACAAGATCACAGGCAGACTCATTTGAGACTACACATCCATCATGATCAATAATCACACCATTCCACAGAACTTCACAACAATCTTTCTTAAATTTACCTCTGTGTTTGCAATCTTCTGGAATGTTCATATTCCTCTTCTATCCTTGCATGTAGATTTGCAATCTCCATAACAACTCTATCGAGATCACTTTCCTCTATACCCTCTTCATCAACCTCAAGCTCTTGCACATTACCGTCAGAAAACAGAAATATTCCAATATTTTCGGGACTTAATCCTTCCCATTCCTCATATCCAAACTTACTTTTATCGGAAATTTTGTTCAACCTGAGAAGGTTGCTTATTTCATCTAAAACCGTTATACTGTGCGTCGTTATTATTACATAACAATGTTTCGAAAGTCCAGCTAAAGCTCTTGTAACGATTACTTGTGCATCTGGATGTAAATGAGCCTCTGGCTCCTCAACAAATATTAAATGCTCTTTATCGAGCATATACCTTGTAGCATAAATAAGTGGTGCAAGTTCTCTATATCCTGAAGGAGCCCTTTGAAGAGGCATTTCAATCTCTCCAATCTTAATCATAAATCTTGGCTGTTCTCTTCTTAAAATGTATTCAATACCAAGTTTCTCTTCGAGAAAGTCTGCAACTTTGCTGATTTCCTCGTTTTTTATCTTTGGGTAAAAAGACATATAATCTCTCATGAATATTCTATCGACTTCATTAATAGTGACTCTTCCACTCATTAAGGCGTAGTTGTAAGCTTCTATCGACCTAATTAGTCCAGTCCTACCGTCTGGAGCTATAAAGGTTGTAGAATATGGTGCGTAATCGTCAAAGAGCCATATGAATGATTTAGGAATTATACCAACAGTTTGATAATTTTCCGAGAAGAAAACGTCATGCGTATATTCCTCTGAGTTCTCATAGTAGTAAAGCGTTAAAAACATTGGTTCTCCAGAAACTACCGTTACATAGACGTTTTCATCTAAAGTTTTGAATACTTTTTCATCTACATATGACTGCAAACCATTTTCGTTAAATTCTATTATTATTCTATTTTTGCATTTATTGTCACAAATGATTACTTTTGCTTTATCATATCCAGTTCTCACAAGCTCTCCTAAGTTATCAACCAAAAAAGTGTCTTTGAGTAAATCCTCCAAATTTCGTCCCCATATATCATCAAATCTTCTAAATGCCTCAATAATTAGTGATTTAAACCTTCTACTGAGTTCCTCGTTTATTTCGTGAAGTTCATCAACATATTTTTTGAAATCAAAATCATTCCTCTTTTCTTGAAACTTTTCATGCAATTCCTTATCTTTACGTATAGCATCCCTTATGAGATCATTCGGAACAAATTCATCGAATAAGCTCCTCAGCTTTACCCAATTCGGTTCTACTGATAGTAATGCCCAGATTAAGTAGGCTAAATACGATTTTCCAGTCGAATTCTTTCCTATAAAGACATTTAAATCCTTTAGAGTTATATCTGCTCTTTCAATCGGACCAAAGTTTTCAACTACGAAACGCATGCTTCAATTTTTTTTCAATCTTTTTAACTCTTACTCCCCACTGACCAAAGCAAGTCCGACAACTATCAAAACTGCACCGATCACAACTTTTAGACTTACGTTTTCTCCAAGTATTAAAGCTGAGAAAATTACTGTAAATAGAGGATAGATTGATGTTATAGGCACTACTTTAGAAGCTTGAGAAATCTTCAGAGCTTGGAAATATATGATCATTGCAACACCACTTGCAATTATTCCAGCTATTAGAAGATATGCTACATTTTTAAATGTCAGCTTGGCTGATGATAAATCCTTTACAGCAATCGTAATTATGGCTAAAAATATCAGAGCACCTGCAACTCTTATGAGATTTGCAAGTATTGGTGAAACTCCCGTACTAACAACGTATTTGTCCATCAGTGGAGCAATTCCCCATAGTAAAGCAGCAACTAAAGCTAAAAGCTCACCCTTCATACAACCTCCTCCTAAATTCGTACATAATTATAGCTCCAGCTACAGATAAATTCAGACTGTTTACATTTCCATAACCCTCAATCTTCGCAACAAAATCGCACTGCTTTTTAACGGGTTTTGATATTCCTCTATCCTCACCTCCCACAACTAATGCTAAAGGAGGGGAGAGATCAATATTTTTAAGAGGTTCACCATCCAGATCGATACCTACTACATTAATTCCAAATTTTTTAACCTTTTTCAATGTGTTAGCCAAGTTTTCAACTCTCGCAATTTCCAAATGAAATACTGCTCCAGCAGAAACCTTTGCAACAGTTTCGTTCACTTGAACACACCTTCTCTTTGGTATTACAATTCCAGCACAACCGAAAAATTCTGCAGATCTTATTATAGCTCCCATATTTTGTGGATCTTCAATTGAATCAAGGAAGAGTATGAAAGATCCTTCCTTGATGCACTTCTCCATTATCTTGTTTAAATCTCTATATTCGATTGGCGAAACTTCGGCCATAACTCCTCTCGAATCTTTTGGAAGCTCTGGTGTATATATTATAGGCACTTTTTTCTTTTTAGCAAATGAAATTATTTCTCCTATGCGTGGATTTTTGTATTCTTTAAAAACAAATATTTTATTTACTCTACCAGTTTTCAAAGCTTCCATGACACTGTTTATACCCTTGACCTTCATCTTTCAAAGGAGTATGTCTCGATATTAATTGTTAGCCGTTACACTTTTACTCAATGAAACTAAATTTCGTACATGCATAGAATTAGAATACTTGAATTTTTGGGTAAGAGGGTTCAGAGCGATCTAAAAACTATATCAAAAAATCTTCACATTCCCCTAAACATAGTGAGGGCTGAAGTAAATAGGCTTAGTAAGGAGGGATTGGTTTCTGTTGAAGGCGATAAAATTAAAATAAGTGAAAGAGGAATTGAGGAGTTGCAGAATGTTAAGGGAGTATGAGGAAGGTAAGGATAAAGTATTTCTAATAAGGAATATTATAGAAGTTAGGATACCTAAGGATATCTATGCAAAGCTTGAGAGGAAGTATTCTAAGGAGTATATAATATCATTTTCAGAAGAAAAGACAGTCCTAAATCACATTACGAAGAGACCACTCTATTACATATCTAAGGAAAGTGGAATACCTATTTTAGGTTACAATGCATTCGGTTTGATAGATAGGGGGACCAATCTAATTCAAGTTAGACCTATAACTGGTTGCAACTTGAACTGCATATTTTGTAGTGTAGATGAGGGAAAATTCAGTAAAACACGCTTAGTTGATTATATAGTTGATGTTGATTATCTTTTAGAAGAATTTAGGAAGATTGCAGAGTTTAAGGGTTATGGTGTTGAGGCGCATATCGATGGGCAGGGAGAACCTTCTCTCTATCCTTACTTAATAGACCTCGTTAGGGGTTTGAGAGAGATAAGGGAAGTTAAGATAATTTCAATGCAAACAAACGGAATATTGTTGAATGAGAATACAATTGATGAACTTGAGAAATACATGGACAGAATAAATTTATCGATAAGTTCTCTAAGTCAGGAAGTTGCAGATATAATTTATGGGATTAGATATCCTCTGAAGAGAGTTTTGGAGATTGCTGAATATATAGCGGGAAGTGGAATAGATCTGCATGTTGCACCAGTTTGGATTCCCGGTTACAACGATAAGGAGATTCCAAAAATAATAGAGTGGGCTTTGGAAATTGGGGCTGGTAAAAGATTTCCACCACTTGGAATACAGAAGTACATACCTCATAAGCATGGGAGGAAACCAAAGGCAAGGATTATGTCTTTTAGAGAGTTTTACGATAGACTTAGAGAGCTTGAGAAGGAATACGGTATCAAACTCATTTTAAGTCCTAAAGATTTCGGTATTGAAGTAAGGAAAAGAATTTCTCATCCTATAAGAAAAGGAGATGTTTGCAGTGCAAAGATTGTTTTACCTGGTAGAATGGAAGGTGAAAAGCTTTGTGTAGCTAAGGGAAGGTTAATATCTGTTTTTACTGAGAAGAAAATAGGTGAGTTCATCGGTGTAAAGATTGTAAGAGATAGGGATGGTATATTTTCTGGAGTTGAAGTTTGAAATGATAAGATCTAAATTCCAAATTACAGAAAATTGAAAATGGCTGAACTTCTCATTAGAGATATAGCTGAGGAACTTAAGGATGCTTACTTAGATTATGCAATGAGTGTTATAGTCGGAAGGGCTTTACCAGATGTTAGGGACGGACTGAAACCTGTTCAGAGGAGAATTCTTTACGCAATGCATGAGATGAATTTAGTTCACCATGTCAAGTGTGCAAGGGTTGTGGGGCAGGTTTTGGGTAATTATCATCCTCACGGAGATTCTCCAGTTTATGAAGCTCTTGTAAGAATGGCTCAAGATTTCAGCATGCGCTATCCCTTGATAGATGGACAGGGTAACTTTGGTAGTATAGATGGGGATGAACCTGCTGCAATGCGTTACTGTGTTACATCGGATACATTGATTGTAACTGATAGAGGGATTGTAAAGATTGGTGAAATTACAAATGCTAAGCCAAACTCTGATAATCCAATAAGACTGAAAGTTCTATCCGCAAACGGGAAAGTGAATGAATCTGATATGTTATTCCATTCTGGTAAGCATAGGGTTGTCAAAATATTTACGAAGTGCGGTTACGAGATTGAAGGAACTTTAAACCATCCAATAGTGGTTGTTGAAAGGGATGAGGATGGAAAACCAAGACTTAGATGGAAAAAACTTTCACAAATTGAGAGGGGTGATTACGTAGCAATAAATAGATTTGTTCCTATGGATTGGAAGGATTTTGAGCTTAATTTAAATGGAAGAGTTATTAAGATAAATAAGGATTGGGCGATACTGCTTGGTGCATTTGTTAGTAAAGGTTACATTGATATGGATAGGGCAGTTTTTGTAACTTCCGATGTTAATGCTATAGTAGAATGCATAAGGAAAGTAGGATTTGATGTGAATTTTAGAAAGATTAATAAGAATATTTACGAAGTTTACGTTTCGAATAGGGATTTTTGCGAAATTCTCGAGAAGTTAGGTATTTGTAATGAAGAATTACCAAGAGCTATTTTGAGGAGCAGTAGGGAATCTCAAAGATGGTTTTTAAGAGCTTTGTTCAGTAATACAATGTGTTATCGTTCAAATAGTCTAAAACTTTTGAAACAAATACAAGTAATTCTTCTGAATTTCGGTATTGTCTCTTCAATCAGAAGAGATGGAGAAGGATACAAATTGATAGTAAATGATGCTAAGAAATTTGCAGAAGAAATACTTCTAAGCAAAAAAACTGATCTATCAGATTTCGCAAATTGCGATAGAATTCCCTATCTCTCCAAATACTTAAAAAGTAAATATAGAGATAAGTGGATAAGGAAGTTTGACGGTAGTTACAAAATGATTAGGGAAAATTTTGAAAAAATTTCAAAAATTTTGGATGAAGATGACAGAAAACTCATTGAATTCTTCCTAAAGACAAATTACTTCTTCGATAGAGTCATTGAAATTAGAGATAGTGGTGTGAAGGATGTTTATTCAATTAGAGTTCTTTCCGATTGTCATTCGTTCGTTGGGAATGGATTCATAAATCACAATACTGAATGCAGATTGACTGAATTGGCTGAGAAGATGCTTGAAGATATTGATAAAAATACGGTTGATTTCCAGCCAAATTTTGATGCTTCAAAGCTTGAACCAGTTGTTTTACCAGCAAAAGTTCCCAATTTATTGATAAATGGTTGTACAGGTATTGCTGTAGGAATGATGACAAATATACCTCCCCACAACCTGAAGGAGGTTTGCGATGGTATAATATCTTACATAAGAAATCCCAATATAAGCATTGAAGAGCTTATGAGAATTGTAAAGGGGCCGGATTTTCCGACTGGTGGTGTAATAGTTGGTAGAGATGGAATTGAGTCCATTTACAAAACTGGTAGGGGTAAGATAGTTTTGAGAGGAAAGGTTGAGATTGAGGATGATAAAATAATCATAAAGGAAATCCCTTACATGGTCAATAAGTCTAAACTTATAGAGAAAATAGCAGATTTGATAAGGAAAGACAAGCTTTTGGCTAAAACTGTTAGGGATGAATCTGATAGAGAAGGTATTAGGGTTGTTATTGAATTGAAAGAGGATCCTCATACAGCCTTAAAGAAGTTGTACGATCATACACCACTGAAAGTTACATTCAACGTTGTTTGTTTGGCTTTAGTAGAAAACGAACCTAAGCTTCTAAATCTTAAGGATATAATTTCTCATTACGTAAATCATAGAAGGGAAGTTGTAAGAAGAAAAGCTAAATATGAGCTTGAAAGAGCTAAGGAAAGACTTCACGTTATTGAGGGTTTGATTAAAGCAATTGATAAGTTGGATGTTGTTGTCAATATTATCAAATCTTCTAAGGACATTCAAAGGGCTAAGGAGGAACTTATGGCTTTGGAAATGACAGAGAGGCAAGCTGAAGCAATTCTCAATCTTAGACTTCAGATGCTTACAAAATTGGAATATGAGAATTTGATGAAAGAGTTGAAAGGTTTGAGGGAGAAGATAGAAGAATTGGAGAATGTTTTGAGTGATCCGAGAAAAGTTGATGAAATGATAATTGATGAGCTTGAAGAATTGAAGGAAAAGTTTGAGGATGAGAGGAGAACGGAGATAATTGAGAAAGAATTTTTTGAAGAGAAATTTGAGGAGTTTGGAGTTGTTTTATCAAACGGAAATATAAAGAGATTTGAAATTGGGAAGTCTTTGAGAGTTAAACCTAAAATGACAATTAAAGTAATGAGTAATTTGAGAGTTTTACTATTTTCAAACAACAAAGCCTTTTGCATACATGCTAAGGATATACCATTGGATCTAACACCTCTCAATAAATTCATTTCAAGTGAAGATATCAATACAGCTGTTCCTTACACTGGAAAATGGGTTGTTCTGCTTTCAAGGGAAGGATACATAAAGAAGGTTAGGCTTGATGAGTTTTCGAATGCAAAGAGAGCTGGAATAATTGCTGGAGATAATATAGCATTTGCAAGGATATACGAGGATGGAGATGTTGTAATAGCTACGAAAAGAGGTTACTTGGTTAGATTCAGTTCAAAAGAGATTCCGGAATATGGTAGAAATGCTAAAGGAGTTAAAGCAATCAGCTTAAGGGAAGGGGATGAAATATCTTGGATTTCAGTTGGAAAGGGAGATTACGTTTTGATTTTAACGAAAGATGGTTATGCCAAGAAAGTTCCTATGGAAGAGTTTAGGATTACAAATAGGGGAGCTATGGGTGTTATAGGTGTTAGGGGAGAGATCGCAGTTGCAGAAATTGTTAGGAATGAAGAGTATTATGCTTATACAGAGAACGGTAATGCTGTTAGAATAAATTTGAAGAGGATTCCTAAGGGTAATAGATACAAGAAGGGAAAAAAGATTGCTGAAAGTATAGCAACTATTTTAATCTAAGCTGAAGAAAATAATAGTATTTTCTTCCAAAATGTTTTTTTGCAAATGAGCTTTCGAGCATCCTCTTTATCTCAAAACCCTTACCAATACAAACATCAACAAAATCGCTCTCCACAGGCAACCAAATGGATACAATATTTTTTCCTTTCTCCATGGCGAAATCTATTGCCTTATCTATCAAGATTTCACCTATTCTTTCTAAATCTAAATTTGGGTGGGCACATAAGTTCCTTATGTATACCTCGTTTCTCTTAGGTTTTTTATCAAAGTATCCCAATAGGAGGCGGATTTTCAATCCTTTTATAAAACCCATTATCAAAAAAGGTTTGATTGGAAATCTTCTATCAATTTCAGAAATTTTCAGTTCAATAAAACCAAAAATTCTCTCTCTTTTTAGGACAAAAATTCCTTCATAGCTTTCAAATGATCTGTAACAATTCTCAATTATTTCCCTTCCCAAGTACTCATCTCCAAAAATCCTCTTAAGATCTTCATTGCACTCAAACATTAGCTTGACGAACTCCTTAATCTCACCTTTTTCAAGCTCTTTCAGCAACATAATCCTCTATCCTCTCCATAGCCTTCTCAAGATTATTTAAAGAGTTTGCAAAAGATATTCTAATGTATCTATCATTTCCACTCCCAAAAGCTTTTCCCGGTGTAACGCAAACAAACCTCTCAAGCAAATCCTCACAAAAGATTTCGCAGTCAATTCCAACATTTGGAAATATGTAAAATGCACCTTCCGGCTTAACAACTTCAAAAAGTCTGCTAAGCTTGGAATAGACAAAATCTCTTCTCCTTCTAAACTCTTTAACCATTCTACTCACAATATCATCAAAAATTCCCTCAACTAAAACATCAGCTACAGCTTTCTGAGCGAAAGCAGGAGCACATACACCGTTAACCTGATGAACCTTCAAAATCTCGTTCAACAAATCTTTTTGAGCAATTGCGAAACCAATTCTCCAGCCAGTCATTGCCAATGATTTAGAAAAACCGTTTATCACAACAACGTTTTCCTCTCCAGCCAAGCTCACTGGTTTTTTGTCATAATAAATTCTATCGTAGATTTCATCACTTACAACTATTGCATCGTAATCCTTAGCTATTTCCACAACACCTCTAAGAATTTTCTCATCCATAACAACTCCTGTAGGATTGTTTGGATAGTTTAAGAATATGACAGATACTTTCCTATTCATTTTTTCATTTAGAATGTCTAAGTCTATTTCGAATGTTGGATGTGTTCTAACTTCCTTTATCTTGGCTTTACAAATTTTTGCATAAGTGAAGTAGCTCAAGAAATTTGGTGTTGGTATTATAACTTCGCTACCTTCCTCTATAAATGCTAAGCTCGCATTCAAAAGTGCTTCACTTCCACCAGTTGTTATCATGACGTTATCACTTGAAACTTCATAAATTTCAGCTATTGCAGTTCTGAGCTCTTCTAATCCAATATTGGATGTGTAGTGAGTGTAGCCAGATCTCATGTATTTGTACGCTTTTTCAATAACTTCTACAGGTGTATTGAAATCTGGTTCACCTATCGAAAGGTTTATAATATCCTTTCCTTCCCTCTTTGCCCTCTCAACTACTTCGAACATTCTCCTTATCAAAGAAGTAGAAATACCTTTTACCCTCTCAGCAATCATTGATCAAAATTTTGAAAATCTTTAAAGAGTTTTTCTAAATCGAGCAAAGTCTTTGGCATGATACGTTATTATTAAATCTGCTCCAGCCCTCTTTATACACGTTAAAATCTCATAAACTATCTCTTTTTCATCCAAAAAACCTTGCATAGCTGAAGCTTTTACCATTGCATATTCCCCACTTACGTTGTATGCGCATGTTGGTACGCGAAATCTCTCTTTAACCCTTCTAACAATATCTAAATAAGCTAAAGCTGGTTTTACCATGATTATATCTGCCCCTTCCTTCAAATCCAACTCAACCTCTCTCAAAGCCTCATCACTATTGTGAAAGTCCATTTGATAACTCTTCCTATCTCCAAACTTGTATCCGCTTTCAGCAGCTTCTCTAAAAGGACCGTAAAAGTTCGATGCGTATTTGGCTGAGTAGCTCATTATTGCAATGTCTGTGTATCCAGCATCATCCAAAGCAGTTCTAATAGCTCTAACCATTCCATCCATCATACCAGAAGGAGCTACAATATCTGCACCAGCTTCTGCATGACTTACAGCAATCTTACCTAAAATAGGCAAAGTCTCATCATTCAGAATCTTTCCATCTCTCACAATTCCGCAATGTCCATGAGTTGTGTATTCGCATAGACAAACATCCGTTATCAAAATCGTATCTGAAAATTCATATTTTATACTCCTAAGAGCTTTCTGAATAACACCTTCCCTATCAAAAGCTGAAGAACCAATTTCGTCCTTATACCTTGGAATTCCAAAAAGTATGAAAGATTTTAAACCCAATTCCAAGCAATTCTCAACTTCTTTAATAACACCTTTAAGGGGAACTCTGTAATAGTTGGGCATTGAAGAGATCTCCTTAGGTTTTGAAATCCTCTCATCGACGAAAATAGGTACAATTAGATCATCCAAATCAACCTCTACTTCTCTTACAAGTCTTCTCAATCTCTCTTGTCTCAATCTCCTCATTCTTACTACTGGAAACAAAGCCGTCACCTCCGAAAGCGCATTCAAATAACTTTAGAGCATCCATTCTTCCTTCCTTCGCAAATTCCTTAAGCTTAAGTGTAGGCAGACTTAAAAACTTCTTTACAAGTGAGTTAGCAAATGAATCCAATATTTCTATTGCACCTTCATCTACATTGTACCTTGCTTTAAGTTTGTTGTATGCCTCAATAACTTCTTCCCTCTTTATATCATTAGCTCTCTTGTACATAGCACTTATTGCTCTTTTAGCTCTTAAGGCCTTCAAATTTTCTTCAAGTTGATTAAGCTCTTCTTCAATTATTTTCTCAGCACTCCTTACCTCTCTCAACCTTCTTCTCAAATTCTCTTCACTAATCTTTCTCAAATCATCTATTGTGTATAGTATTGCCATTTCTCTAACATCATCCTCTATATTTCTTGGTAATGCAATATCCAAAAATACCTTGTTTGGTCTTGCCATTTCCTTCGTTATTATCGGTTTTGTTGATGAAGTTGCTGTAATTATTATATCGCAAATATCTATATACTTTTCAATTTCATCAAATTTTACAGCTTTTCCTCCAACCTCCTTAGCCAGTTTTAGGCCTTTCTCAAAAGTTCTATTTGCTATGTAGATATTTGCCTTATTGCGCAAATTTTTAGCTATTGTGCTTCCCATTTCTCCAGCACCTACTATCAAAACATTCTTTCCATTCAATCCAACTTCTCTCTGAAGTAGCTCTATACCAGCTGAAGCTATTGAAACGGAGCCTTTATTTATTCTTGTAAGCTTTCTAACCTTAGTTCCGACATGAATTGCCTTTCTGAAAACCAAATCCAAAATTTCCCCAATTCCACCACACCTCTTGCAAACATTGTAGAAATACTTAACCTGTCCCAATACCTGATCTTCACCAACTATCATCGATTCTAAACCAGAAGCAACTCTTAAGATATGGTTCAAACAGTCTTTGCCAGTATATATGCTCAGTATTCTCTTTGGAACTCCCATCTCTCTAGCAAATTCATGAAGGAAATTTACAGTATCTTTACCGACAACATAAACTTCCACTCTGTTACACGTAAATATGAGAGCACATTCTTTAATGAGGGGATTTGAGAGCACACGAGATATTATATCGCAACAGTTACCATGCCAAGCAGATTCAATATCTTTTATAGAAGCTTTTTTGTGAGATATAACGGAGCATGATATTTCCATAGGAATTGTATTGTCCATCGTAGTTTAATATTTTCTATTTTTAACGACAAAATTTTAAAGACTACCGATGATATATGAAATGCCGGGATTGCAGAGTGGCACTGCGCGGGCCTGGAGAGCCCGTGCCCTTCGGGGTTCCGGGGTTCAAATCCCCGTCCCGGCGCTCATTATAATCACTTCTTCCTCTTCTTTGGACATATGAGTGAGAAAAAGCAGTATCTACATTCCCAATCGTATCTTGGAGATACTTTATCAACTATCAACTTGACTATCTCATCTTCATCAATATCCTCTTCAACAACGAATTCCGTAATTCTATCTGGTGTTACGTATACGAGAACCGTTTTCTCCAAATCGAACAGCCAGTTGTATATTCTTGCCTGAAGGATGTGATGTTCGTATGGAATTTCAAAATCAGCTCTTGATGTTTTTATTTCTATTCCCACTTTACCTAACTTTGCATCTATCTTACCAACTATTTTATGATCTCCAATCTTCTTTTCCCCCTTTACCTCAATTTCAGCATTCAATTCATTTGATAGAATACTTTCAAGTCCTAGATGAACTAAGGAGCCTAATATTGTTGATGGAGTGTATGCAGATGCCTTGTAAAGATCGGGAAACTTTTCCTCAAACTCTCTCTTGAGAGGACATCTTATTAAGTCCGTAACCTCTATAGCATCCTCCTCTCTCAATTTCCTATGTTTTTCAAGCTCTTTAAGACGCCAATCTACAATTATTTCTATGATCATATGATAAATTCGATCAAAAAATTTAAAGATTTGTTTGAGTTCTTGGAGAGATGATATATGTCAGCGATTTGATGAATTATTTAAAATGTCCGAGGTTGTGTTACTTTAGATCGAAATTTAAGTCTAAATTGAATGAAATGAACGCAGTTAGAGAAATATATTTCAGTTTGAGAAAGGGTTACGATTTTGAGTGGGCTAGAAATAGGTTTTTAGAATTGGGTGGTGATGAAAGGACTTTTGAGAAAGCAAAATCGAATTTTAAATATTCTTCAAAGTTGGAATCTTTATCTCCTATAGAATGGGAAATTAAGTTAGAATCCGAAAAGTATAAGCTTAAGGGTATACTTGATGAGCTTGTTGAGTTTAAAGGACTTTATCCCTTAATTTTATCTCTTAAAAGTTCTGAGAGTGTTAGATTCAGAGAAAAGATAAGGATTGCATCATTCTGTTTACTTTTGAAGGAGAGGGGAATAGAAACTGATTGCGGTTTTGTTTACTACTGCTATGAGGGTCAGTTGAAAAGAGTTGAAATTGGTAGGAGGGAAAGATATTACACTATGAAATTGATAGAGAAGGTGGAGAGAGTAAAGAAGGGATTTATTCCTGAAAAGGGTAGAAATGTTAAATGTGATCTTTGCGAGTATAAAGAGGTTTGTGAATCGAAACGCTCAACATTTCTCGAAAAGTTTGGAAACAAATTTAAGCTGTGAAATTTAAATTGGAGTATGGAAGAAATTGAAATAGATTGCCCAGTTTGCAATGACGGTAAAAAGCATAAAGCTGAGGTTTTGAGGAGGGAGAGGGGAAAATTGAGAGAGATGAGCTTAGATCTATTAAGGGTAATGTTGAGGTATTGATAATTAGATGTAGGGATTGTAAGAGAATAGGTAAGGTCATAAAACATTTAGATTTGAATTTTGAAATATACGATTTCCCTTCTGATGAAGAATCCATAGATTAAGAGGCTTGCAAACGTCTAAAAAAGAAATAAACTACTAAAACTGCAATTGATAACAAAATAATGGAAGGTAAGAATAAAACATCTTCTCTCTGATTGAACAAATCCTTCAAACTATTTACAATCTCTCCTTCCAGTATAACTCCAATCTCTCTATTCCTACTCATACCGTATTTGTCTAAATTTGCTGAAGTTATCACAGCCCTATCATCTACTATTATTAACTTTCCATGCACTCTCTCATCAACTTCAACTTCTAAATTCAATCCATTTTTCTCTCCAAAATACTCCAAAAATTTTGCACAATTCTCATCTGAAGTTATTACTTTTATCTTACAGCTCTTATTTCTCAGAATTTCGAGAAATTCCGTATCTTTAAATCTTATGTATGGTGCCATTATGTAAATTTCATGCTTTGCACTTCTCATTAGATCGTAAATGGGATTGTAGTCTGGAATTACAAAGACTGTAATATTTCCTTCAAACTTGTATGATCTGCCAACTCCTCCCAAGGATCCAAAAGCCTTAAGTTCACTCATTTTTCCATGTTTTGTACAATAAATTTTATCGTGTTCCAAAATTTTTCTCAGATATTTTGAAATACTTTCACTTTTGAAGTGCACTATGAATCCTATATTATCCCAACGCCAGTTTTCTGTCGTTATAACAATTTCATCACCATTCAATCCAAACTTCCAGTGAAAAAATCGATAGGAATTTGAATCAAGAAAACAAGTTTTATGTTCTCTTGCAATTTCCATTTCATTAACTGGAATTCCTCCTACTGGATTTGCATCTAGATAAAGAGAATAATTTCCCCTTACATACTTATCTGTTGTAAATACGTAAGATACTATTGTATCTGCAGTAAATACGAAATTTGAAGGTGTTACAATTACTTCACCCTCAACATAATCTCTTATAGGTTTAAAGTTAGTCCAATCTTCAAATCTCTCTTTCCATCTTCCATTCTCTCTGTAATATATTATACCTTTTTCAGGATTCTTATACTCGAATGAATCAATTTTTCCATCTTCATAGAGAAATATTTCATCTCTGCTATTTGAGAGTGCAAATTTTCCTTTAAATTCTAAATCTGGATTGAATCCAAATTCGTTAAAGAATGCTGTAGCATTTTTTGTTAAGTAATGTACACCCTTACTCAACGTTATATTTCCTTCACCATCACTTAAGATGCATGTTGTGTTGCATCTAACCTTTACATACTCCGCTTTATAATTGTAAGGATTTGGACAGACTTCAATTATTTCTGCACTTACGGGTATCGTAAGTAAAATTAGAATTAATACAATCGATCTCATCCTTTCACCTTACTTTTTAAATCTCCTAGAGTCGTAAACAACTCCGCTACAACATTGTGTGGATGTATGCTTTCCTCATTTTCCTGTCTGAGATAGATTAGAGTATCATTTGGATAATCTCTATATTTCTCTACTATCTTCTTTGCCATAGCTCTAACACAATCTTCAACAAACATAGGATTTTCATGCAATATCTTTACAACTTCAACCTCATCCTCCCTCTTCAAAAGTTCGTAAGTTTCACAGCTCATAGAACCTTTGGCAATCTCTATTAAATCTTCAATTCTAACTGGTCTTTCCTTAACTTCGAATTTTATCATAGCTTTGCTTCTCTGATTGTGAGTGGGTAATGGGATGTCAGAAATTCCAAGCTTTGCCTTCATCATTTCTTGAGCACATGGGCAAGCTGTAACTCCTAAAACCTCAACTCCAACAAAAACTCTTTTCTCTTCTCTCCTGTTCATAAAAACTTCACAACTTATCTTTACAACCTCATCTGTTCTCAGTTTTGTTACTGGTGTCCTTTTTCTTATTATCAATTCAGAATTCATCCTAATCTCTGCCATATCAGCATAATCATGCTTTTTCAGAACCATCTCTGCAAGACTTATGCACATGCCCTCTATATTCTTAACTGGTTTCTCAGTAGCTTTTTCAAGTATCTCATATACAGCTTCAAGATTTCTGCTTAGATTTGCTCCCTTCATCTCTGGTGGTAAATCTATGAATATATCGAATGTAGATATTAGGATTACTGGTCTTTTCTTCGTTTCAACCTCAACTAATTTTTTTACACCTCTAACACCAACTCTGTTTATTCTTATTGGCACTTCTGGTCTTAGAAGTTGAACGTCAGGAAGCACAAATTGAAATTTTTTAATATCTTTTAACAATTTCGCAACCTTGAATAACTCAATTCGATCTCAAATGATATGCTTGGATTTCAACCTGCAGTATATCAAACACTGAAAGAGGCATTTAAATTTGCAAATGAGCATGAATTCGATCACATAGAATTTTTGATGGACAATCCTCTTTATTCAATTGAAAAGTTAAGTCCTACTGAAATATTGGAGATGAAGGAGTGTTATGAAGTAGATGTAATTTTGCATGCTCCAGCAACATCAACAAACTTCCTATCGATAAGTGAAATCATGAGGAAGGCAAGTTATGATGAACTCATGAGAGTTGTTAGATTTGCAGAGAAATGTGATGCGAAGTTGATAACTTTTCATATTGGGTGGAACCCTGGATTTATAACTGCAAAGGGATTTGTATTTCCTAAAGACCTTTATAGAGAGCATAACTACAAGGTTTTGACAAAGGAGATGTATTCATTCTTAAAGAAAATGGATGCAGAAATTTTGGCATTGGAAAATACTATTCCCTTAGATGATAAACTGCGTAAGGCAATCGAATTTCTCATAGAAAATACCGATTTAAGTTTGACATTTGACATTGGTCATTACTTCTGTAAGGAAGGACACGATATATTCTTGAAGTACTTTGAAAGAGTTAAGAATATACATTTGCACGATAACGATTCTAAAAGCGATTTACATTTGGCATTGGGTGAAGGAAAAGTGGATTTGAATATTATACCTAAAAACTACAATGGTTATATGACGATTGAATGTAGGGATATTGAGGCAATAATCAAATCGAAAAGATTTATAGAGAGGTGGATGAAATGAGAGGTTTCTTCATAGGAAGGTTTCAGCCATATCATTTGGGACACCACGAAATAGTTAAGGAAATCGTTTACGAAGTTGACGAACTGGTAATTGGCATTGGCAGTGCTCAGGAAAGTCATACACTTGAAAATCCTTTTACTGCTGGAGAGAGAATTTTAATGGTTTATAGGGCTTTGGATGAGATAGATCAGGATTTAAGAAAGAGAGTTTACGTTGTACCTCTCGAAGATATATACAGAAATGCTCTTTGGGTATCTCATGTAATTTCAATGGTTCCTCCCTTCGAAATTGTATTTTCGAACAATCCACTTGTAATTAGACTATTTAGGGAAGCTGGTTTTAAAGTTAGGAGAACAAAACTCTACAATAGGCAACTGTTACAGGGTAAGGAAATTAGAAAATTGATGTTAGAAGGTGGTAATTGGGAGAAGTATGTTCCAAAATCTGTTGCAGAAGTAATAAGGGAGATAGGAGGTGTTGAGAGGATTAGGGATGTGGCAAGAAATGATAGAGTCATTCAGTATTAGATGGAAGGTTTATGTAAATGTTTATATTAGGAATGAAAGAGTTTTTAAGGTTTGCTTCTCTAATGGGCCAGTTAACGAATTTATTCAATCTAAAGTATCTAAAATTTTAAAGAAAGACATGGAGAAATATTTTGAGGGAAAGAAAGTCGATTTTGTGAGATATGATGTTATTTTAAATAAATCAAATTTTGTGAAATCCGTGCTAAATTACGTTAGAAAAATTCCATATGGAAATGTTGTTACGTATGGTTTTATTGCAAAAATTCTGAATACATCTCCAAGAGCTGTTGGAAGAGCTTTGAGCTTAAATCCAGTTCCAATAGTTATTCCATGTCATAGAGTTGTTTCAAGTAATGGATTGGGTGGATTCAGTCAAGGTGTGTGGATAAAGAGGGAGTTGCTAA
>CAZKQI010000007.1:0-2272 GCA_964554855.1 uncultured archaeon | reverse complement strand
CTTGAATTAAAATAGATAGAGAAGAATTGTGGGAATAATCAGAGCACCCATACAATTTACCCTCCTAACTCTGAATATTACAGTTAATAGACCTACAAGTGTTGAAATTGCAAATATAAACAATCCGTAACCTTTCGTAAGAATGTAGATAAGTGCTATGTTAAATGTAAAGACAATAAGAGATAGTTTTGAAGGTTTTATTCTTTCTGCAAACTTTCCAAATATTATTGCAAATGAAACTGTAATTAGAACTGAAATTAATGCAACAACTGTACCAATTTCAATTAATTTTAGTGGATCAAAGCTTGAAGTCAATTTTCCGAATACAGAAACCGCACCACTTCTAACTTTATTGCTAGATATAAATATTGAAAAGCATAGAATTGCATTTGTCGTGTTTGCAGAGCTTATTGCAGAAGCAATCCTCTGACCACTTTTTAAGTGATTTGAAGATATGAGTGTTGCAACTCCAGAGCTTATACTTGGAAATATTGATACAAAGGAACCTGCAAAAACTCCAGAAATTACATCCTTCAATTTAGGATTGTAAAATTCAATATCTTGCTTTTTTATTGACCCAGAAGTAAAAATAGAGGTTAACAATATTGGAGATGCAAAAAGACCCGTTAGAATTGGTAGAAGTAGATTGTAATTTCCAAAACAGAAGTAACCCAATATCCCAGAAAGTGCAAAGACTGTAAATGCTTGTAAAATCTTTTTAATCCTACTCTCAAGAAATTCTCTTTCCGTTCCAATTAAATAAGCTGAGACAATTATCAAAACGAGAGGGACAAATTCACTGACTTTCGATATGTTGATGTTTAGAAAGAGATAGAATATGGGTAGAGAAAGTATGAAACCTCCTATGCTTGAAAAGGCTGAATTTATACATACTGATATACCTTTCCCTTCTAAAACTAGTTCGTGCATAGGTAGAACTCCAGCGGCTGTATCTTCATCTGGAACACCTAAGAAGACTGTTGGAATTATATCCAGAAATGTGTGAACAATTGCATTGACGAAAACAATTACTGCAAGTTCTTCCCTATTGAAATAATTTGATAGAAGCGGTGAGAGTGTTAAGATCAGTGTTGCTGAAGTATTGCTATGTATTCCGGGAGTTAGTCCAGTAATTATACCAAGCAAAATTCCCAAGACAATAGCTTCTATCACATAATCTACAAAAGAAAGCTTATATATAACTCTTGACCTATTATCATTTAAAATGCAGATGGCAGTAGTTGAAAGTGTACTCAGAATACTTTCCAAAGCGGGATATGTTGTAACGGACTTAGTTGAAACTAAGCCAAGATGTTTCGATATAGTGGCTAGGAAGGGAGATATAATTCTTCTCTTAAAGGTACTTTACAATGTAGATTCCTTGAAGCAAGAAATGGCTAAGGAAATGAAAATAATTGCCAAACTTCTAAAAGCAAGTCCCATTGTAATTGGTGAAAAATTCAAGAATGACTATCTTGAAAGGGGTGTAGTTTACAATAGACATGGTCTACCAGTAATTAATACTGCTACATTCTATGATTTTATTGTGGATGGAGTTTATCCTATAGTTTATTCTGCTCCTGGAGGATATTACGTTAAGATAGATGGAGATAGGTTGAGAGAAATAAGAGAAAAATTGGGACTCTCAATAGGTGAACTTGCAAATATGCTTGGTGTTTCAAGAAGAACTGTTAAGAAATATGAGGAAAACATTGATACAAGTGTGGAAACAGCCTTAAAACTTGAAGAGATATTTGGTAGTGAGATTATAAGGGCAATAGATCTTTTGAACTTTGTTAGAGGAGAAGATTACAATATAGAATGCAACTTCGCTGGAAAAGAGAAGGAAATTGTTAGACATCTTGAATGTATCGGTGTAAGGATATATCCAATTAAGCATGCACCCTTCGATATGGTATCTCAAGCTGAGAATGAAAACATTTTAACAGGAGTAAAACAGGTTAAAGAGATAGATAGAAGAGCTTCGATTCTTGGAAGGATTTCTAAAGTTTTGGAGACTAAAGCGGTTTATATAATAGACAAAAAAGTTAAATCTAACATAAATAGCGTGGCATTCGTTATGAGGGATGAATTGCAGTGCTTGAGTTCAGCAAAGGACTTTATAAGTTTACTGAAAGAAAAAATTGAAGAATAATCAATATTTTCTACTATTCTCAAGTATTTGGATATATTTTCAATAAATATAAATTATCCTTTACCGAAACTTATATATAGGCATACAGGTATAGTGATTTTGGGTGGTGGGTGATGG
>CAZKQI010000006.1:28562-37512 GCA_964554855.1 uncultured archaeon | reverse complement strand
GCATACTTCATTGCCACTGCAAAGATAACCAATTCGATTTTAATTACGAACGATAGAGTAATGGCAAACAATGCTAAGAATTGAATAAAACTGTCAAATTTGATAACTTAATATTCAAGCAAACTTCCCTCCCTATAACCCTCAAGATCAAGAGTTACATATGTATAACCAAGCTCTTTAAATCTCTTAACAATCTCATCCATAGCAGTATCAATGAATTTAAATCTATCTTCCCTTTTGACCTCTATTCTTGCTATATTTCCATGATCTCTGACCCTAACAACATCAACACCCAAAATATTCCTAACAATTTCTTCAGCTTTTTCTATTCTTCTAAGCTTATTTAATGTTATACTATCTCCAAATGGAATTCTTGTTGCAAGACAAGGAGAAGATGGCTTATCGTAAATTTTTAATCCCATATCCTTAGCTATAATCCTTATCTCTTCCTTAGTAACTCCAGCTTCAACCCAAGGACTGTAAACGTCCTTTTCTTCAAGTATAGCTTTATAGCCAGGTCTGTGCTTCTTCAAATCGCTTGCATTTGTACCTTCAAAAATTGTTCTAATACCAATTTCTTTCCCAAATTCCTTTAACCGCTTAATCATTACTTTTTTACAGAAGTAACATCTCTCTCTTGTATTTCTTACAAAATTTTCATCAGAAAGTAATCTTACTCTTATGATATGATGTTTCAATCCCAATTCTTTAGCAATATTTAAAGCTTCTCTTACTTCCCATCTTGGCATTACCTCTGACTCAATTGTAACTGCAACAACATCAACAACATCTTTACATATCATAGCAAGTGTTGTGCTGTCAACTCCTCCAGAGAAAGCTACAATCACACCATCTCTTCCCTTCTCTCTAACGAATTCCTTAATATAATCTAACTTAAATTTAATCATAATCACAACTAAGAAGAAAAGTTTAAAATTTTGCTAACGAAGTTGATAAGTGGAGAGGATTGAGGAATACCTTGAAGCCATATTGGATGTTCAGGAAAGAGAGAAAAGAGTTGCAAGAACGAGTGATATAGCTAAAAAGTTAAACGTTAGACCTTCAAGTGTTACTGAGATGTTTGCAAAACTTAAGGAGATGGGTTACGTAGATTACATACCTTATAAAGGCGTAATTCTTACAGAGGATGGTAGAAAAATTGCTGAAAAAATAAAGAAATATTATAGAGTATTTGAGAAATTTTTCAGACTACTTGGTATAGATGAAGAAAAAGCTAAGGAATTGAGCTGTGAAATGGAGCATCATGCAGATGAAAAAGTAATTGAAAAAATTTGTCCAATAATATCTGGAGTTTGCAATATATGTGAGAGTTGTAAGGTCAAAGAGATTACATTATCAAATGCACAGAAGGGGAGGTTTGTAGTTTTAGCAGTTCCATCATCCCTTAAACATATAATAAAAATCGATGAATGTATTGAAGTTGTTGAAAACAACGATACTGTAAAAATTAGAGTTGATAACGAGATTATAGACTTATCAAAGGAATTTGCAAAGAAAATAGTCGTAAGGAGATGTTAAGACTTCTTTTTCTTTTTAATTATTTCTTCTAATTTCTTTTCAAATGTATCTTCATGAACGTACGGGCATTTTAAGTAATGATCTACAGCTTTAGCCAGAGCATCCTTAGTTGTACTTTCACCAGTTTTCCTCTTCAATTGTTCCAATACATCTTCAGGTAAAACCGTCTGGGCATGAACTATTTTTGTCACCACAACCACCTCTAATAATTATCATCATTAGAGTATTTAAAGTTTATCGATTGTAGTTGTTATTTCTATAAAATGGGCCCGGAGGGATTTGAACCCTCGACCGCCCGGTTATGAGCCGGGCGCTCTGACCTGGCTAAGCTACGGGCCCTCAATTATCTTATTCTTCCCAAGAATTTAAATTTTTCTCTATAGTATTTATGATTAGGAACTCTCGCATTTCAGCCTTTGTAGGATTTGCACTTCGAAAGATTCTTAAAAAATTTTCAGGAATTCTTATAGGCTTTACATAACCTTCAACAACTTTATACTCTACTTTTTCCGGTTTAAATACTTTCAAAAATTTCTTAAAAGATTTGTAGGCTGGACATCCCACACCCAAATCCCCAGTCAATAGAGGATACTCTCTACAACTTTTTGGCCTTATTTCATATATCTCACATTTGTCATCCTTCAAAAATGGACATTGTATCTTTACTGGATGAGAGAAATGTTTGTATTCTTCCAATTCTTCCAACCACTCAATCTCCAAATCTTCAATGTAAACCTTTCCCGTTCTTGGATCATAAACAACTTTGCTAAGCTTTCTGCAGCATTCACCACACATTCTACAAACAAATGGCACTCTAACTTTCTTCCCATTAACAGTTAATTCAGCAAACATCATACATAACCTTTCTTAAGTTCTTCCTCAGCATAAGCTTCTTCAAGAATCTCTCTTTCCAATATCTTTATAAGCTCATCTTTCCCTTTTTCATCAAGAATTTTTATTAATCTTGAAAAATCTGTCAATATCATTTTAGCTTTTTCTATATCTTGAATTGCCAAACTCATTCCAGTAATTCTCCCAATCATAAGAACTGCAAAGAGTAGTTTTTCACTGCTGTACTTGCTCTTTAAGAATTCTACTGCTTTTTCATCATCTAACTTTCTCTTTATTATCTCAACAACATCGGCTGTAATTTCTGCAGCTTCCCTTGCATTCAATCCGAATTGTTTGTAAAGAATCATATTCAAAACAACGTTAGGTAATATTAAGATTTTTTGAAATTTACCAAGCTTTTATATCTTCCATTAGCATATACGACATCATGATTAAAGTTATTGAAGTTGAATTGGATACAAATGGAATGGCTGACATAACAGATGAAGTGAGAGATTTTGTTAGAAAGAGTGGAATTGAAGAAGGAGCAGTTTTAGTATTTTCTAAGGGATCCACTGGAGCAGTAACTACAATAGAGTATGAGCCGGGATTGAAAAAAGATTTTCCAAGAGTAATGGAAAGGATTGCTCCCTACGACGATTACTACGAGCATCATAAAACATGGGGGGATGACAATGGATCAAGTCATGTCAAATCGGCAATAGTTGGAACAAGTTTGGTCGTGCCATTTAAGAGAGGTGAACTTTTACTCGGAACTTGGCAACAGATAGTTGTAATAAATTTCGATACGAGGAAGAGAAGGAGGGAAGTGATATTACAAATTCTTAAGGCTCTTTAAGTAGCTGAAAAAACTTTCTAAAGCTTTCCTTCTATGTGAAACTTCATTTTTCTCTTCCCCCATTTCAGCAAATGTCCTACCGTTGTATTCGAATATGGGATCGAATCCAAATCCCTTATCTCCCCTCATCTCGTAAGCTATTTTACCTTCAACTCTACCCTTAAAAGTCAAAACATTCTTACCATCCCAGAATGCAATTACTGCCAAGAAATATGCATCTCTATTCTCAATACCATCCATCAGTTTCAAAATACCCTCATTACCTATTGTCTTAAATACAAAGGATGAATAAGGCCCTGGAAAACCATTTAGAGCTGGTATAAACAAGCCGCTATCTTCCAAAAAGAATTGCTCCCCTACCTCCTTAGCTAAAATTTCAGCACTCATTTTTGCAATTTCTTCCAAATCACTACCCTGAGGCTCAAGATACTTCTTTTTCAGCCATTTAATCTCTATTCCAAATCTCTCTGCAATTTCTCTTACCTCTCTAAACTTACCCTCATTCGAAGTTACAAAGTATATCATAAAAAAACATAGATCAACATTTTATAGATCTTTACCAAATTCCTCCATGCAAGTACTAATTCCATTTAAACCCGTCAATCCCAAAAAAAGACTTAGTAATGTTATGAGAAGGGAGGAAAGAGAGAAATTTGCATTTTATATGCTTTTAGATGTTTTAAATGTTCTGGAAAATTTTGATTTTAAAATATATATAATATCTACACATCCATTCGAAATTGAAGGATATGATGTAGAAATAGATTCTAGGAGTCTTGATGAAGCTATAAATTCGAGGATAAGGGGTGAGACTGCTGTAATCATGTCAGACATACCATTAATTAATGAAAATGTCATTGAGGAATTCTTTGATATGGAAGGAGATATAGTCATAACTCCTGGAAGGAGAGGAGGAACAAACATGATTCTGATAAGGAATGACTTATTTAAAGTCAGTTACTACTATTGCAGTTACATCAAACACTTGAAAAGGGCAAAAGACTTAAATTTAAAGTTTTCAACATTCGACTCTTTCTTCGCAAGTACAGATATAGATACACCAGAGGATTTGCTCGAACTTATGATACATGGAGAAGGAAAGATTTCTTATGATTATCTAAGATCCATAGGATTTAGAATAAAATTTGAAAAGGAACCTAAATTATTTAGAGAATTTACCCATTAATTCTCCATACTGTATTATATGCCCCTCCATACGTTTCATCAACTCATCCTTTTTGTACACTTTCCATTCAAGCTTTGTATCAAGAACGTAAACCTTAAAATAGTATCTGTGCGTTCCGTATGGAGGACAGGGGCCACCGTATCCATAAAATCCGAAATCGTTCTCTCCTTGAACTGCCTTAAAAGGAGTCTCTATAAATTTACCTCTTTGAATTCCCTCAGGAATTTCATTTACGGGAGGAATGTTGTATATTATCCAGTGTGTAAAAATGCCTTTGGGTGCATCTATGTCTTCCACTATTATTGCTATGCTTTCAGCTTTTGGACTTAAATTTTTGAGATATATGGGAGGATTTATGTTCTCTCCTTGACAAGTATATTTTGCTGGAATGTAGCCACCATTTTCGAAAACACTTTCTACGACAATCTTACTCTTAGCAATTTCTGTCTTCTGAGCACATCCCATGATAATCAATGCAATAGATAATGCCAAAGCCAATGCCAACCTCATCGCAATTTAGTTAAACTCAATATTCATCAAAATTTCGATGTTCGTTGAAAGAAAAGTGAAGAATTTTATAAACATAGATCCACTTCAAACTGGAGGAAAGCTTACTGAAGATGCAAAGAGAATGCTTTTGGAGTGGGGAGATGGTTACAGTATCTGTGATTTTTGTCAAGGGAATTTGCACAAGATAAAAACTCCACCTATTGCTGATTTTGTTGAAGAACTTGCAAGATTTTTGGGATGTGACATTGCAAGGATAACACATGGTGCAAGGGAAGGAAAATTCATTGTTATGCATAGTCTGGCAAAAAATAATGGAATTGTTATTGTAGATTCAAATGCACATTACTCAACCTATGTTTCTGCAGAAAGAGCTAAATTGGATGTTATTGAGGTTGATAACACTGGCTATCCTGAATATAAGGTTATTGAAGAGAGATTTGAGGATGCTATAAAAGAGGGAAGAAAGAAGGGTGATGTCGTTTTAGCAGTTTTAACTTATCCTGATGGAAATTACGGAAATTTACCAGATGTTAAGTCTGTTGTAGATATTTGTCATGATAAGAATATCCCAGTCATGCTAAACTGTGCATACTCTATAGGTAGAATGGAAGTAAATGCTGATAAGATAGGTGTGGATTTTGTCGTTGGAAGTGGTCACAAATCAATGGCATCTTCGGGCCCAGTAGGTGTTTTAGGCATGTCTGAAGATTTTGCCAAGATAGTTTTGAGAAAATCTGAAAGATTTAATGATAAAGAGGTAGAATTTTTGGGATGCAGTGTTAGAGGTGTTCCTCTAATGACTCTAATTGCATCCTTCGATCACGTTAGAGAAAGGGTAAAAGTTTGGAATGAAGAGGTTAAAAAGGCAAGATGGTTCATAAGAGAATTTGAATCCTTGGGATTCAAACTTTTGGGTGAAAGACCACACAAACATGATTTACTACATTTCAAGACTGAAAAGCTTTACGAAATTTCGAAAAAGGTTAAGAAAGGTGGTTACTTCCTTTACAACGAGCTTAAGAAGAGAAGGATTCATGGTATAAAGCCTGGAAGAACTAAAAGCATTAAGCTTTCAACTTATTTTGTTCCCAAAGATGATCTGAAAAAAGTTATTCAAGCTTTTGAAGAGATTTTGGATAAATACAGCTAACCTACTGTAAGTGCTTTTTTATAGTTGCTCATCCCAAAACCCTCTTCAAGAACCTTAAAACTTCTTCAAACTCTTCCTCCTTGTCGAAGTAGAGAGTTTTTACAGCAAAAATTTTTGGCTTCTTCAACCTTAGCTTTATGACCAAATTATTTCTATCTGCTTCATATCCCACTATATCCTCTATTTTTGTTTTGAATGGCTTGTATATTATAAAATTTTCTTCAATAAAATAGTATCTGACTCTTCCAAGAGTTATCAAAGTGTATAGGAAAACCATTGTTATGAAAAGAGTAAATATTGCAAGAGATGAGAAAAGCTTTGATGTTGTATTTATTCTGTAAGCCGTGTATAATAAACCTAAGGCTACGAGAATCAAACTTAAAGCTATCCATTTTTTCCTTGCAATCCTATTATTTACAGCTCTGTAGCTCCATATCATAATAGCCCTAAGCTTTCGAGTTCTTCGGCAATTCTTTCCACAGCCTTTCCTGCATCATCTGGAGTTTTGCCACCAGTAACAACCATCTTTCCAGAACCAAATATCAAAACGACAACTCTTGGATCTTTCAATCTGTAAACCAATCCGGGAAATTGCTCCGGTTCGTATTCAACATTTTCTAACCCCAATCCTATTGCTATCGCATTCAGATTCAAATCTGTTCCCAAATCTGCTGAAGCTACTATGTTCTGAACCTTAACTTCGGGCTCATCTATTACTGGAATACCCAAACTTCCCACTATCTTTACGATTTGCTTAACAGCCCTTCTAGCATCTTCAACACTCTTAGATCCAGTACAAACAACCTTACCACTTCTAAATATTAAAGCTGCAGCCTTTGGCTCTTTAGTTCTCAAAACAAGCCCTGGAAATTGTTTGGGCTTATAATCTGCATCTGGTATTTCCCTTGCAATTTTATTGAGATCTATGTTTTCTCCTATTTGCGTTGAAGCTACTACATTCTCAATTTTTATTTTAAAATCTCTCTTCATAATAACACCCTCTTTAGACTGCTTTATAAACATATATATACTTTGCTAGCAAAACGTTTATACTTTTAAAAGAATGTATTTTAGTGAAATTCGCTCATCTAGCTGATGCACATCTGGGATACGAACAGTATCATTTACCCTTCAGAGCTGAAGATTTTGCAAAGTCATTTAAGAGTGCAGTTGAATCTGTAGTGGAGCAAGATGTTGATATTGTTATAATATCTGGAGATCTCTTCCATAGAAGCAATCCAAATCCTAAAACGATAAAACAGGCTATAGAAATTTTGAATCTTTTAAGGAGGGAAAATATACCAGTTTTTGCAATAGAAGGAAATCACGATAAAACGATAAAAGATGTTTCCATATACGACTTACTCGAATCATTAGGACTTTTATTTAAGCTGGGTTTGAGGAAAAAGTTTGTTAAGAGTGATTTTCTGAAATCAAAGACATTTGGAAATTACAGTCTTGTATATGCCAATTACGATGGATTGACAATATTTGGCGATACACATAGGTCATCGCATCAGTTCAAATTGTTAATGGAGGATAGATATTTGCCAGACTGCGATATTGTAGTATTGCATATGTCTGTTAAAGAGGTTGTAGATTTTGAGATAAGAGATGACTATGTAACTCTAAAAGATTTGCCAAAAGCAAAGTATTACGCTTTAGGACATATACACATACCCATATCAAAGAACATAAGTGATTCTCTATTTGTATATCCCGGATGTCCCGAAAGATTTGATGCAAGGGAATACTCGCTGAAAATAGATTACTTTGATGAACTGGTAGTTTCTGAAGGTTATGAAAAGGGATTTTTCATTGTCAAAAATTTCAAGCCAAAATTTGTGAAGATTGATTGCAGAGACCTTATATTGGCCAATTTATCTGTTAAAGATCAGAAAGATGCTCTAAGCAAAATTAAAGAAATTCTAGATTTCCTAAATACAGAATCTCTACTTATATTGAGGATTTATGGAGAAAGAACGATTAATGTTGAAGAGATAAGGGCAATTTTAGAGAGAAATGTAAAGAATCTGAGGATAAGCTTTGAAAAGATTTCGAAAGAGAGGAAAGTTGAAGTTAAAAAGATAAATGAAGTTTTCAGCGAGTTTGAGCTAAGTCTCATAGAGTATTTGAAGAGAAGCGATTTTGAAAGTATAATAGATATCGTTCAAGATTTTGTTGAAAGGGAGTTTGGTTTGAGAAAAAGAGAGAAGAAAGTTGGAACATTACTTGATTTTCTGGAGGGATGAGCATGTTCATAAGGCGTGTTGAAATTGAAAACTTCAGATCACATAAAAGTTCAAAAATTGATTTTGATAGAGGAATAAATTTGGTGGTAGGTAGGAACGGTGCTGGAAAAACATCAATTTTGGATGCAATAGCTGTAGCTTTGTACGGTGTAAAACCTCTTGGCATGAAGAAGGATGATCTCATAAGAGATTCAGCAAATAAATATGAAATAAGATTACACTTCAGATTAGAGGGAAGAGATGGAGTTATAGTCAGAAGTAGCGATGGAAACACCTACATGAAATTTGATAGATTAATTGAAGGAGATGAAAGTGTAAAGAGGTGGGTAGAATACAATATTGCCCCTTCTCACATCTGGTTAAATGCAATATATGTTAGACAGGGAGAAATAGAGGATATAGTTAGGGATGATGAGAGAAGGGAGAAGATAATTAAAAGAATTACGCAAATAGAAGATTTTGAGAAGGCTTGGGATAATTTGGGTAAACTTATAAAAAATTTTGAAAGAGAAGTTAGTAGGATAGAGGGCGAGATTCGGGCAGAGGAAAACATTGAGAATAAACTTAAAGAGGCAAGAAATGAACTTAATTTAAAAAAGAGAGAACTTGAAGAAAAAATAAAG
>CAZKQI010000006.1:0-28552 GCA_964554855.1 uncultured archaeon | reverse complement strand
AAGAAGAAATTGGAAGAAATTAAAGAGAAATTTAACAATTTGAAAAGAAGAAGAGAAGAAATAGAAAGGAGTATTGAAAAGATTGAAGAGAGATTGAAATTATTGAAAAACCAGAAATTCAAGATTGAAAAAGATGTTGAGGATTTAAAGAGAAGGGTTGAGAGGTTAAAGGAAATTGAGCCTAAAGCAATGGAATATATCAGATTGAAAAGTGAATACGAAGAAACTATTAGAGAAGAGAAAAGATTGAGAGAAAAACTTATAAAGCTTAAATCAGAGAAAGAAAACATAGAGAAAAAAATTGAAGAAATTAATTTAAAAGCTGAATCAATCCAGAGATTGAAGAGGAGGAAGGAGGAGATTGAAGAAAGAATTGAAGAGATTGAAAGTAAAGCTTCCAGATATAACGATCTAAAAGTAAAATTCGATAGATTGAGAGAGCTTGAAAGGAAATGTAGAAATATTGAATTAATTGAGAGAGAGATAGAAGTTGTTAGAAAAGCTAAATCAAAACTTAAAGAGATTGAAAAGAAGTTGAATGATTTGATTCAAAATAGGGCTAAGATTGAGAAAGAAGCTGAAACGCTAAAAGATTTCTTATCTGCTCTTAAATCTGTAAAGGGTATATGTCCAACTTGTAGAAGGCCATTGAGTGAAGAAGATAGAAGGAATTTGATAAGGGGATACATGAAGAAAGCTGAGAATGTAAATAAGGTATTGAATGAGATTGAGGAAGATTTGAAGAGGTATGAAAGGGAGAAGTTGGAGCTTGAAAATGTTATTTTGAAAGAAAATGAGATTATGAAAGAGTTCGAGATGTGCGAAGAAATTGAAAGTTTAAAAATGGAATTGAAGAATTTTGATGAGATTGAGAATGCTTGGTTAGAATACAATAAACTCAGAGAAGAGATATCGAAAATTTCTGGAGAAATTTCTGCTTTAGAAAAGGATTTGTCTATTAAAAAGGAGCTTGAAGATAGATTGAAGGGTATTGAGAGAAGAATTGAAGAAGTTGAAGAAGATATGAGCAGATTTAAGAGAATTGATGAAGAGATATTGAGAGATCTTGAAAGATATTATGATGAGTACAACAGGCTTTTCAATGCAAAGACAGAATTAGATGTGAAAATAAAAGATTTTGAGAAATGTAATGATGAGATTGAAAGATGTGAAAATGAGATTTCCAATCTTAGAGAGAAGCTTGCAAATATAATTAAGGAAATTGAAGAGTTAAATTATGATGAAGAAGTGTACAGAAGTTGTTACAAGAAGTACACAGAGAAATTAAGTAAGTATTCCGCTTTGAAAGAGAGTATCAATAGGTTGAATGATTACATAAAAATGCTTGAATCAAATGTTTCAGATTTGGAAGATAGGTTCAAGAGATTTGAAGGGAAATGCAAAAGATTGGAGAAGTTGAGAAGAGAGGTGATACCAAAATTGAGCGAGTTGAGGGAAAGGATTAGAAAGTACAAGGTTTCACTCACTGAATATGCATTCAAAGAGGTTGAAAAAATTGCAAGTGAGATTTTTGAAGAAATGACGGAAGGAAAATATTCTGGAATTGTTTTGAAGAGAGAGGCAGGTAGGAAGGAAAAGGTTGCTGTAAAGGTTATATATCAAGGAGTTGAAAAGGATATAAGCTTTCTGAGTGGTGGAGAGTTGATTGCTTTGGGGCTATCTTTCAGATTGGCTCTATCTATATTCATGATTCAGGGAAATATACCTCTCCTAATACTTGATGAACCTACACCATTCTTGGATGAGGAGAGAAGGAGGAAGCTTGTAGATATAATGAACAGATACCTCAAGAAGATACCTCAAGTAATAGTTGTAACGCATGATGAGGAGCTTAAGGATATTGCTGATAAGGTAATAAGGGTTGATCTGCATGGTAACTTTTCGAAGGTGATGATAGATGAGAAGATTGAGCGATTCACTCTTTCAGGATTTTCCTAGAAGACTTGAAAATATATTGAAGAGTGTAAGAAATGTTATTGAAGAAAAAGAGGAGCTTAAGAGAGATTTCAAATGGGAAGAACTTCCTAAGCCAGAAAATTGCAGTGTTTACGGTATTGATGGCAGTAGGAGTATGGAAAAGAGGTGTGGAGCAATAGTATATGCTGTATCAAGTGTAGGTGTTGGAGAAAAAATTTTGGAGTTGCATGACATCTCTGTAATAGAACCTTTCAAGCATGTTGAAAAAAGGATTGAAATGCACATGCAAACAAATGAAGCAAGAATTGGCTTATTTTCTGATGGTTTAGCCCTTTTGGATGGCTCTTTAAGCAATCTTCTTTTTCTAATTGAAAAACCCAGATTAACTGAATTGTACGGTATTGAAAATGAAATAAATTTGAGTGATGATAAAACAATTGTAACACTACAAGACTTTAAAAACGAACTTGATGAATGGTTGGAGGGAATGAAAAGAGATATTGAAAGTGGATTGACTCAGAGAAAGACTCTTTTGAGTAGGGATAAGGAAAAAATGAGAATAGCATTAGAATTTGTGGAGTATCTTCATGCTTACGATAGATTGCTTGAGAAGGAGGTAGTTTCTATAGCCAAGAACGTTTATGAAAGCAGATTATTACGTGAAAATGATTACAGGATTACAGATCAGGCTGTAGTCGATTATTTGGTAAATGAATCTTTCGGTTTTGAAAAATCTGGATACTTTAAATTTTCTTATGAAATTAAGAAGGGAGGTTGGGTTAGAGAACTTGCAAAGATTCTTGAATTGAAAAACTTGATTAAATTGAAAGTTCATCCGTGTTACATCAGATTCAGAGATTATGGAAACATATATCTACTTGAATCGAATGTTGAAATTGAAAAGGTTTTGCCAAGAGTTGTGGGACTTGAAGTAGATGGATATCCATTTCCCCTTGTACATGCACACAGATACTCTGAGATAAAGAGGAGGGAGATGAAAGCGATTATGATTGCTCTGATGAACGCATTGGCAGATAGAACAGAATTCAGAATTCTGCTCAAACATCCGAGATCAAATCTTGAAAGATTTTATTAACTTTGCTTTTTAAATTGAAAGTCCAATCAGCTTATCAAGAACAAGGTCTCCAAAAGTTATGGAAACTTTGTAATCGATTGTGAACGGTTTCAAGCTAAGAAAGTGATAATTAGAAGAGTCAGCAATTGTAAATATTTCAAGCTTTTATTTTTCAATATAAAATTATTTTACTTCTGTCTCGATAGGAGTGAATTGATACGTGTGATCATATTTATTTGATTCAAATCTCTGAAAAATGGATCTCCTAAAACTACATGATCGCAAATCTCCAATATTTTTCTAACTTTTTCAACAAACTCATCAAATTTACCTGAAATTGCAAATTTCTCAATCAAAAAGTCTCTATGCTTTTCAATTACTTTCGGTATTTTCCCGAATTTCTTATAATCCTTTATTGCCTCAGTAAAATTAATCCTTGATAAATCCTCAATTTTATTGTATCTCTTTACAAAAGCATTGCTACATGCTACAATTGCACAGGCTAAAAGCAAATCTTTCTCAAATTCACTTGGAAGTATTAAGGAAGGTGCATAAGCAACCTTAATAACTTCTCTCTCCACAAATCTCACAATCCATTTTAAATGTTCTGGATGTGCATAGTTGAACAAAATACCATCTACAATTTTAGAAGATTCCTTTGTAATTGTTGGACCTGAACATCCACAAAACAGAAAATCTACATACCTTCTCAAGATTTTTAGACAATCTATTACCTTTTTCAAACCCTCATAACCTCTCAAACTTCCAGCACCTACACCTAAAGCAAATACCGTATCTCTATGCCTTTTCACAACTTCCCTAAAATTTTCCAAAATTTTCGAACAATTGTAATCAACTGGTACAACTCCAAAACCTACAAAACTAACGTAATCAGAAATTAAATCTGCAATTTGAAAAGGATCTCTGAAATTTGGATTGTATCCTACCCAGACAATTTTACATTTTTCAGCTCTTTCTATTAAACTTTCATCGTCCAAATCTCCATTTATGTTTATGCTCAAAATGTCAGGTAACCTTTTCTCTCCAACCATTCAACCTGAGGATTTGTATACCTCCAGATTATGTCGCACTTTTCATCTTGAAATTGCCAAGGCACAACTATTACAACATCTCCTTCCCTTATCCATATTCTCTTTCTAAGTTTACCAGGTATTCTACCCAATCTTTCCCTCCCATCCTCACACTTAACCTTCACATGCCCTCCACCCAACATTGCAACCACTATTCCAAACATTTCTCCCTTATCTCTATCTGGCAATCTTACCCTTACTACCTCCTCCAGACTATCACCCCCTATTGAGTTTTACTCTAACATCTTTTAAGATGCTGTTTAAATACCTTGCCACAGCCCTCTTTAAGTCTAAAGGATGCAAATTACCCGATTTAAAGTCTGAAATCAGTTTTTCTGGAGTGTTGTATATTACATCTCCACCGTATTTTTCTTCCCTCTCAACCTTAAGCTCGTTAAACTTAGGAAATATATGATAGAGAGCAATCTGAATTATAGGATTGTTATCAACATCTTTAGCAGGACAGTAAGCTTTCAAAATCTTCTTTTCAACAACTTCAGGCGAATCTCTAACTGATACATAATTTCCTTTAGATGAGCTCATCTTCTGCCCATCCAAACCCAACAATATTGGAGTATGTAAGCAAACTGGAGACTTGTAACCCAGCTTCGGCAGATTTTCCCTAGCTAACATGTGTATCTTTCTCTGATCAGTTCCACCGACTGCAAGATCTACATCCAAATAAGCTATGTCCAAAGCCTGCATAAGAGGATATATCATCTGAGAAACCATCGGATCTTCCTTTCTCCTACTTATCTCATCCATACTCCTTCTCGCCCTATTCAAAGTTGTTATCCTCGCCATCTTTAGCACATCTAGAACGTAATCTTTTTCAAGCTGATATTCGCTACCCAAAACGAATTTAGCTTTCAAACCCAAAGCTATGAAAGCTCTTTTGTTGTAATCTGCAAGCTCCTCAATTTCCTCAAAATCACCCTTCTCATTCAAATAAGCATGAACATCTGCCAAGAGAACTACTATCTCAAATCCAGCTTCTTGCAAATCCATGAGCTTTTGAACGGTCATCATATGACCTAAATGTATCTCACCACTTGGCTCATATCCAACGTAAGCTCTCGGTTTCTCTTTAGTTTGTAAGAGATCCAAAAGTTCTTCCTCCGTAACTATCTCAACTGCATTCCTCTTGATCAGGTAAAATTTTGATTCCAAGTCCATAAAAAAAGGGCTTTAATTAGTTTTAAAAGGGCTACGATGTCAATAAATTAATTAGATCTAAAATTTCTTTGGGTTTTTCTAAGTTCTTTTCTTCTAACAACTTGAACAGCTTTACAAACATTACTTTATCACATTTACCAGCTGAGAGAATCAGATGATACAATTGAACTTTAAATTTATCTTCATTAATTTTATTGTTATACTTTTGGCAATACTTTAGCAAATCATTTGTAATATTTGTATCAACATCAACATCCAAATTATGCACAATATTAATTATAAAATCCTCAATTCGATTGTTAAAGATTAGACAAGACTTAAAATGATCTTTTAACTTACTGTACTCAGAATCAAATACAAAAATAAGTTCTACATTCTCCTCAAGCTCTAAATCTTTGTATGCTTCCAATAAGCTTTTATCACTTAAGAACTTGCTGAATTCACTTTGCATGTTTAAGATTACCACATAGTCGTTTTCTTTTCCGTAAATATCTTCAATTCTTCCAATTAAATTTTTGATAAGTTCTTCGAGTCTTTTTTCAACTTTTTTCCTTTTATCATCTGTAACTGGCCTAAAATCTGTGTAGTATTCCAATATAGCCTGAACTAACCTTGAATCTCTTAATCCCTCGCACAAGACAATCTTTATTTTCATAATCTCAAGTCCCTCCCTATTTCGTTAATAGAGGCGTAAGCAACATCTCTCGTATAGAGTTTATATTCTAACTTTCCATCTTTAAGTTCAAGAAGTTTGTAGACATTTAAGCTTACATTTTTCGTCTTCGTCTTTTCAAGTATCATTTTCAAAAATTCTAATGAATGGGTAGATATGAAAATTTGATTTGACTTTGATGCATCTACTAAAGCCTCGCATATAAACTCTAAGCTTTTAGGATGTTGATGAGCCTCGGGTTCTTCGATTAGAATTACTCCATCAGTAAGGTAGTAGCAGATTGCAAATACGACAAAGACTATTTTGAGACCGTCACCGACGTTTTCAAATGGAACGGATTTCTTCTCAAAGACGAAGTATATGTTCCCCTTTCTTTCTTCAATGTATCCCAATTCTTCCTCTAAACCTAACTTTTCAGTTAGAGCTTTAGCTATTTTCTGTATAGCCTCTAAACCGAAATCCGCTATGTATTCCCTTACGTATAAGGGATAAGATGGGTCTAAGCACAGCTCAGGATACAGCAAGATCACATCTTTGATTTGATTTTGACGAGAAATACTGCAATGCCTAGGGATTACCAATTCTGATAAGTTAGATCTAATCCTTATTGGAAAATTTTTCTTATAAGCCCAGTAATCGTCGAAAGGACGTTTTCTCTTATTTTTTAGCACTTCAAAAGGTTCTTTACGAAAGAAATCTAAGGAATAATTCCAACATCTAATGCCTTCAGAATATTCACACAAGATGTTTAAATATATTCCCTCCAAAATCGTGCTTTTACCAGTGTTATTCTTTCCAATAAATACATTTAAGTTTGTAAAGTCTTCAATCTTGCCGTATTCAATTCCTCTGAAGTTTTGTATTTCGAGCCATTGAAGTCTATCCATAGAAATCTAACTGTTAAAAATCTTCTTAAGTATTGCCTATCTTCTTCCTTCTGAAATTTGCTCTCAATGAAGGTCTAATCTTCTCAGCTCCTTTACCTTTCCTTCTCAAACCTCTTGCTTTCCTTCCAGCTGAAGTTAAGCCCCTAAAAACTCTTCCTCTCTGTTTTGCAATTTGGCTAAGCTGAGGATCGCTTAGAATTGATGGATGACTTCTGTCAATTAGTATAACTTCGAACCACTTGTATCTTCCATCCTCTCCAACCCAGTAAGAGTTCAAAACTTCCATGTTTGGATATTTTCTGTTCGCTCTCTCCTCAGCAATCCACTGAAGATTCTTTTTTGGCGTTTTCCTACTTACCATGAGGTTTCCGACTTTCCTTCCCTTATTAGGCCTCGAAGCTCTTCTCCCTCCCCTTCTAACCCTAACTCTCACTACTATAACACCCTGCTTAGCCTTGTAACCTAAAGCCCTTGCTCTATCCAGCCTTGTTGGCCTCTCAATCCTGACAACAGCTGGTTCCCTCCTCCACTTCTGCAACCTTTCCCACATCAATTTTCCAACTATACCATCCCAAGGCCTCTTCCACATCTCCCTTATGTAAGCGTACATTGATGATGCCATCTCTATGCCATTCAAATACCGATTAATAAATGTTGTCTTACAAAACACTTAAAAAATTTGGCAACTAAATCAAACTCATGCCACTTACACTTGTAAGCAAGCTGTATCACGAACCTCTGTCTAAGGATATGCAGGAACTATATAGGGTATCCAGTTTCTGCCTTGTAATACCTAAAAAGTATCTTTCCGATTACTACATGCTCGAAACTGGTAGTAGGATAGAGGGCGAAATAATATCTGTTGAGCCATCGATTCCAGAGCTTGAAGGTTTATCCGTCAGTTTTGTTTTGTTCGTTCAGCCTATCGGAACCTATGATTACCTATACTTTGACGAAAATTCGTGGAGAAAGCTTGCTGATTACGGATTATTACCAGATGAGACAATTGTAACAGTTAAACTTGTTAAAGCAAATGGAAGAACGATTTTTGCAAAGAGAGATGTGAAAGTTGACCAGTATGGATGATATTATGAATAAAATAGAAACTGAAGTAACAAGAAGAAAGAGACTTGCCGACATTTATTATGATAACTATCGATGGTATTTAAAGGAGAGAAAGTTCCAAAAAGCATCAGAGTTCCTTTGGGGTGCTCTTGCCAACATTTTGTATGCGATAGCCCTCAAAAAATACGGTATTAAACTTGGAAAGCATCGACAGTTTAGAGACATTGTAAACAAGATTTCTATAGAACTCAATGACCCCGAAATCGCAAGGATTTATGTAGAATCCGCCGAAATAATTCATGCTAACTTTTATCACGATTTTATGGATGAAGATTCGTTCAAGAGGCATGCTAAGAATGTTGAACGGCTGATATTTAAGTTGGTCGAATTACTTTAAACTTCAACAACTCTCCATCTCTCCCTCCAAACTTCACCTTCAACGTAATTTCCAGCAACCCACTTTGCAACAATTTCCATTACAACACCGTATTCCCTCAATCTATGCCCACCATTCTTAACTTCCAAGAAGTAAGAATCTTTAGATCTTTCATAGAGTCTCAAGCTACTCTCAAAAGGAATTACATCATCTTCATTGCCATGAACAATCAAAATAGGACATTTAACTTTGTCAATCCATTTAATAGGTGCAAAATCCTCCATATCTCTTTTGAATTTTTCGTAAAATTCTTCAAAAAGTTCTGATATCTTCAATGTTCTATCCTTCAATGCCTTTTCATAAGCCAGTTTTATCAAATCTTTCCTCATAACATCAAAGCAACATGGCGTAGCTAAAAGAACCAAGCTTTTTACCCTATTCAACCTTGCTATATGAGTAGCGGGAACTCCTCCCAAGCTGAACGCAACTAGATGAACCCTCTCAAACTTCTCAACTATATCAAGTAAATCCTCCGTCCATCTTGATAATCTGAATAATCCTCTACTGAATCCACATCCAGAAAAGTCAAATATAACCGAATTAAGTCCATTAGCTCCAAAAAATTCAGCTAAATCATCATAACCCTTAGAAACAACTGATAGAGGTTCGTAAGGTAAGCCGTGACATATTACAACAACATTTTCAGCATAAATTCTGGCAAAGTTTCTACCTATGTATGTATCGAAAAACATCTGTTTGTATCTAAACTTAGAAATATAATAGAATTGCGAAAGTGTTTTGAAATTTCCCCATGAGAATTGGACATGATTGCAGAAGTGTTCATTGAACTCAAAGAGGGAGTGATGGATGCTGAAGGAGAAGCTGTTAAAAAGGCTTTGAGACTCTTGGGTTTTAAAAAAGTTAAGAGAGTATCGAGTGTTAAGGTTTACAGAATTGAGATAGATACAAGAAATAGAGATGAGGCTGAGAGAGAAGTTAGAGAGATGTGTGAAAAGCTTTTAGCGAATCCAGTAATTCAAAATTATAAGATTGTTCTTAAGGAGTGATGATTATGTATAGGGAAATATATCCGCAGGTTTACGAGATAGACGTTATCAATTCTAATGATGAAGATTTGATGAGAATAAGTGAGGAGATGGGTTTAGCTTTGAACTTGGATGAAATGCGCAAGATTAAGGATTATTTTACAAAAAGGGGTAGAAATCCTACTGATATTGAGTTACAATCTATAGCTCAGGCTTGGAGTGAGCATTGCTGTTATAAGAGTTCGAAATGCTATCTGAGAGAGTATTTATTTGGTATTGAGAAGGATTATGTTATTTCAGCTATAAAGGAGGATGCTGGAGTTGTTGAATTTGATGATGAATTTGCTTATGTTGTTGCTTTGGAATCTCACAATCATCCCTCAGCAATAGAGCCTTATGGCGGAGCTTCAACTGGTATAGGTGGTATTTTGAGAGATGTTCTATGTATGGGTGCTCAGCCCATTGCATTGGTAGATCCCCTCTTTTTTGGAAATTTGGATGTTAAAGATTTGCCTAGAGGAGTTAAACATCCTCTCTATCTCCTTTTCGGCGTTGTTGCTGGAATAAGGGATTACGGTAATAGAGTTGGAATTCCCACTGTAGGAGGAATGGTTTTTTTTGATGAGAGTTACATAACGAACTGTTTGGTCAACGTTGGCTGTGTTGGGATAGTTAGAAAGGATAGAATCGTTCATTCAAGGGTTGGAAATTTAGGGGATTTGTTTGTACTTGTGGGAGGGGCAACTGGAAGAGATGGAATTCATGGCGTTACTTTTGCATCTAAGGAGTTGAGTGAGAAGAGTGAGGAGGAGAGGGGAGCAGTGCAATTGGGAAATCCAATAATGAAAGAGCCTCTAATCCATGCCTGTTTAGAAGTTGTTGATAAGATAACGGGAATGAAGGATTTGGGTGGAGGAGGTTTAAGCTGTGTAGTAAGTGAAATGAGCTATGCTGGAAATTGCGGTGCCGAAGTTTACTTGGATAAGGTTCATTTGAAGGAGGAGAGAATGGCTCCTTGGGAGATTTACATATCTGAAAGTCAGGAGAGGATGATGTTAACAGTCAGTCCAAAGCATGTTGATGATGTGCTAGATGTTTTTAAGAAGTGGGATATTCCAGCTGTTGTTATTGGAAAGGCAATTCCGGATAAAGTGGTTAGGGTGTATTGGAAGGGGTATAAGATATACGAACTCGATTTGGATTTTCTGCTTAGAGCTGTAGAATACTGTAGACCCTACGTTGTTAAAAGGGTTAAAAGAATTGACAAAACTTCCAAGCCAATCGATCTTAAGGGTGTTTTGCTCAAGATGTTGGAGCATCCAAATGTCGCTTGTAAGGAATGGGTTATAAGGCAGTACGATCACGAAGTTAGAGCTTGCACAATTTTAAAGCCTCTACAAGGTAAAATAAATAGGGAAACTCATGGAGATTGCGCAGTAATTAAGCCGACAGAATCTTGGAGGGGTTTGGCGATAACTACTGATGTAAATCCTTGGATGACAAAAATTGATCCATTCTGGGGAACAGCAAGTAGTTTCGATGAAATGGTAAGGAATTTGATTTCTGTCAATTCAATTCCACACAGCTTTGCAGACTGCTTGAACTTCGGAAATCCAGAAAAGCCCGAGAGAATGGGTGAATTCGTTGAGTGCGTTAGGGCTTTGGGATGGATGGCCAAGGGATTTGGTTTGCCTTGCGTCAGTGGAAACGTCAGTTTTTACAACGAAACACCTTACGGCTCTGTAGCACCAACACCTACACTCATGGGAATTGGTATGGTTGAAGATATTCGTAAAGTTGTGAGTTCTAATTTCAAGGGGAAGGGAGAAATTGTTTTGGTTGGAGAAACTTTGAAGGAGTTCGGTGGAAGCTTGTATTGTGCTGTAACTGGTCAGAGAAGTACAGTAGTTCCTAAAACATCACCTAAGAGGCTTAAGAGATATGCGAATGCCATGCTTCAAGCCTTTAAGGAGTTCAAAGTTTATGCCTGCCACGATTTATCTGAAGGTGGATTGGCAGTAGCTTTGGCTGAGATGTGCATTGGCAGTTTTGGTTGTAAGATAGATTTGAGTGAATTGAGAGGTGATGATTACGTCAAACTATTTTCAGAATCTAATACGAGGTGGCTTGTCGAAGTTGAAGATGCTGAAGAGTTCGTTAGCTTTATGAGGTCTAAAGGGTTAAGTGCTTATACAATAGGGGTTGTTGAAGGTGATGAGATAGTTATAAAGAACTGCTTTAAAGTGAGTGTAGAAGAGGTTGAAAGGGTTTGGAGGAATGGACTTGTAAGGTTTACTGGGTGGTGAAAATTCTGAAAACGCTATTTGAAAAATTCAAGCTTATCATAATGTATAAAGAGACAGTTGTTTAAATGTGAGAGTTCTTCTTGCATGAGGAAATTAAAATTTAATAAAGTAGATAATATCTTCATGCTATGTCAATCACACAGAGACATAACCAATATTGCAATAGATAATCTCGGAATAAAAAGAGGAGAATTTACTCGTACAATTTTAAGGAATATATGCTCGCCTGATAGGGTTAGGAAGTATAATAGAAGAGAAAGATTTGCTCCACATCACTGGGGAAGACATCAAGACATTATAGATTATGTTTTTAAGGCACGAATGTGCTATCTTAACAATGATTTGAAATTAGCGGGAAAATACCTAGCTTGGGCTTTACATTTAATTCAAGATCACTGTGTCAGTACATCTAAACATGATATACTTGAAAGGAGTATAGCTCAAGAACATGTAGAAAACTACATTAAATCCTCCAAATCTAAAACCCTATACAGCTTTAAAGACCTTGAGGAGTATATTTATGGTATTACACCAAAGGACAATCCAAAGGAAGCAATAATTTCAGCACTTTGTCATACTATGACCGTTCTTAAATCTGTTGTGGCAGAAAAAAGAGAACCGCCGTCGGATCTTTTAAAATCAATCTGTTCATTAACCGAATGTCTTAAGGTTGTTCAAGCAACACACAGAAAAATTGAGAAAGAGTGGAGAAAGAAGACAAAAATTAAATTTCTCATTTATAATTTAGTATTCCTACTTCCTCTGTTTGCTTTTCTATCTTTGGTGAAAATACAGATTGAGGTAATTTTATTCGTCACTTCGCTATTAGAGCTAATTATATACTCTGTATCACGTAGGGGAAAACTTCTAAACGAATTACGAAAATTAGAAAAAGAAGAACATTCTATATTGGAAGAGATTTACACTATTAATAAAGAGATTGCTTGGCATAGTGGTAATGTATAAGTATTTGTTTTAAGTGGACACATCTGTTGGAGAAAAGTTAAAATTTTTTGAATTCAAGCGAGATAATATGACATCAATTGATCCTAGCTCTGCCATTTGGGGATATGGTTTTGGTAGAATTGTAAGTGAGGAAGAGAAAGAAGAAATTAAAGAAATTTTTAGGGGTAAAATTGTCAAAGATTTGCAAATCAGACCGTTCAAATCTGAAGATGGCAAACTTATAATAAAACTTAAGAATGTTGGCAATGTAACAATAGGTTTCGATGATACTCTTGATGATCCAGATGAAATTATGTTTAACAAAATTGTCGTACATGTTTACGAATTGCTGGATGAACCTATTCAAGAAGAGAAGAAAATATTGGGTCTACTGAAGTATAAAGTAGTCACTGATAAAAAAGAAATTTTTAAGATTACTCTTGGAGGCTTAAAGCCAAAAGAGTCTATAACGTTGAGTACTGATGTTTTCGTTGACCCAAAAAAGAGATACGAGATTGTAGTTGAAGAGCATTATAAAGAGTACGTACGCAGCTGGTTTAAAGATTTTAAGGGTCACGAATTGGATGAAACTTTAAAAACTCTAAAAGTTTCTATTTCCAAAAAATCCTATAAAATATTAGAGGATTTTTGCAAGGAAAAGAGTATATCAATAGAAGATTTCTTAAAAGAGTTAATAGAAAATGCTGCTAGGCAAATTCAAACATCTAAGTAAGCTCGGCCTCAGAAACGGGTGGATTCATCATAGATCAGCTCGCCCATCATTCTTCATCGGCAAATTAAATTAATCTGAAGATTTATAAACTTTCAATTTTTAGGGCATAAAGTTCCTCAAAAAATAGTTGTCGCTTAGCTATGACTTCCCACTTAAATCCTCTCTTCTCTATCTCTTTAAAGACTTGAGGAACGTTGAATGAAGAGATTATTAGAATTATTCTACCCTTCTCATCCAAAACATCTCTAACCAAATCCAAAAACCTGCAAATTACTTCAATACCACCTTTTCCACCATCTATGGCTTTCTCAAGCCAATCACTTCTCTTTTCTACATCATCAAGTTCCAAGTATGGAGGATTGAACAAAATTAGCGTAAATTTCTTCCCAATCCCCCTAACCAAATCAGTTCTAACAACATCAATTCCTTTCTCTTTAACCATCTTGCATGCAAAAGGATTTATGTCCGTTGCAAGCAAAAGCCTACATTTATCTTTAATATTCTCAGAAACGAAACCGCTTCCAACCCCTACTTCCAAAACTTCGTCATCTTCCTTAACTTCTCTTAAAGCAACTTCAAGCAAAAGTTCAGAATCTTCTGCTGGTGGATATACGGTATTTGACATAAAAACCATCTTCCCTCTCTTCATATCCATCTATTTCAGCATTCAAATCTGAAAGCCAGATAAGATCCTCAAAATAATCATAAAGTCCGCATCTATAATAAATTATTCTACCGCTGAATTTTACTACGAAGTAATCTTCTATCCTCTCAACCAACTCAGCCCTAACTTCAGGTTCGTGAATTCTGTTAAACTTCTTAATAGCTTCATCAATCATATTATCCCATCCGCAATCTCCGCATAGACATTAGCTGGAATTTCTTCAGGTCTCTTATCCCTATATTTTTCAGGAATATTTACTTTATAACCCCTCTCCTCACACCACTCCTCAACTATCTTCCCAAACTTTTTTCTCCTCCTCGAAAATGCAAATCTAACCAAATCCTCAAAAATCTCTTTATTCTCTACAAATATCTCAGGCTCTGGAAATATCCGAACGATTGCAGATTCAACTTTTGGTCTCGGCTTGAAAGCTTTTGGTGGTATAATGTCCAATATTTCTGCTCTGCAGTAAGCTTTAGCTATTATACTTAACCTCCCATACTTCTTACCTTCACCTGCAACCAATCTTTCAGCAAACTCCTTCTGATAAGTAACAACTGCAAGCTTGAAATCGTGCTTAAGAAGTTTGAATGTTAGAGGTGATGATATGTTATATGGAATGTTTGCTACAAACTTGTCAAATTTCGGAAATTTAACCTTCAGAGCATCACCCTCTATAAGAACGAATCTACCACTCTCAATTTCATCTCTAAATTTTTCTCTGAGAAATTTACAAAACCTTTCATCTACCTCTATACCGTAAACAATTTTTGAATACTTGAGAAGCAATCTCGTTAAATTTCCAAAACCACATCCAACTTCCAGAACCACATCGTTATAACTTAGATTGGCATACTTCACAATCTTGTAAAGATATCTCCTATTTATGAGTACATGCTGACCCTTAGATTTAAGCAGTTTCACAATTTGTGTAGTAACTGATATATAAAGACGATTTAACTTTAAGCGTGTCAATATATGCCTTTGTAGATATGGAGAATGGAAGAGCTAAGAGGATATATGCAAGTGCAAAGTATCCATCCAAACAGGTAGGTAACATCTTCATGGATTGCGATTACAATGTAAACCTTAAGTATTCCGATGAACTACCTCTCAGAATAGAAGGTTGCTATTCTCTAATTGCCTTTAGACCTTCTCACATTCTACTTTCGAGAGATATTTTGGCTGGAAAGCCCTTGTACTTCGATAATACAACTCTAACATTCTCATCTTTCAAACGTTACTTTGATGATGTGCCCTTAGAAGTTTTTGGTGGAGAAGTTATAAAGATAGATTATGAAGGAAAAATACTTGAGAGAAGAGTGTTCAAATTCGAAGAAGTATTTAGACCTAAAAGGATAGATTTTGATGAGGCTAAGGAAGAAATTTTCAAAATTCTCGAAGAATATAGGCAAAGAATTAAGAACGGATGCATTGCTTTTTCAGGTGGTGTAGATTCCTCATTACTTGCTGGATTATACGATTTACCTCTTTTAACTGTCACAGCATCAAAGAAAGAGAAGGAGTGGGTGAAGGATTGTGCCAAGAAGATTGGTAGAGAAATAGAGATTTACGAGTTTGATGAGAGTGTTGTAAGAGATGTTTTACCAGATGTCATTAAAGCTATAGAAACTGATAACAAACTTCAGATATCAATTGCAGTACCTATATACATCTGCATGAGCTTTGCCAAATCCTTAGGATACGATGAAATTGTTTTTGGGCAGGGAGCCGATGAACTTTTCGGTGGATATAAGAGATACGAATCTATGACTTACAAAGAACTAGAATACGAACTTAGAAAGGATTTGAAGGAGATTGGCATTAAGAATCTTGTAAGGGACAACAAAATATCTTATGTAAATTACATCAAGCTACATACTCCATATTTGCAGTGGGATATGATAAGATTGGCTTTGGGGATACCAGTAGAGTTTAAAGTTAAAAGGAAGGTAAGGAAGTTCATTTTGAGGGAAGTTGCAAAGGAAGTTATTCCAAAAGAAATTGCCTATAAAGATAAGAAAGCAATTCAATATTCGACCGAAACTGCAAAAATAATTAAGAAAATCGTTGGAGCAAAATGATAAGTATAGATTGTATTATAGATGGAAAATTTTGTGGAAAATGTTGTTACAATACTGAGATGCCTCTTACGATGGAAGATATTGCAAGAATTGAGTCGTTGGGATATTCGAGAAATGATTTTGCAATAAAGATTGGTAGTATTTACAGATTGAGGAATGTTGAAGGCAAATGTTACTTTCTAAGCAAAGACAACAGATGCAAAATCTATGAAAATCGCCCGTTAGGTTGCAGAATTTATCCAGTTGTGTTTGATTTGGAAAGAGGAGTAATTTTAGATGATCTATGCCCAAAGAAGGATGAGGTAAGCATTGAAGAAGTGAAAAGAATTGAACCGATTCTCAAATATCTTATGAGGAAAATTTATGGTTTAAAAGTTTAATTTTCAGTCTTTCAAGCTTCTCCTTACCTCTCAAGAGTTTTTCATTTGCAAATTTCGTTAAAATATCTATATATTCTCTATCCACAACAACTCTACCTTCAAATGCTAGAGGTGCTTCAAGTCTTTCGAATGATGTTATTTCAACAACAAACCTACTAAGCGATATTATTCCACACCTTCTAAATCCAGAATTATTTGCAATTTTCATTAAATCGTTTGCACAAACTAAATCTCTGCATGCAACGTGCAAGATTGGGGGATAAGATATTAGCCAAACGTTACTTTCAATGCGATCCAAACAATCCAAAATCTCTTCTGCATTAACAGTTCTATGCCACTTTCCCAAGAACTTAGCCCTTAACTTGTCACCTAAGTTAGGTATATCTAGCACAACTATTCTACCAGAACAACTCGATGTAGTTACGAAGCAATCAAAAGAGTTTATTAGGTCAAGTAAAGGTATAATATCTTCATCAACTTCTCCTCTTTTCTTTGCCTCTTCAAGTTTCTCAACTTTATTTCTCTTAAACTTCTCCCAGTTCACAAATGTGATTTAACAAAAAGTTCAAAAGTTGATTGCCTTTTGATGATTTATGACACTTGAAGAAGAATACCTTGACATAACATTCCTCAAGGAAAAAGGTTTTATTAGGAAGAAATGTCCGAAGTGTGGTAAATTCTTCTGGACTGTTGATGAAGATAGGGTGATTTGTGGTGATCCTCCCTGTGAAAGTTACAAGTTCATAGGAAATCCCGTTTTCAAGAGGAGGTTTGATCTCAAAGAAATGAGAGATTATTATCTCAAATTTTTTGAGAAGAGAGGGCATGAGATAATAGAGAGGTATCCAGTTGTTGCAAGATGGAGAGATGATATATATTTAACAATAGCTTCGATAGCTGACTTCCAGCCTTTCGTAACTTCTGGCATTGCCCCACCCCCAGCAAACCCATTGACAATTTCACAGCCATGCATAAGAATGGATGACTTAGATTCTATTGGAAAAACTGGAAGACATCTTACACTATTTGAAATGATGGCCCATCATGCATTCAACTATCCAAATCAGTATGTTTACTGGAAGAGTGAAACTGTAGAATACTGTACGGAACTTTTGCAAAGTTTAGGAGTTAAGTTGGAGGAAATTGTCTATAAGGAGGAGCCCTGGGCTGGTGGAGGAAATGCTGGGCCATGTTTGGAGGCAATAGTTGGTGGAATTGAATTGGCTACGCTTGTTTTCATGAATCTTGTTGAGGATGAAAATGGTGAAATAATTGTTAAAGGTTCGAGATACAGGAAAATGGAGAATTACATAGTTGATACGGGATATGGACTTGAAAGGTTTGTATGGGCAAGTAAAGGAGTTGCAACAGTATATGATGCAATCTTTCCCGAAGTTATAGATTTTATAATGAAGAATTGCGGTTTTGAAAGACCTGATGAAAGAATTGTTGCAGAAAGTTCAAAATTGGCAGGTATAATGGGTGAGTTAAGTGGTGAAAAGTTAATCGAATTTAGGAAAAATCTTGCAGATAGACTTGGAATTAGCTTAGAAGAGCTTGAAAAAACTCTAATTCCTATGGAAAACATTTATGCTTTAGCTGATCACACAAGGTGCATTCTCTTTATGCTAGGTGATGGATTGGTCCCTTCAAATGCTGGTGCTGGTTACTTGGCAAGGTTGATGATAAGAAGGAGTTTAAGAATTTCTGAAGATATTGGATTTGAGAAGGATTTATTTGATCTGATTGAGTTACATAGAAAAATTCTTAGGGAATTTGAATTTGAAGTTCCACTTGAAATAATTCATGAGATTTTGGAGATAGAAAGGAAGAAGTATAGGACTACAATTCAAAGGGGAATGAGTTTGGTTGAGAGGAAGATAATAAGAAAGGGGAGAGTTGATAAGGAAGATCTAATAGAATTTTACGATTCTCATGGAATTCCCCCCGAGATTGTTGTTAAGATTGCTAAGAATAGGGGTGTTGAAGTTGAATTGCCAAGGAACTTCTATGCCGAATTGGCCAAAAGGCATATGAAGGCTGAAAAGAAGGTTGAAGGGAAGAAGTTGAAGGGTAAATATCCCAAGACTGAAAAGATATACTATATTAATCCGAAAGTTTTCGAATTTACTGCTAAGGTGATAGGAACTGAAGAAAATAAAGTGATACTTGATAGAACTGCATTCTACCCAGAATCTGGAGGTCAAGATAATGATGTAGGATTTTTAGAATTTGATGGTAATAGGATCAATGTGATAGATGTGCAGGAGGATGATGGAGTAATTTATCATGTTGTTGATAATCCAGTCTTGAAGGTTGGTGATGTTGTTAGGGGTATAGTTGATAGAGAAACTAGGCTTAGACATATGAGACATCACTCCGCTACACATCTTCTGCTTTATGCCTTAAGAAAGCTTTATGGAAATCATGTATGGCAGGCTGGAGCGAGGAAAGAGAGAGAAAAAGCCAGATTAGATGTTACTCATTATAAAAAGCCAAGTAATTTAGAAATTGCAGAGATTGAAAGAATAGTCAATCTGGAGATAATGGCAGACAAAAAGATAAGTTGGGAATGGATTGATAGGATTGAGGCTGAAGAAAAATATGGATTCAGATTGTATCAGGGTGGTGTTCCTTCGGGAAGAGAAATTAGAATTGTTAAGGTAGGTGAAGATGTTCAGGCTTGCGGTGGGACACACTGCAGTTCAACGGGTGAAATTGGCTTTTTCAAAATTGTTAAAGTTGAATCTATACAGGATGGCGTTATTAGATTTGAGTTTACTGCAGGAGAAAGTGCTTTGGAATACGTTCAAAGCTTGGAAAGTATTTTGAGGGATGCAAGTACAATTTTAAGAGTTGAGCCTTCAATTTTACCTAAGACGGTAAAGAGATTCTTTGAGGAGTGGAAGGAGAGAGGAAAAGAAATTGAAAGATTAAGAAAAGAGATTGCTAAAATTAAAGCTGAGAGATTGCTTGAAAGTGCTGAAGAATTCGATTCAATAAAGGTTGTATGTGAAGTTTTAAATGCCAGTATGGATGAGATGATAAAGATTGCTGAGGAGTTAGTTAGAAGTAAAGCTGTGGGTATTTTGATGAATAATGAATTCAAGGTTGTTGCATTCAGTGGTGTAGATTTTGATGCAAGAGATTTAATTAGAGAGGTTGGAAAGAGGATAAAAGGGGGAGGAGGGGGAAGGAAAGAGATTGCACAAGGTGCAGGAAAGATTGTATTGAACAAAGATGAGCTTATGAATTTGGTTTTCGAATTTTTGTCTAAGACAGAAAATGATAAATCTGAATTGAATTGAAAATATTTTATGCCGAAAAGACTTGTTACTGTAGACTTGGAGAAGTGTGTGGGTTGTGGATTGTGCGTTCTTGCCTGTTCACGTAAATTTGGATATGCTGGGAATGATTATTCGGGAATATTGAGTGTTAGCCTAAGTGGTTTTGAGAGAGGAGCTACAGTAATATTTTGTAGAGGTTGCGAAGATCCTCCATGCGTCCAAGTTTGTCCTACTGGAGCATTGAGAAAGAGGAAGGGGGGAGGAGTTGTTTACAAGGAGGAATTGTGTATAGGCTGTAAGAACTGTGTTCAGGCTTGTACAATTGGGGCAATATTTGAAAGAAGGGATGGTAAGATTTCTGTATGCATTCATTGTGGATACTGCGTTAATTTCTGTCCTCATGGTGTTTTGGGAATGAAGGAGGTGAAAGTATGAGAATTCTAAAGATTGATTTAAGTGAGTACAGTTATGAGATTGAAGAAAGAGATGATTTTGAGGAGTGGATTGGAGGTACTGCTTTAGCTGTTAAGTTAATGAAGGAAGAAATAAATCCTAAGGTTGATCCTTTGAGTGAAGATAATGTAATAGTTTTTGCCGTTGGCCCATTCACTCCAGCCTATCCTCTTGCATCTAAAACTGTTGCAATTTTCAAGAGTCCTTTAACTGGCAACTTGGGAGAGAGTCATGCTGGTGGAAGGACTGCAATGGCCATAGCAAATGCTGGATATAGGGCTATTGTGATTAAGGGGAAAAGTCACAAGCCTGTATACATAGTTGTTGAAAATGACAAGGTTTACTTTAGAGATGCGAGGGTAATATGGGGTATTGCAGATTCACTTGTCGTTGCGAGGATAATAGCTGAAAAGGAGAAGGGGAGGGGAATTAGAACAGTGATGAGAATTGGTGGTGCAGGTGTTAGGCTTGTAAGGTATGCATGCGTCACTACTGAAACATACAGACACTTTGGAAGGTTAGGATTGGGAGCAGTTTTTGGTAGCAAGAATCTAAGGGCTCTTGTTGTAATTGGAAGAGGTGCATCTAAGGTTAAAGATGCTAAGACCTATAAGGAAGTTTACAAGGAAATATACGATCTAGCTTTGAAGTCAGATGCTATGAAGAAGTATCATCTCATTGGAACTCCAGTAAATGTCAAGCCTTTGAATGTCATTAATGCCTTACCAACCAGAAATTTGACTTCTGCAAATTTTGAGAAGGCTGATGAAATAAGTGGTGAAGCTTTTGTTGTAAACAACTTAGGTAGGAGGATCGCTTGTTCTCATTGCCCAATAGCATGCATACACGTTGCAACCTTAAGAATACCTTATGAGGAAGAACCTCACTTTTATAGGACAATAATGATATCCTACGATTACGAGCTAATATATTCATTGGGTTCCATGCTTGGAGTAGGAAGTAGAGAAGGAGTTTTAAAACTAATACACAAGGTTGAAACTTTGGGAATTGACGCTATGAGCACTGGTGTTTGCTTAGCTTGGGCAACAGAAGCTTTTCAGAAGGGATTGATAAATGAAAAAGAAACTCTTGTAAGACTTGAATTTGGAAATGTAAAAAATTACATGCAGGCAATGGAATACATCTACCAACAGCCTAACGAATTTTATAAGAATTTAGCTCAGGGTGTTGAGAAGGCAAGTGATGTTTATGGTGGTAAGGAATTTGCTCTATCTTTTGGAGGTAATGAAATGCCCGGATATCATGCAGGTTATGCAACTCACATAGGATATCTAATAGGTCTAAGACATTCCCATTTAGACAATGCAGGTTACTCCCTAGATCAGAAGGTTAAAGAATATCCTCCACCAGAAGATATAGTTGATAAACTTGTTAAAGAGGAATGCTGGAGGCAAGTTCTTTCAAGCTTGGTAGTATGTTTCTTTGCAAGAGGAGTTTATAAGCCAGAAATTGTAAGCAAGGCATTTAAGCCTCTGGGCTATGAAATAAGTGAAGATGAGTTAATAAATTATGGAGAAAAAACTTACAGAGAGAAGCTGAAGCTTAAGGTTGAAATGGGATTTAAGAAACCAAGAATTCCAGAAAGGATTTTTGAGACTGAATGCACACATGGGTGGTTGGAAAGAAGTTATATTGAGAATGCTATTGATTACTGGTGGAAGAAGTATGTTTTATAAAGGATCTGAAATATCTTTTATATTTTCTCTTGTAAGCTTTATTCCATATCTCTCCAAAAATCTGAAATGATCTTCTTTCAATTCAAACAAGAATTTGTAACTTTCAAAAGATTTTTCTACATCCTTAATACCCGTAATTTTTGAAATGTATTCTACCACTTCACCCTCAAAGCTCTTAGACTTCCTTATGTACTTCCCAATCCTCTCAATTATTTCTCTGTTAGATTTCCAAAATTCTATGTTTGATGCCATTGAACAGCATGGATAATCTCCAATTACATCCCTAAAGTATAAAACTCTATCAAAAGTCTGAAGATATGGCTCCCATATTGCCATTGCATCAAATTCGCATGATTCAAATGATTTTACTGCATCTCCAACAGATCTAAAATATCTAAAAGTTAAATTGTATATGTTGAATCCGAGTCTTTCAAGTGTTAACTTAAGATTTGATTCCATGGCTGAAAATTCGGATGTAGCGAAAATTTTGCAATTTTTTAAATTATTCTTGTATACCAAACCACTTCCATTCATTGCAACAATGGCATGTATCTTCATTGATTTAAGAAGTAATGCAAAGAGTGTTTGAGTTACAAATGGAGAAAAACCTATATCTATTCTACCACTCGCAATTTCCTTTGTTAAATCCAAAGCTGAATCGAAAACTTTCAAAATGTATCTAGTTCCAAGCTTTTTCAAGCCAGATATAACATGTGGATATTCAGATGCTCTTAAAATTCCTATTCTTAGAATTTTATGATATCTCGGTGCATTTTCGAAATACCAAACTCTGTAGGATTTTCCAGCAACCCTTTCTCTAACTATAACCCCTTCATCTTCAAGTCTTCTCAATATTTCACTAACTGTAGATTTTGATAGTCCCAAATTTTTGTGTATTTCACTCTGTAAAACACTTCCCCTTTCTTTAAGAAAATCCAATATCCTTTTTTCGGCATTCACATTACAACTCGAAAGGCTTATATATCAATCTTACCGAACACATGTTCGATGATTGATTTGGTTGTAATACTGGCAATGCTAATACCTTTTGCATTTAAGTCAAAGCTTTCCTATTTATACTGGATACTTCTTACAAGTTTTTATATAGCTTATAAAGCTTGGAGGTGGAAAATATGATTTTATTAGCGATAATAATATATATGATCATTGGAACTATAATTGCACTCTATGCCAGAAAGGAAATTACTACACAAGAAGATTATTTTTTAGCCAATAGAAGGATTGGTGGAATAATTTCTGCCTTAACTTATGCTTCCACAACATATTCCGCTTTCATGATGGTTGGATTGGTTGGACTTGCCTATGCTACTGGAATAGGTTCAGCTGGATTCGAGCTCATGTATCTTGTTGGTACTATATTTCTTCTAAGCTATTATGCTCCGAAGTTCTGGATGATGGGTAGAGAAAAAGGATACGTATCACCATGCGAGTTCTTTGAAGAGAAATACGGTAAGATTGTATCAACTTTATCTGCTATCTTTGCTTTGATAGCTTTAATACCTTACACATCAATCCAGATAATAGGTTCAGCCTATCTACTTCAAATCGATTACACACTTGCAGTCTTAATAATAGCATTTGTAATAGCCTTCTGGGCATTTATAGGAGGTATGAAGAGCGTTGCAATAACAGATGCAATACAAGGAATTTTTATGCTTTCTATGGCAGTAATAGCTGTTGCATGGACTTCCAAGAATATAGCGTTTGGTATTCCAGATTCAGCAAAATTCCCTAACGAATTTTGGACTCCCCTCAGATTTGCAAGTTTAACACTACCATGGTTCTTCTTTGCACTAACAAATCCTCAAGTTTCTCAGAGAATGTTCATTCCGAAAGATATGAGATCTTTGAAGAGAATGGTAATACTATTCGGTATCTTCGGATTGATTTACACAACACTCGTAACATTTTTGGGTCTTTCTTTGAGATTTGGAACAGATTTGGGTAAATTTCCCCTTATTAGCTACAGAGACAAGGTTACTCCAACACTTCTAAGTATGATGCCAGAATATCTTGCAATTGCTGTAGCTTTAAGCATAATAATGGCTTCTGTAACTACTGCAAATTCAATAGTTTTAACTCTATCATCAATGATTCTAAGAGATGTTCTGAAGGAAAAAAAGAGAATTCTTTTAGGAAAGTTTTTTGTTGTTATTTTGACAGTAATTCTAATTTTCTTTGCCCTGCAAAAACCCGGATACATAGTTGAATTGGCAGTTCTATCATCCACTATTCTCCTCTGCCAGTTACCATTAATAATTGGCATATTTCACTTCAAATTCGGAGGGAAATTTACTGGCTTAGCTACTTTGATTGCAGGATTTATAACAGCTATAACTCTCTCATGGCTAAAAGTTCTATGGACATCCATAGCTGTATTTGCAGTTTCTTTTGCAATTTTTCTTACGGTAGGATTTATCGAAAGGTCTAAGTCTACTTAAAACAATCAAATTTATGCAAAAGCTTACATTGGAGGAAGGAACTAAAGCTGTAAAACTGGCAAGAAAAGCCATTGAAGTATACTTATCAAAGGGAGAAGTTATCAAAGATAGATTGTCAGGCATTTTTGAGAAGAAGAGGGGAGTTTTTACAACACTAACAAAAAATGATGAATTGAGAGGGTGCATTGGATTTCCATATCCAATTAAGAGGCTTGATGAGGCTATAATTGAGTCTGCAATAGCTGCAGCAATTGAAGATCCAAGATTTCCACCTGTAACTTTAGAGGAAATGAAAGAGATAGTAGTTGAAGTTACCGTATTAACACTTCCGGAAAAACTGAATGTGAAGCCTCAAGATTTGCCAAAACATATAGAAATTGGTAGACATGGGTTGATGGTTAAGTATAGCTTCTATTCTGGACTTCTTTTGCCTCAGGTTGCAGTAGAATACAATATGGATGCTGAAGAATTTCTCTCCCAAACATGCCTGAAAGCTGGACTACCACCAGATTGCTGGTTCTATGCTGAAGTATACAGGTTTGAGGGACAAATATTCAAAGAAATAAGGCCAAGAGGAGAAGTTATTGAGTTTGGGGGTGCCAAAAAGTGTCATGGGTGACGGCGGGGTACAGTTGCAAATGATGGCACCCCTACAAGATTTTGAAAGATCATTAAATAAGAGTTTCGGTTAAAGTCATTGAGGTGATGATTTTGGCAAGACTTTTCATCCTTCTTGTTTTAATAAGTTTAGCAATATTAAGTGTTAGTTGTGTTCAAACTCCTAAAGAGAAACCTTTAATAGTTGAAACACCAATTCCTCCAGAAGGTGTTTTACGCACTTTTTCTTACTACTATAATGAGCGAAATTCTACTGCAATTTATTTAATGCTCTCTGATAGGGTAAAAGCGAATTATACACTTGCAGATGTTGAAGAAGAGCTCAAATTCGCCAAGAAATACGACATTAAGATAATTAAGCAGAATGCTTTAAATGAGACTGTAAAGGGAGATATTCACATTTTAAGAGCAAATTTGACGCTAATGGTAGGTAAAGAAGTTAAAGTAATCTCTATTGATTTTCCAGTGAGATATGTGAAATATATATATGAGAAAGATAAATATAGAGCTATTCGATATATTGAATCAATAGATGAATGGATATTCGATGATCTCCATAAGCGATAATGTGATATTACTTAACAAGGCTTCGTCTCTTATGGAAATCATAGAAGAAGCTTTAAAGCTCGTAGTTCCGAGTGAAGAAGAAGTTGAAAAAGCTAAGAGGGCTGAAAAAGAATTGAGAAGAAGATTGGATTCTGTTTTAGCTAAATATCCCAATTTAGAATACAGATTTTTAGGTAGCTATGCCAGAAATACTTGGCTTAAGGGTAATTTGGAGATAGATGTTTTTATTTTATTTCCAGAGGACAAACCAATTGAGGAACTTGAGAAAGTTGGTTTAGAAATTGGAAAAGCTGTTGTTGATGAATACGAATTGAGATATGCTGCACATCCTTACGTTCATGGAAAAGTTTTGGGTGTAGATGTAGATATTGTTCCCTGTTACAAATTGAAATCTCCAGATAAGATAAGATCTGCAGTTGATAGAACACCTTTCCACCACAACTGGCTTAAAGAAAGAATTAGGGGAAAGGAAAACGAAGTAAGACTTCTAAAGCAGTTTTTGAAAGCAAATGAGATATATGGTGCTGAGTATAAGGTGAGAGGTTTCTCAGGTTACCTCTGCGAACTTTTAATTGTATTCTATGGCTCTTTCTTAAATGTCATTAAAAATGCTGTGAGATGGACGAGAAAAACTGTAATAGATATTCCAAATGGTAAGGTTTACAGGAATGATGAATTTTTTGTTGTTGATCCCGTTGATCCAAAGAGAAACGTTGCGGCAAATTTGAGTTTGGATAGATTGGCAAAGTTTGTTCAACTTTGCAGAGATTTTTTGAATAAACCTTCACTTGATTTCTTCATTCCAAAAGATTATGACTTTGATGCTGAAAAATTCGTTAGAGAGGATAGAGTTGTCATTGTCATAGCTTTTGAAAGACCAAATGTAGTTGAAGACAACCTTTATCCCCAACTTGAAAAAGCATGCAAAGTTGTATTTAACAATACAAAGGAATTTTTGCCAATGAGGTTTGGATATACTGCAGATGACAGATGCTATCTAATATTTGAGTATGGTGTCAGAGAGCTTTCAAGATTTTACAAGCATATGGGTCCTATTTTTGAAGATGAGGAAAATGTAAAGAGATTTTTGAGGAAAAATGAGAGAGTTTTCATAGAAAATGGAAGATTTTGGTCTTTTAGAGAGAGAAAGCATACAAAACCACAAGATGCTATAGTTGAAGTTATAAGGAAAAACTGGAAAGGAATGGGAAAGGATGTAGGAGCTAAGCTAAAAGAGAATTTTGAAATTTACATGGGCAAGGATATACTTAAAATAGAGAGTAAGGAATTCAGGAAGTGTCTGGCAAAAACATTAGCAGAATGGAAGCCTAGTCATTTTTAAACCTTCCTCCTCAATCCTTATAAGCTCATTGAGTTTAGCTGTTCTTTCACCCCCTACAACTCCAGTTTTGATCAATTTTGCATTGAATGCTACACTTAAATGAGCTATCGTATTGTCTTCAGTCTCTCCACTTCTGTGAGAAATCACTACATACATTCCGTTATCCTTTGAAATTTTGACAGCTTTAAAAGTATCTGTCAGAGTACCTATCTGATTTGGCTTTATTAGAACAGTATTTGTTGATTTCAATTCAATACCTTTTTTTATTCTACTTACATTCGTTACATAAATATCGTCACCACAAATCATGCACCTATCTCCCACCTCTTCATTGAGTTCAGCAAAGCCCTCAAAATCATCTTCATGTAAAGGATCTTCCACATAGAGAAGATCGTATTTTTCAACCAACTCCGCTATGTATTTTATCTGCTCCTCTGTATTTAGCTTCTTATCTCTGTAAACGTAGAATTTACCATTCCAGAGTTCCGTTGAAGCAACATCTATGCCAATTCTGACATCAATTCCAGTTTCATCCTTAACAGATCCCACAGCTTCACTCAAAATTTCAAATGCTTTTTCATCACTTATCTTGCATGCCCATGCCCCCTCATCACCCCTACAAGCAAAAATTCCCTCTCTCTTAAAAATTTTTTTAAGCGTTTTGTGAATTAAAGCATTAATTCTCTGTGCTGTAAAGAAGTCCTTAGCTCCAACGGGTATAACCAGAAACTCCTGAATGCTTGTGGAACCTTCTGCATGTTTCCCCCCTCCTATTACATTTCCCAAGGGATAAGGTAACTCTTTTGCAAATATGCCTCCCAAATATTCATAAAGAGATATTCCCAAAAGATTTGCACCAGCCTTTGCAACTGCCAAGCTTGTTGCAATTGCAAAATTACCTCCTATTTTCGAAAAGTTATTTGTACCGTCTATCTCCCTCAATTTCTCATCAATTCCCTCCTGATCGAAAACGGAGTAACCTATTATTGCTTTAGCAATTTTCTCTTCTATCTCATCAACTTTATACGGATCAACCACTACAGCTTCATGAGTTCCAGTTGATGCCCCACTCGGTGCAATGGCTCTTCCTATTACTTCTCCAGCGTAAACTTCGCATTCAACAGTTTCATTCCCTCTACTGTCAAAAACTATTCTAAAATTAACATCTTCAATAATCATGGCTTTAGTTGGATTGAAATAAGATAAAACTTTTGAAAAGAATATTAAACATATCTCTTAACTTCTATCTTGTTTAATTTTTTCATTAAATAGTTCATAGCAAATCTGAATGCATACTTTGCAATCCTACTTCTAAGACCCCTTTCAACAACATTTGAATCTTTTTTTACTTGAGAAACAGTCTTTTTCAAAGATTTAACCATTAATTCCCTTCTCAAATCATCTTCAACCAATTCTCTCAATGCAACTTGCTCTTCCCCTCTATAAGCACCCATCGGTATAAATGGCAAGACAAATATTATTATATCATAGTCATACAAATCATCAACGAGTTCTATACTCTTTATCACATCTTCACTAGTTTCTTCCGGAATTTTCGTTATCATCGTTGCAACTACTGTCCAACCCGAATCGTTTAAAACTCCAACAGCATTTTTAACAATTTCTGGATACTCCTCAGGTTTAAACGGCTTTACTTTTCCCGGCATAACCTTTTTTATGAGTTCAG
>CAZKQI010000005.1:16786-39481 GCA_964554855.1 uncultured archaeon | reverse complement strand
AACACTCCTAACCCACTTCACAACATTTTCAACTCTCTCCTTAGCAGTTCCAAGATAATTTTCAGGCCTTAAAAGTTCTTCAAGCTCTTCCTTCCTAAAATATTTCAAAATCCTCTCATCCTTCAATAATTCCTCCAATAGGCTTGTATCATTCTCATAAGCTCTCATAGCAATTTCCCTAACAATCTCATGTGCATACTGTCTGCTCATACCTCTCTTAGTCAAAGCCAACATCACAGCTTCACTCAAATTCAAACCCTTAATTCTCTCCAAATTCTCTCTAATCCTATCTAAGTTCAATCTCAATCTCTCCACAACTCTTATCATCTTCGTCAAGATGTGATCTGTTAGAACTGTAGCTTCAACAAGTATTATTCTCTCTGCAGAAGAGTTTGTCAAATCCCTTTCCTCCCATAATATCGCACTCTGATGTTGAGGTTCGACAAAACCTCTTATTACCCTTGCAATTCCGCATATATTTTCACAATCTATTGGATTCCTCTTATGAGGCATTGTTGAACTGCCAACCTGCTTCCTTCCAAATTCTTCCATCAACTCCCCAACCTCCCCCCTCTGAAGTATTCTAAAATTGGTAGCAATTTTTTCGAGTGTAGTTGATAGATTTGCCAAGAATTCTATATATTCGCAGTAAACATCTCTTGGAATTATCTGTGTTGAAATTATGGCTGGCTTAAGTCCCAAAATCCTCATGACCTCCTCTTCAATCTCAAAACCATCTTTACCAAAACCAGCTTGTGTACCAACTGCACCACTCATCTTCCCAACTAACAAGCGATCCTTAAGCTGTTGAAGTCTAATGTAATGCCTTGCAATCTCACTTGCAAAAACTGCAAATCTGAAACCATAAGTTACTGGCAAAGCTGGTTGACCATGTGTTCTCCCCAAACAAACAATATCTCTATACTCCAAAGCCTTCTCACATAAGAGTTTACCCAACTTCTTCAACTTGAATTCAATTATTTTTACAGAATCCCTAAGTTGTGTTGCCACTGCACTATCAACAATATCGTTAGATGTTGCTCCAAAGTGAACCCATCTCCCAACTTCTTCATCAACAACCTCACTTATAGCTTTAACCAAAGCCATTACATCATGCCTTATTTCTCTCTCAATTTCCTTTATTCTCTCAGGAGTAATCTTTAGAGCTTTCTTCTGAGCCTCTTCAACTTTCTTCTCATCTAAGTAACCCTTCTTAGCTAAAGCCCTCAAAAGAGCTATTTCGACCCATATCATTCTCTTTATCCTACTCTCTTCACTCCAAATTCTCTTCATCTCTACTGTTCCATAACGATAATCCAATGGATGAACTATCATAATTGAAGTTAACTAAATATTAAAAATATTATGAGCTAACGTTTTCTCCTCAGAGCTTTGAATATTATTCTTCTATCTTCCTTCGCTACTTCTCTAACGCAGAACCACCTTCCTTTCACCTTAATAAGATATTGACACCTTCCTTCATAACCTAAAATGCAGAGTTGACAGTCCTCAGGATAAACTCTTTTAATGTTGTACTTCTCAGCCAAGAGTTCGATGAACATTTACACCACAAGAAACTTTATCAAAACTGCTTTTAAGCTTTGTCAATATGCTCAAAAGGGAAAAGAAAATTGAGAAGAAAATTGCAAAAGAGAGAATAGAAATTCTATTCAAGCTTATGGAGGATATGAAAGAAGAGAATTACGATTTGGCAAGGAGGTATGTTGAACTTGCCAGAAAGATTGCAATGAAATACAGGGTAAAAATTCCGAAAGAATACAAGCTAAAATTTTGTAAGAAGTGTTTGTATCCTTATAAAGAAGGAAAATTTAGGGTTAGAATTGCAAAATCGAGAGTTATTATCACTTGTTTGAACTGCGGATATACAAAAAGAGTCCCAATTAGACCTAAAAGAAAATATATTGCAAGAAAATAAAAAATAGAAAACTTAAAATATTAGATTACTAAGGTGTTAGAATGTTGGAATCTTTGAAGGAAAAGGCGATTGCTCTGGCAGATGAGATTGCAAAACTTGATGAGTATATGGAATTTGTTGAATGTGAGAGGGCATTGAGAGATGATGATGTTGCACAACAGCTTCTTGTAGATTTTCAGCAGAAACAGCAGGAGTTTGTTGCAAAACAGATGAGCGGTGAATTTGATCAAGATTTAATGAATGAGTTGACTGAAATACAATCCAAGTTAAGTGCTAGGGAAAGTGTGACAAATTTCATAGAAGCTTACAACAAGCTTTTAACAACTCTAGCTGAGGTTCTCGATCTCATAGGTGAAAGACTCAATATAAATTTGGCCGAAGTTTATAGGAGGTAATTTTTCGATCAATTTTTAATTTCTTAAATATCAATAACCTTAACATGGCGAAGCTTAGAGTTAAGGATTATATGACAAAAAATGTAGTTACTCTCTCTCCCGAAGATACTGTAGAAGATGCTGTAAAGATTATTGAAAAAACTGGACATGATGGATTTCCAGTTGTAAAAAATGGTTATCTTGTCGGATATGTTTCTTCCATTGATCTTCTAATGAAAGATCCGAAAAGGAAGATAAAGGAGGTTATGAAGAGGGAGGTTCACGTTGCAAAGGAAGATATGTCCCTTAGAGATGTTGCAAGAGTGATGTTCAGGACTGGTCATTCAAAGTTGCCAGTAGTAGATGATGAGGGAAGGCTTGTAGGATTGATATCCAATATAGATGTAATAAGAAGTCAGATAGAAAGGGCAACCCCAGAAAAAGTTGAAAAACTAAGAAATACTCTCGAAAAATTACATAAAATCAGAGTAAATGTATATAGAGATGCGGTAGATGTTAAAAAATTAATTCCAACTCAGACAAAAGTTTATGCAGATGAACTTAAGGGTAGGATTCACGAAATTAGGAAGGGATTGGCAGAGCCAATAGTTGTCATAAAGAAGGATGGTCGATTTTACCTTGTTGATGGTCATCATAGAGCGATAGCATCGCTAAAAATAGGGCAAAAAAAATTGGATGCCTATATTCTTGAAGTTCCAGAAAATGTTGAGCTTGGTTTGGAAAAGTTAGTGAGAAAAAAGGAAATTAAGTCTTTGAAGGATGTTGATGTTATAGAGGGATCACTTGTAGATATCAAATTGAAGAGGGAGGGAGTATGATTTTGGATGAACTCTACGATATTCTAATGGATAGAAAGGTGAATCCAAAAGAAGGTTCTTACACATCCTCACTACTTTATCATAGAAAAGGTGTAAATAAAATACTCGAAAAACTTGGAGAAGAGTGCATAGAGCTCATTTTAGCTGTTAAGAATGGAAATAAAAGAGATGTCATTTATGAGAGTGCCGACCTCATATACCATCTACTTGTATTACTGGTCAAATTGGATATAAGATTGGATGAAATTTGGAGTGAACTTGAGAGGAGGAGAAGATGAAAGAGTGTGTGATTTGGACTGCAAATTTGGACGCTAAGAAAAAGAGAAGTGAGGGGAGAAAAATTTCTCTAAAATTTGCAGTACCAAATGTAAAGTTTGATGAAATCGTTCAAGCATGCAAAGAGTTGAAAATACCTTTTAGGGTTGAAAAGAAGAAGTATCCAAAAAGCTGGTGGGAAGAGGAAGGAAGAATAATTGTTCCAAAGAACGAATCAAAGATAAGAATAATGGAAAAAATTGCTATGAAGATAAAAGAGATAAGGAAGAAATGAGAGCTATATTTTATCTCTCGGGTGAAAACGAATGTCTTGCGAGATTGGAAGTTCTAAATCTTCTCAAAGGAAAGGAAGTTGAAAGAGATGTTCAAATACTTGTAGCTGATATAAAAAACAATTATTTTGATAGATTGGCATTGACACATGAGGTTTCAAAATTTTATATTTCTTGTAATATATATGAGCTAGATGATATTTTTAAGGAAATTCCTGCCGAAAATGGTATTTGTGTTAGAGTTATCAAAATTAGAAGACCAGAAATAAAAAGTCTGGAGTTGGAAAGAAGATTAGGATACATTCTATGGAAAAGGGGATTCAAAATAAATCTTACAAATCCAAAGATTGTTATAAGAGTTTACATTTCAAGGAAATGTTATGTTGGTTATCTCGTGCACAAAACTTACAAAAAGCATTTTCTCGAAAGACATCCGAAAAAAAGACCTTTCAGCATTCCTTGTGTAATCCCTCCTAAGATAGGAAGAGCTATGGTAAATATAACATCTGGAAAAAGTATTTTAGATCCAATGTGCGGAACTGGAACTTTTTTAATAGAGGCTGGTTTGATGAATCTTGAGTTCGTAGGGGTTGAGGCTTATGAGAGAATTGTAAAGGGATGTGCAAAGAATCTAAAATTCTTCAATCTTCCAGTAAATGTTATAAGGGGTGATGCTCGAAATTTACCTTTCAAAGATTGCTGTTTTGAAGGAGTTGTGACAGATTTTCCCTATAAGAGATCTACGAAGCATTTTGGAGAGTCTTTGATTGAAAGGGCAATAGAAGAGATTTATAGAGTTTTAAAAGATGGTTGTAGAGCTGTTTTGGTCATAAATTCAGATATAGATGATATAATTGGAGAATTCTTTGAGATTGAAGGTAAATGTTATCAGAGGGTACATAAGAGCTTAGAAAGAAGATTTTACATTTGCAGAAAAACGTTTTAAGCATAAATAAAACCTGAATGATTGTGAAGAGAAAGTTGGACTTGGAATCTATATTAGTGGAATTGAAAGAGAGAAATGCTAGAAGAATAGGAATACAGTTACCAGATGGATTAAAATATAGATGTAAAAATATTGCAGAATTTTTTGAGAGTAAGGGATTTGAAGTTATAATATCGGGCAGTGCTTGTTATGGTGCTTGCGATATCGATTTGAATTTGCTTAAGGATGTTGATGTTCTTCTACATTTTGCACATACACCCATATTTGAGATGAAAGATGTTATCTATGTTCCATACTATGTAGATTACGATTTGGAGGATTTTGAAGATATTGAAATTGAGGAGAAGAGAATTGCATTAATTGCTTCAGCTCAATACGCATGGAAATTACCAAAAGTTAAGGAGATATTGGAGAAGAGGGGATATTATGTAGAGCTCAATAGGGGAAGTGATAGGGTTAAGATGCTTGGCCAAGTTTTAGGCTGTAATTATACTGTTCTGAGAAATACTAAGGCTGAAGCTGTTTTGTTCATAGGTGATGGGTTATTCCATCCAATTGGTGCAAAGATTTACACTGGTAAGAAGGTTTATCGCTTTTGTCCTTTGGATAAAGAGTTTGAAGAGGTAAATTTGAACGATTTCCTGAAAAGAAGATATCTCATTATATCCAAGGCTATGGAAGCTGAGAGAGGAGCTATATTGGTTAGCAGTAAGATTGGGCAGAAGAGGTTGAGTTTAGCTATGAAACTGAAGAGGTTGGCTAAGGAAAAGGGGAGGAATATTGATATAATATACATGGATGATATAACACCTCAAAAGCTCGAAAACTTTCAATATAACTACTTTATCAATACAGCCTGCCCAAGAATAAGCTATGATGATATAGAATTATATTCAGTTCCCATACTAACTCCTCAGGAGTTTGAGATTCTTTTGGGTATTAGAGAATGGGAAAATTATGCAGTTGATGAAATCCCCTAAATATCACCATAATTTTTCACATATTCGACAAGTCCACCAGCTTTCAATATTTTAAGAATGAAATCTGGTAAGGGTTTTGCCTTAAGCTCAATATTCTTTGTCAAATCCCTAACTATGCCTTCACCAAGATTTACCTCCAAAACATCACCAGATTCTATTGGATCTGTATCTAAAATCAAAACGGGTAATCCTACATTGATAGCATTTCTGTAGAAAATTCTTGCAAAAGATTTTGCCAAAACTGCAGAAACTCCCGCAACTTTTAAGGCTAGAGGTGCATGTTCCCTACTACTACCCATTCCAAAATTTTTACCAGCGACAATAAAATCACCAGGCTTAAACTTCTTCATAAAATCTGGATCTGCATCCTCCATAATGTGCTTAGCAAGCTCTTCTATATTACTTCTCAAGTGAAAGTATCTACCAGGAGTTATGTGATCCGTAGATATGTTATCACCAAATTTCCAAGCTCTCCCGCAAAGCATGAATTAGATTTTGTAGTTGACAAAAAAGAATTTCGATGAGAAAAGTTCATTCTTTTTAGACTATTCCAAATATATAGGATTTAGATAATCAATAATTTCAAGTTAAATCCAAAAAAGACTGAAACTGCAAGAATTGTCTAAAAACAATTGATAATTTTCAATTTTAATGAAAAATGGGCTGTATTTTCTTGTATGTTTCAAAAAAGGACTGTGCAAAACATTCTATTTTTGCGAAAACTTTAAAAATCAAAAGGTTTCACTTTCATTCTAGCTTTAAAATGATGGAGGTGAGAAAATAATGGGAGGTGATGGGGATGATCATCGGCAAACATATAATCGCAGAGTTGTATGGTGTATCAAAAGATTTGATATCAAAAGAAGAAAAAGTCCGTGAAATAATGGAGGAAGTTGTTAAAGAGGCGGAGTTGACAAAAGTTGGTAGTGTATACAAGCAGTTCAATCCGCATGGCGTAACTGGTATAGTACTCATTGCAGAAAGTCATATTTCAATACATACATGGCCAGAGTATGAACTTGTCAACCTTGATGTTTTTACGTGTGGAGATGTTGAAAAGGCTGAAAAGGCGTTTAAGCTATTTTTAGAAAAGTTTAAGCCAAAATGGTATAGACATTTTGTCTTAGATAGAGGGTAGTTTTTTGCAAAAAGACTTTAAATCAACCACACTACTTCGCTTTATGTCAGATATACCAGTGAAAGAGATAATGACGAGAGAAGTTTGCACAGTTAAGAGAAAAGAATCTTTACTTGAAGCTGCAAAGAAGATGTTAGAATACGGTGTCGGAAGTGTTGTAGTTGTAGAAAATGGTAGACCTGTCGGTATAGTTACTGAGAAAGATATACTTTACAAGGTAGTATCGAAAAATAGAGTTCCTTCAGATGTTAAGATTGAGGAGATAATGAGCACACCACTTATAACAATAAAACCAACAACGAGTTTGAGAGAAGCAACCGATATAATGAAAAAGAGAGGAATAAGGAGATTACCAGTAGTGGATGACAACGGAAATCTTATAGGAATAGTTACAGATAACGATATATTGAGTGTAGCTATAGATCTTGGAGAGTTTTCATCACTTCTTAAGAATGAATATTATGAATATGAGGAGATTGGTGGAAAATGTGAGAAATGCGGTAGAATGTCTGACAAACTTTACGATATTGATGGTATGAAAGTTTGCGAAGACTGTTATGAGGTGTTGAGATGAAGCTCGGTAGTGTCATGGATTTGGCAACACGAGATGTAAAAACAATTCCACCTAGATCAACAATAATGAATGCATTAAAGACTATGGTAAAATGCGGTTTTAGAAGAATGCCAGTTGCAGACGCTGGCACAAAAAAAATTATGGGAATAGTATCCTCAACAGACATAATAGATTTCTTAGGAGGTGGAAAAAAACACAAAATTGTTGAAAATAGACATGATGGAAATCTTGCAAAGGCTATAAATGACAGTATTGATGAAATAATGACAAAAGATGTAGTATGTGTGAAGTATACAGATTCTTGGCAAGATGCAGTTGAATTGATGTTTGAAAAAAATGTAGGTGGTTGTCCCGTAATAGATAATGAAGGAAGAGTATTCGGGATAGTTACTGAAAGAGATATAGTCCGCTTTTTAGCCAATCAAAGGAGATTATCTTTTGAAGGTGTGATCAGAGATTACATGACTACCAGAGTTGTCACAATATCACCAGAAACGACAATAGGTGGAGCTATGGAGATAATGATATCAAGGAGGATTAGGAGATTACCAATAGTGAAGAATGGAATTCTTTACGGTTTATTAGTTTCAACAGACTTTTTGAGATATTTTGCAAAGGATGCATTCAAAATGCTCGAAACTGGAAATATAAAGGATGTTCTGAATAAGAATATACATGAAATAGTATCAAATTCGAGTGTAATAAAATACAGAGAACCTTTAGTTTTTGAGAGTAGAGATAAGATATCAAAGGTTGTAAGTGGTATGGTTGAGAAGGGAGTAGGTTGTGCTTTAATTGTTGAAAATGGAAAGCTTGAGGGAATAATAACAGAAAGAGATCTCATGAAATTCCTATATTCTAACATATGAAGAATTATGCTCGTGCTTTTTATATCACATAGGGTTGAAATGTTAAAGCATTTTGAAGAAATTGCCAAGAATTACGATACAATAGTTATTGAAGAGCCGAAAAACCCTTTATTTGAAAAAATGCTTAAAGGTGAGATAGATATTGAAAGCTATGTAATGAATTTGAACACAACATTTCCAACATATACAACATATCAATGTCAGGTTTTGAGAAGGCTTTACAGAATGGGCAAGAATATTTATCAGGTTGAACCATATCTTGAAGCTCTTGAAAATATATACATGGCAATAGAGAGAGAGGAAGAAATTCCATCCGATGAGATATCAAGGAAGGTTAGAGAAGTGGAAAGGAAGGTAAGTTCAGCTTGGATAGATTATCAGGAAGAGTTTTTGAGGAGAGATTTTGATAAACTCGTTGATGCCACAATGAGATTTACAAAGGCGGATGCTGAAAGATTTTTAGTTAGAGACGAAATGAGAGGAGAAGAAATTGCAAAGATTGGAGATTGTTTGGTTGAAGCTGGGCAAATTCACATTTTGCTTCCAGAAATTCTGAAGGACAAAGGATTCGATGTTAAAATTGTAGATTTGCCAAGAGAAGTTGCGAACAAATTGGGTATAGGATTTTACCTCAATCCCGGAAATGAGCTAACAATTAGATACATGCTTGGTGAAGAAGTTGATGAAGGAGAAGCTAGGCTTATGTGTGCACAAAGTATAATATACATTTCTCTAATACCTAAGGAGGAACTCTTACCTAGCAAGAACGATCCCTATCCCCATCTCTTAAGAGAATGCAGAGTTGCAAATATGGTTAGAAGATTGGATTATGAAAAATGTAAGAATTTATTTTATAAAATTTGGGGAAAAGCTGAAGTCTAAAGGAAGAATTTTATGTAGATCATTTCATTATCAAAGCTATGATAAGTGAAGATGATGTTATTCACGTTTCAAATTTAGCAAAGATTGAGTTAAGGCCAGAAGAAGTAAAGAAGTTTAAGGAAGAGTTTTCGAAGATTTTGGAGTATTTCAGCATACTCGATGAAGTTGGGGAAGATGTTGAACCCACTTACCAAGTTCTCCCATTGAAGAACGTTTTTAGAGATGATGTGCCAAAAGATCCTCTTTCAAGAGAACTAATACTCATGAATGCTAAGCATGTAGAAGATGGATATTTCAAGGGACCGAAGATAATGGAGGATTGAATATGATAACTGTCAAAGAATGGAGAGAAAGACTTGAATCTGAGAGATGTTATGACCTAATACTCGAGCTCTTTGAGAGGATTGAGAGGAGTAAGCTAAATGCCTTTATAACCCTGAATAAGTATGAAGCTTTGAGATTGGCTGAGGATTACGATAGGGGTAAAATCAATGGAAAATTGGCTGGAATTCCAGTAGCTGTTAAGGATAACATCTGTACAAAAGGATTGAGAACTACTTGTGCTTCGAAAATGCTTCAAAATTTCATACCACCTTACGATGCTCATGTAGTTGAAAGGTTGAGAGAGGAAGGTGCCATAATAATTGGAAAAACAAATATGGATGAATTTGCCATGGGTACAACAACTGAAACATCCTACTTTGGAGTTGTAAAAAATCCATACGATTTGGAGAGAGTTGCTGGAGGTAGTAGTGGTGGAAGTGGTGCTTGCTTACACAATGAAAGTGTCTTGGCTTTGGGGAGTGATACTGGTGGAAGTATAAGGTGTCCAGCTTCCTTCTGCGGAGTTTACGGATTGAAGCCAACTTATGGCTTAGTCTCACGTTACGGATTGATTCCCTATGCAAACTCTCTTGAACAGATTGGCCCAATGGCAAATTCAATTGAGGATTTAGCATTACTTCTTGAGGTTATAGCTGGAAAGGATGAGAGAGATTCAACAAATGCTGGAATTAATTTTAGATTTAATCCAGAAAGTAGGAGGTATAAGATAGGGGTAGTGAAGGAGATGAATGCAAGGGATGATGTAATGGAAGTTTTCAACGAGATTGTTGAAGTTTTAAGAGGAGAGTATGAAGTAGTGGAAGTATCTCTAAGTTCTCTTAAATATGCCCTACCAGCATACTATATAATAGCTATGAGCGAAGCATCCTCAAACTTGGCAAGGTATGACGGAGTAAGATATGGACATGCTTTAGAGAGATTGGATTCTTGGACAAAATATTTCTCGAAAGTTAGAGCTGAAGGATTTGGTGAAGAGGTTAAGAGGAGAATAATGCTCGGAACATATGCACTTTCAGCTGGATATTACGGTAGATACTATTTAAAAGCTTTGAGGGTTAGAACTCTCGTTAAAAACGATTTTCAGAGAGCTTTCAAGTATTGCGATCTACTAATTTCACCTACAATGCCAACGCCAGCTTTCAAAATTGGTGAGATTCAAGATCCTCTAACCATGTACAAAATGGATGTTAATACAGTTCCAGTAAATTTGGCTGGAATTCCTGCTTTATCAATGCCCATTGGATTTGTCAAAGGTTTGCCAGTTGGATTGCAAGTAATGGGCAATTACTTTGAGGAAAACAAAATTCTAAGCTTTGCACTTCAACTGGTGAGATCCTATGAGATTTGATCCAAAGGACTGGATTAGGAGAGTAGAAGAGGATTTTGAGTCAGCTTGGTTAAGTAGTAGAGAGATTTTAGGGAAAAAAAATCTAAATGAAAGGTTTCCTCTCTATCAGTTTGATTACGGATTGGAACATCCCGTATTTAAGACAATTCAGGAGTTGAGAAAGGCTTATCTCTCTTTGGGATTTAGAGAAGTTATAAATCCAATAATAGTTGAAGATGTTCATGTCAAAAAGCAGTTTGGTAAAGAAGCTTTAACAGTTTTGGATAGATGCTTCTACCTGGCAACACTACCAAAGCCAAACATTGGGATATCATCTGAAAAGATTGGAGAAATTGAAAGAATTATTGGTAGAGATTTGAGTGAGAAGGAAGTTGAAGCTTTAAGAATTACATTTCACAGCTATAAAAAGGGTAAGATCGATGGAGATGACCTATCGTTTGAAATTGCAAGAGTATTGAATATAGATGATGCAAAAGCTGTAAAAGTCATAGATCTATTTCCAGAATTTAAGGAGCTTAAACCTGAACCAACAAATTTAACTTTAAGAAGCCATATGACAACTGGATGGTTCATAACACTGAGCAAAATAATAGATAAGATGCCACTTCCAATTAAACTCTTCAGTATAGATAGATGCTTCAGGAGAGAGCAAAAAGAGAGTCCTGTAAGACTTTACAGTTATTTTTCAGCAAGTTGTGTTTTTGTTGATGAAGATGTAAGTGTTGAAGATGGTAAAGCTATTGCTACAGCTTTGCTAAATCATTTCGGCTTTGAAAAATTTAAGTTTAAGTTGGATGAGAAGAGAAGTAAGTATTACATTCCTAAAACTCAAACTGAAGTGTTTGCATATCATCCTAAGGTAGGCTGGGTAGAAATTGCAACATTTGGTATTTACTCTCCAACCGCACTATGCCACTACGATATAGGTTATCCCGTATTGAACTTGGGTTTAGGTGTTGAGAGGCTTGCAATGATTCTGTATGGATATACGGATGTAAGGAAGATGGTTCATGTTCAGGAAGTAAATCTGAGCGATTTGGATATTGCAAAGGCTATAAAAGTGAGAGAAACACCCAAAACTGCCGTAGGAATGAGTGTGGCCAATGCCGTTATAGAAACAGCAGATAGATATGCAAACACTGAAAGTCCCTGTGAGTTTTTGGCTTTCGAAGGTGAGCTTTACGGGAAAAAATTTAAAGTTTACATTTATGAGATAGAAGAAAATACGAAGCTTTGTGGCCCCGCTTATGCCAACGAAATTGTTGTTTACAACAACAGTATTTATGGAATTCCGAGAGATCAAAAGTTCAAAGAATTCTTTGAGAATGGTGTTCCAACTGGAATAAGATACATTGACTCCTTCTCGTACTATGTCGGTAAAAAAGTTGAAGAGATGGTTGCGAGAGGGGAGGGAGGAATTGTAAGAGTTAGGGTTGTTGAAGGCCCGGGAGATGTAAATGTTTCAATTCAGGATAACATTGTTAGATACATTGCATCTAAGGGAGGAAAGATCGATATTAGAGGGCCTATGTTCGTGAACGTAAGGGTTGAACTTTAATCTGCTCTCCAACAATCCTACTAAATTCCTCTAAAAATTCCCACTCCTTTCCCTTTGGAATAACAGCACCGGCAGCAATTTTATGCCCTCCCCCCTCCCCTCCCACTTTTTCACATGCCTTTCTCATTGCTTCAGCCAAATTCAAACCCAAATCTACGAGTCTTTGAGTTGCTCTTGCAGAAACTTTAACACCTTCATCGCAGTTGGCAAATGCAACTATTGGTTTGTTCAAATCCGCTCTGCAGTAACACATTCCAGCAACAATTCCAACAATTGTATCAATTATTTCATCTCTTGCATGGAAAAACTGTACATTACCATAATCCTCCAATCTATCCAGAGCAATTCTTAAACCTTCAGAAAGATTCTTTCTATGCTTTTGGAGGAGCTTTCTAGCTTTTTTGAAGGCAAATTCATCGCAAAAATTTAAGATACCAAGACAAACTCTCAAACCAATCTCTGCATGATCATATCTTGCAGTAGCGTTTAGGAGTGTTGAAAACTCCATAGCATCTCTCAATTCAGTTCCCTCTTTTTGCTTTAATAAAATGTAACACTCCCCCACAATTCTTTTTATAACATTAATAGGATATTTATTCATTATACAAATTTTTACAAGTTCCGATATGATTGCTCTTTTTTCATACAAATTCAAATCTATCCATCTTCTCCAATTCTCCTCCTTTAAAGGAATACCCAACCTTTTCATTAAATCTATAGCTCCTCTTTCATTTCCACTTATTCCAATGATATATGGATCGTAGTTGTATTCGAGCATTTTGAAAACGGGTTTTGTTTGCTTTCCAAAGAATCTCAAATCTCTTTCAGCTCTTAAGAATCCGTGTTTAACCCCTTCTTCCACCAAATATCTATTGAGACCAATCAATCTACACTCTTTCGAATCCTGCAAATCTCCAACAGCTCCAACTATAGCCAGTTGAATTAAATCGGAATGGTTGAATGGTGAAAGAAATTTTGCTACCAAATATGTAGTGCCAGATCCACTTAAATCGTAGCTACCATCGTAACCAAAATCATGAGGATTGAGCTGATACCTGAAATGACCATTTGGTATATGATGATCGGTAATTATACATCTTACTCCCAAATTGACTATATCCCTTATACTCCCACTACCCAAATCTGTAAACCAAACGAATTCATTAGAATACTTTTCTATAATATCTGGGCTCAAATTCTTTACAAACTCAATATCGCATTCAATTCCAGCCCTTCTTAAGCTTTCAAGGGCTATGGCACCAGAAGTTATGCCATCGGCATCTATGTGTGTAATTATTCTAACAAATTCTTCCTTCTTTACTCTTTCTGCAAGTTCCTTAGCTTTTTTCAATATTTCTTTCATCGAAAGAACTGATATGGATATTTAAAAACATTTTCGAAAGACTTTTGATTTATCAATTCGAAAATATTTCGATGATTCCACTTCACTACATGAAACTGATTGAAATTTATGAGAGAGCAAAAATAGATAAGCCCTTGATTGATGCAAATATACCAGAGGGTTATGAAATTATAGAAGAATACTGGTTAATACCAGAATTCCTTCTAATTCAAATAAGAAAAAATATTGAAACACTTGAGAAGATTTACTACATAATTGAGCCACCTCTTGCAAGAAACGAACTTGAGCTTATAAGCTTGATATTTGATGATTTGAGGAAAAAAGTTGTTTTGAGAGAGATAGAACTTAGCGATGAGGAAAAGATGGGAGTAGTAATTTCAGTTTTAAGAGAAATTTTAGATGATTACGGTTTAAGAATAAAATCTGATTTAACTATGAAGTTAATTTACTATCTAATGAGAGATTTCTTTGGTTATGGTGCAGTGGAAGCATTTCTCTTAGATCCAAATTTAGAAGATATTTCATGTGATGGTTACAATATACCAGTTTACGTCTTTCACAGGAAACATGGAAGTATGAAAACAAACATATCTTTCAGTAGGGAAGAGTTAGATAGTCTCGTTTTGCTCTTAGGACAAAAAAGTGGAAAGCATGTATCTTATGCCAATCCACTTGTGGATGCAACTTTACCAGATGGTAGCAGAATTCAGATTACTTACGGAACAGAGATATCCACAAGAGGAAGTTCTTTTACAATTAGAAGATTCAGAACAGAACCCTTTACACCTATAGACCTAATACATTACGGAACATTCAATGCAGGTCTCTTAGCTTATTACTGGTTACTGATAGAGAATAAGATGAATGTAATGGTTATAGGTGAGACTGCAGCTGGTAAAACAACAACTCTCAATGCACTCCTAATGTTCCTACCTCCCGAGGCAAAAGTTGTTTCAATAGAGGATACAAGAGAAATTCAGCTCTATCATGAAAACTGGATTGCAGAGGTTACTAGAACTGGTATTGAAGGTCAAGAAATAGATATGTACGATTTGCTGAAAGCATCTTTAAGGCAAAGACCCGATTACATTGTAGTTGGAGAAGTTAGGGGAAAGGAGGCAATGACACTATTCCAAGCGATGTCTACTGGTCATGCTGGCTATGCAACATTTCATGCTGGAGATGTCAATCAACTCATATATAGACTTGAAAACCCTCCATTGAACGTTCCAAGAGTAATGATTCAATTCCTCGATTCTGTAGCAGTTCAGTTCATGTGGACATACAGAGGAACTAGAAAGAGAAGAATTAGGGAAATTGTAGAAATTGTAGGTATAGAACCTGAAAGTAAAGAGCTTCTGATAAACAAGATATTTCAGTGGGATCCTTCAAGTGATGAATACATTCAGCTTTCAGATTCAAAAAAGCTTGAAAAAATTGCAATAATACAAGGTGTTGATTTGATAGATGTTGTGGAGGAGCTAAGAAAGAGAAAGGAATTTTTGGAATTGATGTACAAGAGAGGAATAAGAGAATACAGAGAAGTTACGAAGTACATTCACATGTATTACAGAAATCCTGAGAAGGCTTTAGAGGTGCTGAAATGATTGAAGTTGTAAGAATATATTATCCAAAAGTTTTTGTAAGGAAGTGGACAAGAAAAGTATTTAGAAGTAGAGAAAAGTTTAAAGAGGTTGAAAAGGCATTGATTTCTGCAAGAATTCCTCTTACAACTCAAGAACTTTTTGCAATAGCAGATTTCTATTCCATTTTGTCATTCTTTATTGGAATTTCAATCGGATTTCTGATTGCCTTAATGGTGCCACCAGAATTTATGATTTACATTGCAAGATATACACCATTTTACACATTTGTCATAATGAATTTTCATAAACTCAAATACATTTATTTTATATTCATCATTGTTCTTTTTGGATTCATAGCTTATAAAACTACAAAATATGCCATACTATCGTATCCTTTCTTTGTTTCGAAGAGGAGGAGAAGTGAGATCGAACTATACCTACCTCATGCAATAAACATGATGTACGGAATGGCTGTTGGAGGATTATCGATCAATGAAATAGTAAAGACAATTGCTAAATCGAAGCATATCTTCGGAGAGTTGAGCAGAGAATTTATTGTAATAATGGAAATGATTGAGGTTTTCAAGAAGAATATATACGAAGGTATGAGATTTGTTAGAGATACAACTCCCTCCCCACAGCTTTCATCTTTCTTGGATAACATGATATTCATCTTGGAAGGTGGTGGTAGGTTATCTGATTTTCTGAGGAGAAAGTCGGAAGAGTTAGTTGAGGAGAGGGAAAGGGTCTTCGAAATGTTTATAGATTTCTTGGGAATGATGGCAGAAGTGTACATATCAATTTTCATGGTATTACCTCTATTCCTTCTGATAGTTCTGGCTGTAATGAGACTTGTAGGAACTCAATTTTTAGAAATTTACAAGATTGCAATAATTTTTGCTCTACCAGTTGCAACTGTAATGTTTGTTTATCTAATAAGATCTTCATTACCTCTTCCAAAGGTCAAGCTTGAAGAATTTGAAAGAAGATTTGAATTGATAAAGGCCAACGTAATAGATGAATTCAGAAAATCTTATTCCATCGACAATTTTAAAAGACTTAAAAAGAAAATATTAAAGATTTTATTGTATCCCTTCATAGAAGATATATACAGAATTGAGCTTAGAATTGTCATAATTCACATATCCATGGCTTCACTGATAGTATTCCTAATAGCTCACAATTTCCTGAAGATTGAGCATACAATTCTCCTAACACTCTCAGTATTTGCCATACCTCTCATATTTATATCTGAAATGAAGGAAAGATTGTTGAGAAAATTCGAGGAGAGAATTCCAGACATGTTTTCAGAGTTGGCAATGCTCAACGAAGCTGGATTGACAATACTCGATGGCTTAAAAGTTCTTTCACAGACAGAAATGGGTTTATTGACAAGAGAGATAGTAAGGATGAAGAGGGAAATAGAATGGGGGATACTAATTCCAAGAGCATTCATTAGATTCGGTTTGAGAGTGAAGAGTGAAATTCTTTCGAAAATAGTGCCAGCTGTTGTAAAGGCTTTGGAAACTGCTCCTACTATAAAGGATGCATTCCATATAGTTGCAAGGTATGCAGATTCAGAAGTTTCATTCAAGAAGAGAATGAGAAGTGGAACATTTCTATATATAGTAATAATTTACATGTGCATAGCAATATTTTTAGTCACAGCATACATGGTAATAACAAACTTCTTCCAGCCTTTTGCAAATGTAAGCGGTAGATTTGGAGAAGTAGCAATCTCTATGAATGTTGAAGAACTTAAAAACACCTTCTTTCAGATTTCTTTAATCGTCAGTATATTATCTGGTATTGTTGCGGGCCAGATTGGAGAGGGAAATCCTCTCTTGGGATTAAAACATTCATATATATTTGCTATTTTAACATATGCAACTTTTAATATCATGTAGCGGTGGAAAGTTCCTTGCACCATAATTTTGAATATTGTAACTTGCAACGAAATTTCCTATTTTCAGGCATTTTTCCAAATCGTATCCTTTAAGATAGCAGTAAAGAAAGCCAACTGCAAAAGAATCTCCAGCACCAGTGGTATCTACAGCCTTAACTTTAAAAGCTGGATGATAATAATCTTTCTCATCTGTAAATGCCTTAGCTCCGTCCTTACCTAGTGTAAGGACGAAGATGTCAACATAATTTAATATGTCTTCAACTTCGATATTCAGCAAATCGAACTCCTCTTTGGAACTGAAAACAATATCACAGTATTTCAGTAAACTCTTCAGCCTTTCAAATCCTAAGGATACATAGGGATAACTCATACTCAAAATTACTTTCTTTCCAAAATTCTTGGCATTCTTAGCAACAAATTTATGAAATTTCAAGCTATCTTTGGAAGGAAAAGGATCTAAGTAGAAATAATCGTTTACCTTAAAATCAGAATCACTCATTTCTATTCTCAAAATTCCAGAGGCGTTTGGATGAACGAAGAAAGTTCTTTCCCCCTCTCCATCTACATAAATATCAACTCTTCCAGTTCTCTCATGAGTGATGTATAACTTCAACAGAACTTTTTCCATACTTCTTTTGAAAAATTCTGCATCTTCATCATTTCCAACAGCTGAATAAAATGAGCATTTCACTCCGTAATAGCTCAAACCATATACAACATTAGCTCCAGCACCTCCGGGATATCTGAAGGATTTTTTAACTACCGCATGTCCTCCCCTCTTCGGATATTCATCAATCAAATGGATGTAATCTATTAGAGCTGGTCCTACTCCAGCAAACATCATATCTCTTGGAGAACTTTGATCAATCCCTTATCCTTAACTATACCACATATCCTATCCATAGCATCTAAAACAGGTATGTGATCTATATCGTTCCTAATCATCTCCCTCGCACATTTAGAAACGGAAGTTTGAGGATAGACATAAGCTGGATTCTTCATGAAGTTTTTAACAGCCTTCTTCGGAAGTTTCAATACGCTTATTTCAAAGAACTTTATTACATGATCCCTTATACCATCCCAACTCCAAGCATCATCTATATCACTTGAAGATGAATACTGGGTTTTTTCTATAAATTCTTCAATTAGGCTTTCGGTAAGCATTATTTTCTCATCAACCAAACCAACAAGTTTAGCATTAGAGTCTAAAACTGGACACAATTCTGATGAGCTCAATCTCATTATTTCCCCACAAACGTTTAAAGGTGTTCTATCCCATACACATACAACCTGATGACACATGTAATCCTTTACATGTTTTTCTATTTCCATCTCAGCAATCTTCTTTATTAGATCCCTCACAGTTAAAAATCCGACAAGCTTACCTCTCTCAACAACTGGAAGTCTTCTAAAAGGATTTTTGAGGAATATTTCTACAACTTTTTTAATAGAATCGCTTGGTTTTACAGTAATGGGATTTTCTGTCATTAACAAAGCTAACTGATCTTCTTCAACCTTCTTCAATAAGTCCTTAATTGTAACTATTCCAACCAATTTACCACTCTTAAGGACTGGAACCGCAGAAATCTTATGATTTTTCAAAACTTCAAGCACTTTATCTCTTGTATTTGGCAATTCTACATAGATAACATTCTTTGTCATAACATCTCTTACCTTCATGATCTCGCTGATGTTGTCTTGCATATAATATTTTTTCCAACACTCACTTCATTCTTGTCCTTATGGGCTTTGTAATTATTGGTTTTTCCTTTATCAAACCTTCGGGCTTGTAGTATAATATTAAGATTGCTACTATACCAAACAAAACGTATTCCAACCAAACAGCTTCAAAGGGAAGATGCAATGTACTCTTTATTTCATACTTATACGTTGTGAGCATAACCTTTGCAACAACAAAAGCAAAAACACCAGATAAAACACCTCTGTTATTTCCAAGACCACCTAAGAGAATCATTAAAAAGGGATAAAATGTCCATTCAACTCTGCTGAAAGAACTTGCTATAACATTAGCTGTATACATTGAATAGAGGGCACCAGATATAGAAGCAATGGCTGAACCTATTGCAACTGTCTTTACTCTCAAGACCATTATATCTCTTCCATATGATTTAACTACACTCTCATTTTCCCTCATAGCTCTCAATATTCTTCCATATGGTGTATTCAGAAGTTTTTCAGCAAATAGATATGTTACAACTAATGTGAAAAGAATTATGAGTGTAAAAATGTAAACTCTGTAAACTCCCGGAACAAATGCCAGTACATCTGGTGTTGAAACGCCATAATATCCCCCTATTATGTCTGGATTATAATAGCTTACCATAAATGTAACTTCACTTATCGCAAGTAGAGTTATGGCCAAATAATCCTCAGAAAGCTTGGCACTTGGCAATATGAAAATTGCACCAGTTATGTAACCCAAAATTCCAGCTATTACAATCGATAAAATGATCAATCCTATCCCGAAGTATGGATCGCTTGAAATTATTTCGTTAACCTCAGTCTTAACAATACCACTTGCCACTGCAAAGTTTCCAGAAATTCCAAACATTGCAATCAGCAATCTGTTCGTTATACCACCCACGGCTATAGCACCCATTAGAACAGCCAAAGCCCTTCCAAAGTTCGGAATTCCAGCATAACCATATTCGATGTTCAAGCTTATGGCAACTATTGAATAAAGTCCAAACCAAAGAAATATTTCTGTTAAGATATGCTCCCACGCCATTTGATCACCTTTCTCCACTTCACACTAACCAAACCTTTAGGAATTAATAGCAAAGTTATAACAAGTATTATCAAGGACACGACTTTACTGTAAACGAGTATACCCGTTCCAAATATAAGTGATAATGCATACGTTACAAGACTTTCCGAAAGTCCAACAATGTATCCACCAAGTAATGCTCCAACTATACTGCTTAAACCTCCAACTATACTTGCTGCAAATATTGAAACAATTATTATTGCACCAGTTGCTGGAACTATTTCCTGCTTGAAAGGTAGCAAGCAACCAGCCATACCAGACAATGCTCCAGATAAAAACCAAGAGAACAACCTTGTATGCTCGACATTTATACCCATTATCTCAGCCAGATCAGGATTTTCCATTGAAGCTCTCAGAGCAATTCCAAACTTAGTCTTGTATAGGAGAAAGAATAATCCTATCAATGTTAAAAGTATGACCAATGTAGAAACTATTAATATTGCCGAAATATTATAAATATGAAAGTCTAAATATGTAAATATATATTTTTTTGCAGGTTTTCCAGTCGAATATGTTAGATAATCGGAATATGCACCCAAAAAACCCAATAAAATTAGATCCCATGCTAAAGTAGCTATCATTAATGCAACTATAGTAGCTCCCTTTTTTATCAGTGGTTTTAGTATTGCAACGTAAGTTAAAATACCCAATAGACCTCCGAATATAAAGCCCAATGGAATGGATTGATAAGGATGAAGATTGAAAAATCTTAAGAATGTTAGAGCAATGTAAGATCCAAAAACGGCAAAAGATCCTTGTGCAAAGTTTGGAACTGACGTAGTTATATAAGTTAGCGTAAGACCCATAGCCAATAGGACAATTAGATTAGAATATATCACAGCCCCCTCTATCACGGCCATGTGCCAACCAAAATCAAACGAGTTATAAACTTTTTTAGACTTAGTAGCTAAAATTGTTGTAATACCAAATACAACAGATTTAGTTTATGAGGATTTAAAAACTAATCTAAAAGAATATCTGCTCAATCGAACCTTTACAAACCTTCTTTGCAATAATTATCTTTGTTCCCATCTCTTCATCTAAATGTACGACATTCTGAACTTTGAATCCCACTTCTTCGAGTTTGTTTAAGTATTCTTTAAAGCTTAGATCGTTTTTAAAAGTGTAAATCTTAATATCTTTCTCGATTCCTTCAAAATTCCAGAGATTCCACTCCAAATCGAGCAGAGAAATTTCTTTGTCATCTCTAAAAACCTGCTTGTTTATGTAAATTCCTCCCTCGTTTAAGCTTGAGTATATCTTCGAAATGAGGTAGGGATTTTTTCCTCCAGGATTGTAAGATGAAAATACAATATCGTAATTTTCCCCAATATCATCGCTAAAGAAGTTTCCAGCTATGACTTTAACCCTGTCGCACCCGAACTTTTCTATATATTCTTTAGTTTTCTCAACTACTGGAGGTAGGTCAAACACGTAAGCCTCTAACTCTGGATTGAGCTTCGCAAACGCTATAGCATACAAACCATGTCCACCTCCAAGATCGAGGAGTCTTCTTGCTTTTTTAAACTCTTGAAGACCTGAAACTATTTCGACAGTTTTCTGAATCTCTCCAAGCAGTGAACGCTGTGCAAGCGAATGAATAACTTTTTCTGCGAAAAACTTGTCCGGTTTTCGCTTGATTGCTCCCTTTTTCAGAATGTTTGTCAGATCCATCCACAAATCTACAGTTATCCTTGTACACTCCATGAAAACCTTCTGAGAGTAAAAAGAATCGCTTGTGAGTAGCTCCATACTCAATTTGGTGTTTACGAACTTACCGTCCACCTCAGATAACAGCTTAAGTTTGCAAAGAATCTTGCACAACAAGAGTAGTAGCTTTTTATCGCATTTAAGCTCTTTTGAAAGCTCATCTATCCCTTTTGGGACTTTCAGGGCATCGAAGACTCCCAATTCTAATGAGGACATCAACACGCTGTAAACCCTAATTCCGTTAAGAGATTCCTTGAGTAACTTATTAAAATAATCCAAATCTATATTTGGTATTTTTAACAGCTTCTCATCTATATTCATATATTGTCTTAAAAAGCAAGATATAAATAACAATTTCGACATAATTCATACATGTCTTGGAGAAGATTATTGTTACTTTTATTAGCATTGATAATATTAGCTGGATGCTCCGATGCTAAGATTGTTTGCACAACAACAGTACTAGCAAGTATAGTTGAGGATTTAACTGGGGAGAAGTGCGAAGTCATAGCCCCTCCAACCGTTTGTCCAGCACATTACGATATAAAACCGAGCGATGTCGAAAAGGTTAGAGAAGCTGATTTAATAATCTGTCACGGAATTGAGCCATGGGTAGATGAGCTTGTTAAGACCTCTGGAAAGAATATAACGGTTTTAAAGGTTCCGGGACCTTGGAACACTCCACAACTCCTAAGGGAAAAATACATAACGATTGCAGAAGAATTGGAAAAATTTGGCTACGACGTAAACCTTGAAAAGTGCTTGGAATCGATAAACAAAACTGAATCGTACTTGAAAGAGTTTGCCAAAGAGCACGGATTTGTGAATACACCAGTCGTGTGCATGCAGTGGCAAGAGAGCTTTGTGAAGTTCTTGGGTTTCAAGGTTTTGGCAACTTATCCCCCACCGGAAATGGTTTCTGCTAAGAAGTACGAGGAGATAATAGAGAAGGGAAAGGGATCAAAACTCGTAATAGACAACTTGCAGAGTGGAACTGAACTTGGA
>CAZKQI010000005.1:0-16686 GCA_964554855.1 uncultured archaeon | reverse complement strand
TTCCGCAGGATTTCATGAAACCTCCAACCGAAGCTTACACGGGTATGGATGTCATAAAGCTCGGCCTCGTTTTCAACAGAAATGGACTAAGCAATGTTACAGAACTTGCAAAGAAGTTGAACGCTTTAGATCTCCTAGAAAAGCCCTTCGGTAAGTTGAGCGGCGGTCAGCAGCAGAAGATCATGATAATAAGAGCTCTAGCAAGAGATCCCGAAGTACTTCTACTTGATGAACCGTTCTCGAGCCTCGACACTGAGTCAAAAGATGCGTTGTGCGAGATTCTCGAAGGTTACAGGGATAGGCTTGTCGTGGTTGTTTCCCACAATACTTCCTCAATCAGGGAGATTGCGGACGGAGTTATAAGGATGGAGGAGGGACGGATCGTTGATATTTCTTGAATCCATCTTATCGGCTATATTGAGCAGTATTCTGATTGCTTCAGTCGGTTACTATGCTGAGAAGTTCAAAATAACAACTCTCAGCTTTTGTGTGGCTCATGCAGCTTTAGCAGGGGCATCGATAGGGCTGGTTTTGAGAGTTGATCCAACATACTCGGGAATGGTTTTAGCTGTAACTTCGGCAATCCTTCTTGGTGTCATTTTGCCTAGAATACACCTAAAAGAGGTGCTTACACTTTCCCTTTTCTCATTCTTCTCGGCAATAGCGCTCATAGCAATTTATCTATCCAATACGAGGGTTTTAGCAACTACTACGCTTTCGATGGTTCTTTGGGGGAGCTTACTTGCCGTTGACGTCCAAAAGCTAATCATGCTCTCATTAGTTTTAACGGCTTTTGCATTCTACCTCAAGGCGTTTAAGGTTCAGATAGACAGCATAATCTTCGATAAAGAACTTGCGGAAGCGGAAGGGATCGATGTTTACTTACATACGCTTACCATTCTTGCGTTCATGGGTGTAGCAATAGCCCTAACATTGAGAATAACAGGAGGATTTCTGATATTTGCATTACTTTACATCCCAGTTGCGTCTTCGCTTCTTATTGCAGATACAGCAAAGAGTCAACTGCTCATGGCTATGACTATTGCAAGTTTTTCAGCTGTGATGGGGTTTTTTGTTAGCTATGTATTCGATCTACCAATTGGTTCTTCAATTACAATTGTAGCAACACTTGTTTTGCTAATCTCCGCTCTAATAGGTAGAAGGGGTCGTAACTTATGATGGTAAAATATTGTACTTTCAAAAAGTTTATAAATTGGATATTAGTAATGCACAATCATGAGGAAAATTTGGTTAATGTTAGCAATACTCATGCTGCTGATGCCAACAGCCATTGCTCAAAAGATTTCGATAGGAGTTCTTGTTGATTTGTCTGGGCCATTGACAACGTATGGAACGGACATAAAGAACACATTGACAATAGCTGAGGAAGATATAAACAAATACTTGGAAGAAAAGGGGTTACCATATTATGTCAAGTTCTATGTTGAAGATACTAGAGTAGATCCAAAGGTTACACTTGAAAAAGTTCAGGCCTTGTATGGTAGGGGTATAAACCTAATTATTGGTCCAATGGGTAGTGGAGAAGTTGCGAACATAAAGGATTTCGTTACTGCAAACAAGATAGTAATAATATCACCTTCGTCAACAGCTCTACCAAGTATAATAGGATTTACAACTCCTGAGGAGAAGAAGTACATATTCAGGTTTGTTGGAACTGATGATTTGCAAACAGATGCAATTGCAAGCGAATTGAAGGATGTGGGGATAAAGGCAGTAATTATAACCTATATAGGAAATGCATGGGGTAAAGGTTTGTATGAAACAATTAAGCCAAAGCTTGAAAATGCTGGTATAGAGATTAAGGATGCTATAGAGTATCCAGACCCACCACCTGCCGATTTCACACCGTACATAGCAACTATGGAGAGCGATTTGAATGATTTGTTAAAGACTTACAGCACTGAAGAGGTTGCAATAGTAACATTTAGCTATGAAGAAGTTTATACAATGATAGCACAAGCTAAGCCTGATTCAGTTCTTTTCAATGTTGTATGGTTCGGTTGTGATGGAAATGCTAAGAGTGGCAGAGTTGGGGAAGTATGTGATAAAGTTATAGGGATTGGAACATACTCGACATTGTTCGAATCGAAAGGTAAATCTTATGCAGAGCTTGAAAGTAAATACAGGGAAAAGGGATTTGGAGAATTTCCATATCAGTATGCCTTAAATGCTTACGATGCAGCTTGGGTCTTAGTTCTGAGCTACATTGAAACTGTGAATAAGACTGGAAGTTATGATCCAGATGTAATGGCTGAAACAATTCCAGTAATTACTGAAAAGTACAGTAAGGGAGAATACGGTGTTTATCCAGTGAGTGGATACATAACTCTAAACGAGTGGAATGATAGAGCAAGTGGTGATTATGCAATATGGTACGTGAATGAAAATTGTGAATGGGATACCGCTGGAGTATGGAAATTCGAAACTAAAACAATAGAATGGTATCATAAGCCAGTGCCACCAGTAACAGCAACACCGACAACACCAGTAACTACAGCAACACCATCACCAGGATTTGAAGCTGTGTTTGCAATAGCTGGATTGATTGCAATTGCCTATGCCATAAGGAAACGATGAAAATCTTAAGAACTAAATCCCTTTCTAAATTTTTTGATGGTTTGAAAGCTTTAAACAGAGTAGATATAGATGTTGAAAGAGAAACTCTTACTCTTATAATAGGGCCAAATGGATCGGGTAAAACTACTTTTATAAATACTGTATGTGGTTTTTACAAACCAGATGAAGGTAAAGTTTATTTTGAAGATAAAGATATAACTGGATTATCGCCAAACAAAGTATATAAGCATGGAATAGTTAGAACTTTTCAAACACCACAACCGCTCAAGAAAATGACAGTACTTGAAAATTTGCTCATAGCAAACGTTCATAGGGGAGAAAAAGTTTTGAATGCATTGAGATATTCAACATGGCTAGAGCAAGAGGATGAATTTGTTGAAAAGGCATTTAAGATATTAGAATTTCTAAAAATTGATCATTTGTGGGACAGAGAGGCATATAAACTAAGTGGAGGTCAGCTAAAGTTGTTGGAAGTGGGAAGGGCTTTGATGACAAATCCAAAGATGATAATCACAGATGAACCCGTAGCTGGTGTTGCACCAGCTTTAGCACATGAAATTCTCGACAGATTCGTAGAGTTGAGAAAGAGGGGGATAACTTTTCTAATCGTAGAGCATAGACTTGACATTGTTATGGGCTATGTCGATTTCGTTTACGTTATGGCAAATGGTCAGGTAATTTCAAAGGGATTGCCAGAGGAGGTATTGAACGATCCGAAGGTTGTAGAAGTTTACTTGAGAGGTGGCTGAAATGATAGAGGTCAATAATTTAAATGCTGGATACAAGGAGTTACATGTTCTATTTGATGTCAATGCGAAGATGCCAAAAAATAAGATTACAACGATAGTAGGGCCAAACGGATCGGGTAAGTCAACACTTCTCAAAGCCATATTTGGGCTTGCAACGATATATTCAGGTAGTGTGAAGATGAACGGAAATGATATAACAAGAATTCCTCCACACGAAAAGGCTAAGTTGGGATTGGCTTATCTACCTCAAATAGAAAACGTTTTTGTCAATTTGACAGTTATGGAAAATCTCAAGATTGCTGGTTACATACTCGATAAAGAAGAACTTGAGGAAAGAATAAATACGGCTTTAGAATTCTTTCCAGAGCTAAAATATTACACAAATAGAAAGGCTGGGACACTGAGCGGTGGAGAGAGACAATTCTTGGCAATTGCAATGGCTTTAGTAAAGAATGCCAAGATAATAATGCTTGACGAACCTACAGCCCAGCTTTCACCGAAGCTTGCTGAAATTGTTTTTCAGAAGATAATCGACCTGAGAGATTCTTTAAAGTTAACAGTTATTCTGGTAGAGCAGAATGCTAAGAGAGCTTTGGAGATAAGTGACAGAGCTTACATGCTTATAAGCGGAAAAGTTATATTTGAAGGAGATTCTAAGGATTTACTTGAGCATGAGAAGTTTGAGAGATTTTGCATGGGTCTAACCTAATCTTTGTATTTCACTTCCAAACTCATAAGATCCTCTGCAACCATAACATTTTCAAAAACTTCTTTAGCTTCATTCAAAAGTGGTGTTGGATCCTTAGCATATCTTGCACTTATATGTGTTAGGATAAGCAATTCAACATTAGCTTTCCTAGCAATTTCTGCAGCTTCTCTTGCCGTTGAATGCTTTGTCTGAATTGCCCAATCTTTTAATTCGTCAGTAAATGATGCATCGTGTATAAGTAAATCAGCATTTTTGGAAATTTCTACAGTTCTTTCTGTAGGTCTTGTATCACCAGTATAAACAACTTTCCTTCCCTTCCTTTTTGGCCCAACGACCATATCAGGAGTAATAATCCTCCCATTAACAATTACACTCTCTCCTCTAACAAGTTTGGAATAAAGAGGACCGGGAGGAATTCCTAAAGACTCGGCCTTTGCTCTATCAAACTTGCCAGGTCTATCTCTCTCAATTAAGGCATATCCCAAGCTGGGAATTATATGATCTGTCCTAAATGCTACAATCTTAAACTTTCCAAAATTTACTTCATCACCATCTTTCAAACCACTTATCTCAATTGGATATCTAAGATTTTGATACCCAAACATTCTGAACAGAGTTGTAACAAATTTAACATCTTCTTCTGGAACAAATATTCTAAGTTTTTCAGTTCTTTCATTTAAGGAGAGGGTTTCTATCAAACCGAATAAACCTATGAAGTGATCTGTATGCGTATGAGTTATGAAAACGCTATCTATTTTAAATCCCGTTTTTGCTACCATCATCTGCCTCTGAGTTCCCTCCCCACAATCAAAAAGCAATCTGATTCCCTCAAATTGAATTAGAATTGAAGAAGGATTTCGATTTGGAGATGGGATTGTACCAGCTGTACCCAGAAAGGTTACTTTAAGAAGCATGAAATTTTAAATTTAGCTCTCTAAGACGATTTCGATATTTACATCCTTAGGCACTTGAATTCTCATTATCTGTCTCAAAGCTCTTTCATCTGCTGCAATGTCTATCAACCTCTTATGAATTCTCATCTCCCAATGATCGTAAGTTTCACTTCCTTCACCATCAGGAGCTTTCCTTACAGGTATTACAAGTCTCTTGGTTGGTAGAGGTATTGGTCCGCTTATTGCAACACCAGTCTTATTTGCAATTTCCTTTATCTGCTGGCAAATTCTATCTAAGTCTTTGGGATTGAGTCCAGATAACTTTATTCTTGCTTTTGGACCTTTAATTGGCATAAAAACACCAAAAAAATAAAATTACTTTCTCGGTGTCACATCTATAACCATTCCTGCAGCCACAGTCATACCCATGTCTCTCACAGCAAATCTGCCAAGCGGTGGAATATCCTTAACCTTCTCTATTACCATAGGTCTTGTAGGTTCAAGTTTAACAACTGCAGCATCACCAGTCTTGAGGAAAGATGGATTCTCCTCCTTCACCTGCCCAGTCTTTGGATCAATTTTCTTCTGCAATTCAACAAATCTGCATGCAACCTGTGCAGTATGTGCATGAACTACTGGAGTATAGCCAACTGTTATAGCTGTAGGATGCTGTAATACTATTATCTGAGCTGTGAAGTCTTTTACTACCGTTGGAGGTTTATCTGGATGTCCTGCAACATCTCCCCTTCTTATATCCTTTCTGCTAACTCCTCTCACATTGAAACCTATGTTGTCACCAGGTTTAGCCTCTTGAATTGGTTCATGGTGCATTTCTATACTCTTAACTTCACCAGATATACCAGGTGGCTCAAAGATTACAGTATCACCAACTTTTAGAACTCCACTCTCAACTCTACCAACTGGAACTGTACCAACACCCTTAATTGAGTATACATCTTGAACTGGAATTCTCAATGGCTTGTCTATTAGCTTCATAGGTGGCTTTAACAAGTCAAATGCCTCGAATATTGTCGGGCCGTCGTACCAAGGCATTTTATCACTTCTCTTAAAGACATTGTCACCATAATAGGCCGATACTGGTATGAAAGGAGTTTCTTCAACCTTATAACCAATTGCCTTTAAGAGCTTTTCAACCTTAGCCTTACACTCCTCATACTTCTTCTGATCGTAGTTAACTCTATCCATCTTGTTCATAGCTACTATTATCTGATTTATGCCCAATGTTCTTGCCAAAAGAGCATGCTCCTTAGTTTGAGGTTGTACACACTCCACAACATCTACTACAAGTATAGCTGCATCTGCCTGAGATGTTCCCGTTATCATGTTCTTTATGAAATCTCTATGCCCAGGACAATCGATAATCGTTATCATGTACTTATCTGTCTCTATCTTTCTATGTGCAACATCTATTGTAAGTCCTCTTTCCCTCTCCTCCTTAAGCCTATCCATAACCCAAGCGAACTCGAATGTGGCTTTACCCTTCTGCTCAGCCTCCTTTTTGTACTGCTCAATTATGTGCGATGGAATCTGTCCAGCCTCGTAAAGCAATCTTCCTATCATTGTACTCTTTCCATGGTCTACATGTCCAATTATAGCAACATTTATGTGTTCCTTCTCCTTTGCCATACCGCAAGTTTGAGAAAGGGTATATAAAACTTTCAACAAAAAGTATTTGTCTGATTTATCACTATCAAATCTATGAGTATAGTAGTTGGATTGGATGGAACAGATAGAAGTTTTAGAGCTTTAAAATTTGCTCTTGAGGAGGCAAAACTTAGAAAGGTTAAGGTTTATGCCGTTCATTCCCTTTTTGGGGGAGATAAGACAGATATTGAAGATATAGAGAGGGGAGAAAAAATTCTGGAAGAAGCTAAGAGAATAGCTGAAGATTACAATGTGGAAATTGAAACGAAATTGCTTATAAGGGGTAAGGCTCCAGGAGAGGACATAGTTGAATTTGCAGATGAGGTTGATGCTATTATGATAGTTTTGGGAATGAAGAGAAGGTCTTTAGTTGAAGAGGTTATACTCGGAAAAGCTGCAAAGTATGTGGTCGTAAAATCAAAACAACCGGTCGTTTTAGTCAAGTAAGATTTAAAATACCTGATGAGAAGAAATTGCATGTTCATATTTGTGTACATAACTGCAAAAGATTTTGAGGAAGCGAGAAAAATTTCAAGACATCTCTTAGAGAAAAAGCTGATTGCATGTGCCAACATATTTCCAATAAGATCTATGTTCTGGTGGGAAGGTAAGATAGAGGAATGTGTAGAATTTGCAATAATTTGTAAAACAAAAGCTGAAAAGTTTAAAGAATTGAGAGAAGAGGTGAAAAAAATACACAGCTATTCCGTACCATGTATATGCAGTTTTGTCATTGAGGAAGGACTGAGAGAATTCTTGGAATGGATTGAGGAAGCTGTGCAATGATTGGAGAGGAAATAGTATACACTGATGAGCAGTGGAAACTTTTGAAGGAGAAGAGAAAGAGAGCTATAGATGTAATGAGTCAATTGAAAAAATTTGGAATGGATTCAATAGCTTACGGTTCCATTGCAAGAGGAGATGTTAGAAAAAATAGCGATATAGATGTATTCATACCATACCAAATACCCTCATACAAAATAGAATTGGCACTTGAAGGATTTGAAATTGTAGAAAGAAGAATTGTTCAAGCCACACCAAATTATGCAATAAAGGGTGAGTTTGTTTTAACAGATAATACGACTGTTAGCTTTCCACTCGTAAAGATGAAGGAAAACGAATTGGACTTCTATAAATTTGGAGGTTGTATAAATTACGATGATATTTTGAGAAATAAGAGAGTTGCTGGAGTTGATAAGAGGCTTGTATTGATAATTCCCACAAAGAAAGGACACAGAGAGATTTCAGTCTTTGATTTACAACCAAGTTATGTTGCAAAAGTTTTAGATGTTAGTTTGGAAATTGTTGAGGAAAGAATTAGAGTTCTGACTAGAAGAAGGGAAGTTGGAAGGACTGGAATATTTTTGCAAGAAGTTGTCCCTTCATATTCGAGTTTTGAAGCTTATTTAAATGAGATTGCCAAAACTAATCCGATTGTGCGTAAGAGACTTTTCTCATGAATTTACTTGCTACGTAAACGAATGGTGTATCGAGTAAGGCTATTATAACTTTAACAACGTATTGACCAAATATCATTTCCACTATCGGAAATTTTCCATAGAATGCCAAAGTTATGAATACAGATGTATCAATTGCTTGAGATACAATTGTTGAGGCATTGTTTCTAAGCCAAAGATGTTTTCCTCTTGTAACCTTCTTCCAGAAGTGAAATGCGTAGACATCGTGAATTTGGGAGATTAGATAAGCAACAATTGAAGCTATGACTATTCTCGGTGTTTGTGATAGAGCTACTGAAAATGCTTCAGATACTTCTAAAGCGAAAGGTGCTGGTTCCCAGATGAGCACCAAGTTTATGGAAATTAAGGCAATAATATTTGCTAAAAATCCACAAATTACAGCTTTCTTTGCCACCTCTTTTCCATACATTTCACATATTATATCTGTTATTAGGAATGTTGTAGAGTAAACTATCACTCCAGCCGGAACTATAAAATTACCAACCGTAACAATCTTATTCGCTAAGATGTTTGCCAATACCGTTAGAGTTGCAAATATTCCTATTGCTATTTCAACACCATACTTTCGTGAAGATATTACAGTTAGGGTTACGGCTGTAAGTGTTATCAAAGCCCATATTACAAACTTTAGCATGAAGTGAGGTAAAAATTCGATTAAAAAATTTTGTTTATCTCAATGTCTTATTGTTGAATAATTTTTCATTTCTCTATTTGAGATTTGGTATATTCGAACAATGAGTTGAACATCTAAGACACATATAACTCCTTCTCCTCAAATCGAACATCAACAGCAACATTTAAGTAACTCCCGCTTTGTTAGAGTTGGGACGAGAGAAGTTTTAAGAAGATTACAGGCGTTAATTTCCACTACCAGTTGAAAAGTTCTTGAAGTCATAGACGAATCGATCTAATTAGTTATTGCTATGGATGTTCTTACAACTATAATAGCGTCGTTGTCGTGGTGTTTCGTTTTAAACATATCTAAAAAGATAAGAGATGAGAAGAATATTTTCGAATAGTGAAATTTGGGATATATCCAATAGCAAGCTTCGTTAACACTTCAAATCGTTTGATAACTCTTTTAAAGTCATTTCTCCTGCTGAAGGCATAGTTTATTAGTAAATTCTACCTCTTCTTTCTAGTTTGATGACGTGAATGATCTTGTTCTCCTCGTCAACGAAGTAGACGAGTCTAAAGTCTCCTATTCTAATTCTATAAGTGTTTTCTTCGCCTTCGATTTTTCTAATGTCGAATTCCCTCCACGGAACGGGGTTCGTCTTTAAAGTTTCCAAAACATAGGCTAACTTCTTTAGATGAGCTTTCTTAAGATTTTTCAACTGTTTGACGACGTTTTTGTGAACTGCGACCTTAAACATCAAGTTCCCTCTTTAGTTCATCCCAGTCGACATGTTCTCCTCTGAGGGACTCCCTTTTCAATTTTCTGATTTCTCGCAACTCTTCTTCGGAAACTTTTTCCGTCGGAAGTATTAGCTCTTCGAGTCTTTCGAGCTTCTCTCTTATCTTTTTGACTTCGTCGTAAATCTCCTTTAGAAGCGTCTCATCCACCACGCTCACCTCTTCTGACTTTTTCACTCAATGACTAATTATCGTTTGTGCTCGTTAACTTCTCCAAGAAGTCGTTCAGTTTGTCTTCGTTGAAAGCGTATTCGCCCCTCTTGACTCTTGCGAGTTTGGAGGAATTCATGCGGAATGGTTGCGGTCGTAGTATTTTACCGTTACTATATTTTATAACAACCCATCTACATTACATAAAATTATAAATATCTAAAATCATGCATTATTATAAAGGAAATTGTAAAGGAGTTGAAAATTTTCGAGAGAATTAAAGTGGAAATGAAAGTACTTAGTATATTAACCTACATTCAAACATCCTTCAGCTAAGAAAACTAATAACAATAGATAAAACTGTAGTTAAAGCAAGGAAAAATTGTGAGAATAAACCTAAATTTATCATAGATAAAGTTACTTGGCTTATCAATGCTCTGAAAAGTCAGTGTTTTCTTCTCTAAAGCAGAGGATTTTGCTCAATTAGAAACTGGAATCTTTTCTGTAAGCTGTTTATGTTGTATTACAATCGGTTGAGGTGCTATCTGTGTTAAGTGGACATGTCTTCAATGAATCCATTCAACCATTTTTATATTTCAAATCGTTCGATAAGTCCAAAAATGTTGGAAGAAAAATGAAAGCCTACAATCTTTAGAATTATGTAAAAAGATTGTGCCATTTCGCAAAAATTAAAAATTTTATGGAATTTCAAGTTCTTTCAGCTTTTCTGGAGTAGGTTTTCCATCTACCCATCCTCTCAATTTATAATACTCCTCTTTCATTTTATCAAGCTCAACAACATGTCCCTTTGCTGGACCCTCTGGCATCTGTTCACTCAACAATCTCTTTGGTAATGTGTCATCCTTTCCATCAAATCCAAATTCATTTATTATCAATCTTTCAAGGTTGTATATTCTCTCTCCAATTTTCATAATATCATTTGCATTCATATCCCACCCAGTTACAGCTGATAACAACTTTGCATAATCTTCAGCACCCAATGCAAATGTAGAGAATAGGCAGTTAACTGTTGAATTCACTACACATGTAAAGTCTTGGAAAGTTTTTACCCAAACTGCCTTTCCTTCAGTTGTAAGTGGATCAATCTTTTCTGGAATACCCAATATTTCTGGTGAAATTGTATAACCAGTTACATGACAGCCTCCCCTATTTGCAGTCGCATAGTTTAAACCAATTCCCTTTGCACCTCTCGGATCATAGGCTGGTAATTCCAATCCCTTTACACTCATGGAAAGTTCTGGAGCATTGAAAATTTCTGCCAGCCTCTTGCTACCCAAAGCCAAGTACTTTCCAAATCCTATTTTGTATGCCGTCCTCCATATCATTTCAATTAGAGCTGTAGCATTTCCAAACCTCAAATCAACGCCCTCAAGCAGTTCTTCAGGAATATAACCCCTCTCAGCAAGCTCCATTGCACAAGCTATAGTTGAACCCATTGATATTGTATCAAGACCCAATTCATCACATAGATGATTTGCCTTAATTATAGCCTCTAAGTTTACAACTCCAGTAGAATTTCCCAAAGCCCATACAGACTCATATTCTGGTCCTTCGCTGTATAGAATCTGGAAACAGCCAGATTTCACAGAAGTAACTCTACCACAACCTATCGTACAACCCCAGCAAGCCTTGTTCTTCAACAAGTATTTTTCAGCCAATGCTTCACCACTTATCTTGTCGGCATCTGGATTTACTCCAGTTTGCCAGTTCTTAAATGGCAGAATTCCAGCATTGTTTATTATATTGACAAGAATTGCCGTCCCATATTTCGGTAAACCTTCACCAGTTACTGGATTGTTCTTTACCTTTTCCAAAGCCTCCTTTGAGACTTCATCAAATTCATCAGGTTTAACTGGCTGTGGTCTCTCTTCACCACCAACAACAATAGCTTTAAGATTCTTTGAACCCATCACAGCACCAACACCAGTTCTTCCAGCTGCCCTATGCTCATCGTTCATTATACATGCAAAGTATACTAAATTTTCTCCAGCTGGACCTATACATGCCACACTACATCTCTTCCCAACCCTCTCCCTTAAAATTCTGTCAGTTTCAAAAGCATTTCTACCCCAAATTTCCTTCGCTGACTTTATCTCAGCTACACCATCTAAAACTTCCAAGTAAACAGGCTCATCGGATTTACCTTCAACAACAATCATATCAAATCCTGCAAACTTCAGAAATGGCCCCCATCTACCACCAGAGTTCGCACTAGCTATGGAATTTGTTAGAGGAGATCTCAATGCCATTACATGATACCTTCCAGGCTCTGGAAATCCATTTATACCAGTTGCAGGGCCAGTGGCAAATATCAAAACGTTTTCTTCGCCAAATGGATTTATATCCTTAGGTGAAATTCCCTCCCTCTTGTATCTCTGCAGGTAATCGTAGAGAATTCTAACTGCATATCCCTTTCCACCCAAATACTTCCTAGCTATTTCCATATCCGTTTTCTCCACCTTAATACTTTCCTCACTCAAGTTTACTTTCAAAATTTTACCCATGTATCCCATGCAAATTATTAAACTTGTACTGATAAAAATTTTTCCAAATGTTTAATCATGCATATCGCTTAAAACACTGTTTAGATAATCAACTTCAAACTTTGAAGGATCACTCATAATCTTCTCAACTATACAATCTGCTTTAGATTTTATTTCATGTAAAGATCTAACAAAGGAATGTACCAATTTGCCAAATTCTGTCTTCGGTTCAAATCTTCTATATATCTCAAAAACTGGCGGTAGCAAATTCAATACACTCAAAACTATTTTATATTTGTATCTCTTATCGTATTTGGTAAGGTATTTGCCAATTTCTACAGCCCTTTCACAATCAATTTTGCATGGATAGAAGTTTGTGGTAAATAAGGAGTAAGCAATTTCGGGCAATTCTGGATCTGGATATCCCTTTAGAACACTATAAAATACTTTTCTCTCAATACATTCTATTATAATATCCTTTTCAGGTGATCTGCCAGCAACTTTCAATTTTGAAAATTTTTTGATGCAACATTTGGGATATCCTAAAAGCTTTCCTTCAATTTTTATAATTTTTTTAATATTTTCTTTTGTAATTTTTTTCTCCAATTTTTCAATTTTCCTTAGATAATTCAAAGCTTCCTCCCTATCCCTACATATATAAAAAGAGATTCTTTTTGATGGTGATAATGTGATTGGATCGAATAACCACTGATAAGCTATAACGGAATATCCTAACTTTCTAAGAGAATCAAAATCCGATCGTGTAATTTTTACTGCATGAACACAATTTGTCAGTCCAGATTCTATTCTAACAAGTTCTAGCATAATTGAAGGATTCATTTGATACTAAAAAATCAAAAGTTTTAAAACGTTTTCAAAGAATTCGGACTATGAACATAATTTTGCTTGGCCCACCAGGAGGGGGTAAGGGGACTCAGGCAAAGAGAATTGTTGAGAAGTATGGTATACCTCATATAGCTACGGGAGATATATTGAGAGATGCTGTTGCTAAGGGAACAGAGCTCGGTAAAAAGGCTAAGGAGTATATGGAAAGGGGTGAGCTTGTTCCAGATGAAATCGTGATAGGAATTGTTAAGGAGAGGATAAAAAAGCCCGACTGTGAAAAGGGATTTCTTCTCGATGGATTTCCAAGAACTATAAATCAAGCAGAGGCTTTGGATGATATGCTTAAAGAATTGGGGAAAAAGATTGATGCTGTGATATACATAGATGTTCCAGAAGATGAAGTTGTTAAGAGAATTTCTTATAGAAGATCTTGTAGGAAATGTGGTGCAGTATACAATCTCATCTATTCTCCTCCAAAGGAAGATAATAAATGTGATAAATGTGGTGGAGAGCTTTATCAAAGAGATGATGACAAGGAAGAGGTTGTTAGGCAAAGATTCAAAGTTTATATGGAAAACACTGCACCTCTAATAGAATATTACGAAAAGAGGGGAATTCTATATAGAGTAGATGGAACAAAAAGTATAGATGATGTTTGGCAACAGATAGACGAAGTTCTTCAAAAAATTTAGAAGAAGTCATCCAAACTTCTATTTTTTGACCTATTAGCTAACTCATGAGCCAATCTTATAGGTTCAGGTAGCTTATGATTCCTTATACACATCTTAACTATTTTCAAAGCAGTCTCTGGTGTTAAATAGCTTCCGGGTGAGATGTAAATAGGCTTACAGTTCTTACATGTCTTAAGAGCAAATCCTATTATTTTGGAATTATCAAAGATTGGTTTTTCTTCCATAACATTCTTAGGTTCATCAACCCTTCCAAATAATCTTCTCTTTGTAACACCTATAGATGGAAAACCCGTTTTTATTGCTACGTAAGTTGCCAAACCACATTTTCTCGGATGAGCAATACCACTCCCATCAACTATAAGAACTACATCATCAAAATTTCCAACTACTTCCTTAACAACATTTACTGCAGGCTTTCCCTCTCTAAACATGAGAAATGTGGGTATATAGGGAAATTTAACATCTTCAATCCTAATACCTTGCCTAACTTTGTTTAAATCTGGAAAGCTTAGAAGAACACATGCCGAAATAACCTTTTTACCCAGAAAGGCTTGATCTATTCCAGCAACATATTTCAAATCATCTAAATTTACCTTATCTTTCAAAACAACTTTTCTTGCCAATTTTCTCTGATATTCTTCAAGTTCCTTTAAACTCACGTTCATACACATCCAACTCATAATCCAACTCAGTTTTAATACCTATCTCATGCAACTTCTCATTTGCCTCTAAGATACTCTCAGTTCCCTCAACAGCTTTTGGTAGTTTAGATAATCTATAGATGATATCTGTTCTGACGTAAAATATTAGAGCATTTAGTATGGAAACATCGATTACAGCCTTATTCCAAACCTTATATTTACCATGATACCCAAGAGATGAAATTATCGGTATTTTTGAGGCCGTTGTGTAAACATTTTCAACAAAATTTAATACCTTTTCCGCAAAATCCCTTGTTATTAGAGATGCCCCCAAAACACCGTCCATACCAGCTATTTCACTTAAATATATTTCAAGTTCTTCTCTGTTAAGCTCACCATCACTACCGAATCCAACTACAGCTAAAATAGAATTCAAATTTTTGAGAGTTGATAAAACGATTGCATCTGCCAATGGACTATGAAGATTTCTCTCATTCCCCCTTGCTAAGGAATCACCACCCGCATCAACACCCACAACCAAATCTATACCCTCATCCTTAACAAAACTCTTTAAACTTTCAGTCAAATACTTCTCTCCTCTTGTAATATCAACTCCAATAACATCATTTCCCATAAATTCAGAAACTTGAGAAGCTATAAGCTTTAAACCTCTGTAGTTCGAGTTCGAATTTATATATGCCAAACATTCATTGATTCTCTTGCATTCATCTATTTCTTCAATGGAAAGAGGTCCTGGCTTTTTATCTCTCGAAATTCTCTCCCATAAAACTCCGCCGTACAGACATTCAATACCAAATTCCTTGAAGAAATCTCCGACAGCCAATGTGCTGACTATATCCCCACCACCACCCATCCCAATCAGCAATGCCCTATCTATTTTCTTAAGCATTCTTACAATTTTCACGTTTTAAGCTACTGAACTCGATTTTAACTTTTGTCATATTTAATTTTGAGCTTACCTTTTAAGAAAAAGTAATATTTCGTGAGAAAAGCTAAAGTTGATTAAGTTATGAGCTTTGACATAGCAGTTGTCGGCTTTGGTGGAGCTGGAACAAACATAATTGCTAAGATTATTGAAAATGATAATACAACTTTGTATGTTGTGAATGATACAGTTAGACTTAGGGATGCAATCTTTTACGAATATTGTGAGCGAAGGGAACTTGCGAAGGAGCTTTTAGATTACGATTGGGTAATAATGACTTCTGGATTGGGTGGAAGAGGTGGAAAATCGTTAGTTTATGTTTCCAATAAACTTGACAATGTTCTATCTATTTTTGTAGTATTTCCATCTTCAGTTGAAAGACTTAGAATCTCTGATGCTAAGATGCAACTTAAATTACTCAAAGCTAAAAATAGAGTATTCGTAGAATGGTTAGATGATCTACTGAAGATTGCACCACATCTCACACTTGATTTAGCTCTGGGTCTTTTAGATAGGAAAATTGCAATAAATATTATGGTTTTGATAAAATTGTTAAATAATTTTGGTTACTCAAGATAACATTTTTATCTTTCAAATTTTGAATATTCTATATGATCAGCAATCAAAAATTTGAAGCAGTAACATTTGATTATAGTAACTTAGAAGAATGGAAAAGCTATTTCAAAGAAATCAAGGAGATTGCCAAGAGCTCTAAGGCTATAATTGAAGTTTGTAAAATTTCGAAAGAAAAAGGTATATCACCATGGATTATAGAAAATGCTAAATTAAACCAATTAAGTGCGAAAATGCTGGAAAAGGCTGTTAGAATTTTAGATGTAGCTAAAGGAAAGGGATTGGTTGATAATTTTGATACCAATGTTAAAACTGATGGAACTTATATTTATGATTACAATAAGCTAATCAGTGTGATTAATGATTTCATTAATAATACAGTTAAAATTCTTCCAAACTATAATCAAAAATCTTTATTTGTTTGGACAGTTGATAGACTAACTTATAAATACTTGACAATGGCTTATCCCAATCTCGAAGATGAAAAGACTTTTGAGATTGTTAAAGACATCTTAGGATTAGATGTAATATTTTCACCAGATGTTGAAGATGCAAAACTTAGACGAGAATACGAGATTTACTCGTTTAAAGAGAATTCAATTGGTAGAGAATTGATTGAACTCTACAAAATTATCTGGAATCATTTTGAGGAGTATAGTAATAGAGAACAATTATCACAGGTGTTTTCAGGAATAAGAGACTTCAAAAGAGAATTTTATGAAATGTCTGCACAAGCATTGATGGAAATAAAGTGGAGATTTCCAGATATTAAAGTAGCTGGAAAAGATTGGAAGTATTATGGTCTCAGAGGAGATGTGCTTAAGGC
>CAZKQI010000004.1:0-39617 GCA_964554855.1 uncultured archaeon | reverse complement strand
AAAGGCAAGTAGATAATAGTTATTTAAATGTAGCGTTCCAATCTGTAAATCTCTACAGCTATAAACTTATAGGGCTTTTCATGGAAGGAGTAAGTCTTTCTCAATGGTATTTTAAGTTTAGAGAAGTGAGTTATTTCAAAATTTTTTTCCTTGCAAACTTTTCTAATAAATCTTTCACTTCCAGCTGAATGAATTGTCCAAATTATATTTGCAATCTTCATTGCCTTAAAGATGAATGGTCTATCTGCATATCTCTTCTGAATTCCGAATGGGGGATTCATTATTACTGTCACATTGCTTGAAGATTTCTTTAAATAAACTCTTTCAACATTACAGAGCACAAAATCAACTTCAACATCAACAGCTCTTGCATTTTCCCTTGCAATTCTCAAAGCATCTCTATCTATATCGAATCCAACAGCTTCAGCACTTAAGAGTGAGGAAGCTATGGAGAGTATACCAGTTCCACATCCCAAATCAACAACTAAATTTTCCAAATCACCCATAAGCTTGGCATTAAAAACAATCTCACTTGCCAAAGATGGAGGAGTAACATACTGCTCAAGCTCAATCTTTGGATTCTCAAATCCTTTCAACTTTTCAAGTAAAATTTCGAGTGATTTTTTCTTTATCATTTAATCATACTGCACTTGACATCATCAATATTACTTTTTCACAGAAATATGTGTATGCCCAACATAACCTTGTCAATATGAAGAAGCATAGTGAGATTAAATGGAGTGAAGTTGTAAGAAAGGCAATAGTCGATTATCTGAGGAAGTTTTAAGAGGTATTTGAAAGAGTTAAATTTTGAAGATGCCTTAGAAGGATACAGGAAGATGAGGGATGCGGAATGGAAAAGATTATCTACGATACAAGTAAATTGATCGATGCATAATCTGATTACAACTTAGCACTAAGGATATCCACAGAATTACTGAAGATTGGAAAACCCATTCCAGCCATAGATATTATAATTTCCGCAATCGCAATAAACAACGTTTTGCAGTATTTTTATTAAAATATTAAGAATTTTTTAAGCACTGCTTAAGTTAAAATCATAGGAACTTGGTGTATAAATGCACTTCGGCTCCTGCATCAGATAATCTCCAAATATGGCGTAAGCTCTTGCCCTACTTCCACCGCAAATATGCTTAAACTGGCATCTTCCACACTTACCCTTTAACCTTTCTGGATCCTTCAAATCCTGAAATATCTTACTTTCATTGTAAATTTCCTTCAAGCTATTCTCTCTAACATTTCCCGCTTTTAAAGGCAAGAATCCGCTTGGGTAAACATCACCAACATGACTTATGAAGAGCATCCCCCTTCCATCCGTTATCCCCAGAATCCTTTTAAGAGCCATGCTTCTACCTGCAACAATCTCCTTCTCAAACCCTTCCAATCTCTTGACAAGCTCATAGTATGTTTTTCCATGAGGTATATCGTAAATACCTCTATCTCTCATGAATTCAATCCTTCTGAAATGGCATCCAGCAGAACTCTTAACATTTAAAGGAGTTCTCCTGCTTACATCGTAGAGCCAGCACATAACATCTTCAAACTCCCTTGCTGAGGGCATTAGCTCTTTTTTAGCTCTTCCCGTTGGAACGACGAAGAAAACATCCCACATATCCACTTCCTTATCAATACATATCCTCATTATGTTTGGTAGATCGTGAATATTATATCTTGTTACAGTCGTATTTATCTGAGTTGAGAGACCTATTTCTCTTGCCATATCCAAAATCTTCATGCTTATCTCGAAAGTTCCAGTTTTACCTCTGAAGTAATCATGAATTTCTGAATTACTTCCATCTATACTTACAGCAATTCTCGCTATACCCAAATCGTAAAATCTTTTAAGCTTTTCTTCAGTAGCAAGCTTAGTTCCGCTGAAAGCTATTGCAATTCTCATTCCATCAGCGTATTCCAATATTTCGAAGAGATCTCTTCTCATGAGAGGATCTCCACCTGTTACAATCAAAATAGGATCCCACTTCTTCAACTGATCTATCAAGTCGTAACACTCTTCAAGCTTAAGTTCGTTGGGATGAGGTTTTCTTTGTGCTTTTGCCCTACAGTGCTTACATGCTAAAAGGCAAGCTCTTGTCACTTCCCAAAAAACTATGAATGGTTTATTGAAAATCATAGTATCAGATCCTTCAGATCCCATAGCAGTTTTGGATGCTTCTTAAAAATCTCCAAAACTATTGCTCTGACACTCAATTCCTTAATATCTTTAGGTATACTTCTAGCTATCTTGTTAAGGGTTTCATCGTCCATTTTTATCAGTTTTTGCTGTAATTTCCTTTTTTTAGCTAAATCTTTGCCAAAATCTTCCTTCCAAAGATCATCGTATCTTTTAAGGAATTCCCTACTAAAATCATTTCTCCTAACAGCTTCAACTGCAACTCTTCCAGCATGATAACCTGCCTTCATTGCATTGGCAATCCCACCACCAGTTATTGGATCTGCATGCCTTGCTGCATCTCCAACAAGCATTAGATTATCTGAAACAGCTGTTTTTATTTCGCCACAAACTGGAACTGCACCAGCTACAAGCTCAACTATCTTACCATTTGGAAATCTTTCATAAATAAAATCATCTAAATATTCTTTAGGAGATTTTTTTGCTAATGATGGCATTACGCCAATTCCTACATTGGCTCCAATTTTCTTGGGAAAAAGCCAGATGTAGCCACCCGGTGCGATTGATTTACCCAACCAGAAGTAGCAGTAATTCGGATCGAAATCTATGTTTGTCATTAAGTATTGAACACAGCTTTCAATTTCGTTGGGCTTAAGTGTTGTATCAATCCCAAATGCTTTAGCAACTCTACTCTCAACACCATCAGCACCAATTACAATCTTAGTTTCTACATCCCATTTCTCACCCATTCTCCTCAATTTAACTTTGACTATTTCATTCCTTCTCTCAAAGGCATAAGCAGTTGTCTTAACCAAAACTTCTGCTCCAGCTTGAGATGCCAATTCCGCCAAATACCTATCAAAAATCTTTCTCTCCAAAACATATCCAACTTCATTACCAGCTTTTTCCTCACTCAAGGTTATTTCAGTTCCATCTGGTGCATAAATCTTGGCACCAACAACTTCCCTTGATATAAAGAACTTCTTAGGCTCTACAAATTTCTCCAAAGCAGATTTACTTATTCCTTCGGCACATCTAACAGGACTTCCTATTTCTTGCCTTTTTTCAACTAAAAGAACATTCAAACCATTTTCTGCACAGGTCTTTGCAGCAATGCTACCACCAGGCCCAGCTCCAACAACTACTACATCGTACATTTGACCACCTCTAATGCATTCATTGGACAAACCTTAACACATACTCCGCAACCAGTACATTTATTCTCGTAAATTTGGAGAAAAGTTTCTATCAGCTCGTTTGCATTGAACTTACAGACAGAAATACATGCTCCACAATATGCACACTTGTATCTATCCACCTTAACTATTTTCTTTTGTTTCTTTGGCATGACCATTGGTTGATGGAGATAATTTTAATCTTTTTCTTTAATTCTACAACCCACACAGTGTAAAATATTCAAATAAGCAACTAAAATTCTTTTTTCCTTTTCAAGCTTTTCAGCTAAATCGTAACTCTCAAGCTCTAATTTACCTCTCTCTGGAATTGAGTCTAGATCACCTATAACTACACCGTTTTTAGCTCTCATAACAGTTGCTTCATCCAAATTTAAAGCTACAGCATAAGTTGCCCCCAATACTCTGGCACATGCTAAAGCCAATCTCTCGTAAGGGACCAAGGCTGTAGGAGGAGCACACATTATAACAATTGCATTCCTATCATCAATCCTTACAAGCAAATCCGCTATTGCCATAGCTACTCCTTCTGGTAGATCAACCTCAAAGACGTAATCAACTATGATCTCATCCTTTGAATATCCCTTAGCCAACAAAACATCTTCAGCTTTTTGCCTTGCTCTTTCTATTGGTGTATCAAATACAGCTTTTCCAGTAACTTTATCAACTATGAACATGATATATCCTTGGCAAAAATGTATAAGTCTTTATCCCAACTATAGAATGTGAAGTGCGAAATATGTGGTGAGAAAACATATACAGTTAACATACCCATATGTCCGAAATGTGCCAAGACAGAGAAAGCCCTCACCTATGTTTACAGAATACACGAAGGTTTTGAGAAGATAAAAGGGACTGGGAGATTTAAATGTAAACTCTGTTCTAACGAATGCGGTTTTGACGATTATGGATTGTGTGGCTTGAGATTTGTTAGAGACGATAAGCTAATTTCACTTTCAAGCTCAGATAGAGCAATTCTCTATGCCTATGAAGATTCTCTACCAACAAACTGCTGTAATGCTTGGTTTTGCATAGGTTCTAAACTAAGAGGGACAAATCTGGCAGTTTTCTATTACGGTTGCAACTTTGACTGTCTCTTCTGCCAAAACTGGAGTCATAAGAACGTTGGTGAGGGAAGAGTTGTCAGTATTGATGAGATGGTTGAAAGAGCTATGCCAGAAAGAATAAAATGCATCTGCCATTTTGGAGGTTCACCAGAGCCTCAATTACCATTTGCAATAAAGTTCAGTAGAGATGTTTTGAAGAGAAGGAATGTCATGATCTGTTGGGAGTGGAATGGTGCTGGAAGAACTTCCTTAGCTTTGAAGGCATCGAAGTTAAGTCATGAGAGTGAAGGAACGGTGAAATTCGATTTAAAGGCTTGGAATCCCTATTTACATATGATTTTGACGGGTAGAAACAACGAGCAATCTCTGAAGAACTTCGAAAGAATTTTTGATAGTTATCCAGAAGTTCTTTCAGCTACAACCCTTTTAGTTCCCTACTATGTTGATGAGGAGGAAATTGAAGGAATTGCTAAGTTCTTAGCAAGTTTGAGCAATGATATTCCCTACAGCCTACTGATATTTCATCCAGATTACAGATTGAACGATTTACCCATAACTCCAAAGGCTCAGGTTGAGAGGTGTTACAGAACTGCTAAGAAGTATTTGAAGAATGTCAATATTGGAAATAAGTTTTTGCTGGCCTATGCACCTTAAATATCTACAATCCTCCCTCTATCTCTATAACATCGAGCTTCTCAACCCAACAGTTTAGACCTAAAATTTCACTTAAACTCGGTTTAGTTCTTCCTTGATCTCCACTCACAAGCTCCTTTATATATAACCCACTCTCTGCAACAATCTTCAAAACAGCAACCTTACCTCTATGCAAAATTATGTCAGCATCGTAAACTTTCCTAACTCTTACCAAATCAGCCCTTCTATGCAAAACTCTCAGTGGTGTTTTCTGATAGATATTTTGCCCCTTAAGTTCATCCAAGGCTTTCATAAGTTCATCCTTACTTACTTCCTTCTCAAAAACAACTTTAGCTCTGTAAACTTTTGTAAATTTTGCAGATTTTATGAATTTAACATCCTTAGACTTTGCAAACTTTAAATCACTAACAACAATCTTCCCTCTACAGTAATAATTAACGTATCTCTCAAGTTCTTTCAAATCAATTTTTCTCTTTTTAGGCTCTTGAATTTCAACTATAAAAGGTCTTCCATTTCCCAACATCCTTGCATCTACATCCTCCCTACCAGCCCCATGCAAAAGAGCAAATTTTCCCCCTACAAATTCTTTCATAGGCTCTGTTATCATTTCCTCAACTGAAAGATATCTTTTTCCCGTCCAGTTACATATTTCACACCCCTTCCCACTACAAAACTTACATATCCATCTTGTTTGGGATAAACCTCTAACCCTCTTTTTATATCTTCCATAAATGTACAAAGGCATTATTTGAATGTGGAAGCTGAAATTTTCCAAATCGAATATTATTGTTACATCTGGCTCTGTTGAATATCTCTTACCCCTCATTGCAATTGCCTTCGAAATAAGCCTGTTAAATCTGTACTTCAACCTACTTCTCTCATCCAAATTTAGGTAATCCTCCAAAGCTTTCAAGCTACCGTAAACTCTACTACCAACTAGGAATTTCTCAAATTCGTAATCTTTGAGTTTACTGAGAACTTCTTTAACTATTTCATCAATTCTATTCAGCATTCCTGAGCATATCATGCAATCCCTGTTCTGAACAATTTTTCCCCTTTTTATAGCATTGTAACAGATTTCACAAACCTCTATCACACAATCAATTTCAACTATCTGTTAAAATTGTTGTGGAAAGAGTTATTATACTGAAATGCATTAGCTTAAGGGATGAGAATCGTAATGAAATTCGGTGGTACAAGCGTAAGAGATGGTTCGAACATACTTCATTGTGCAAAATTGGTTAAAAGGTATTCAAATGAAAATGAGGTTGTTGTAGTTGTTTCTGCAATGTCTGGAGTAACGGATTCTCTTCTAAACATTGCAGAGAAGTGTTGCGAGGAAAGATCTCACGGGCACATAAAACTGTTCATTGCAGATATGATGAAGAAGCATTATGAAGCTATTGAGATAGCTGTAAAAAGTGAGGAAATGAAGAGCAAGGTATATTCAACTCTAAGCTCACTGTTTGATGAACTTGAGAAGGTTTTGCTGGGAATAAGCTATTTGGGTGAACTTACGAATAGAAGTAGAGACTACATTCTTTCTTTTGGAGAAAGATTACTTGCACCTATCTTTTCAGCATGTTTGATTTCTTTGGGTGTGAATTCTCTTGCCTTGACTGGTGGAGATGCTGGAATTATAACAGATAGAAACTTTGGAAGAGCTAAGCCTTTACAAAAATCATATCAGATAATAAAGAGTAGAATAGAGCCACTTATAAAAATAAACAGGATTGTACCAGTTGTTACGGGATTCATAGGATCAACTGAAGATGGAATCATAACAACACTTGGAAGGGGAGGTAGTGATTTGACTGCCACTTTGATAGCTTCAGCAATAGATGCTGATGAGGTATGGCTCTGGAAGGAAGTAGATGGTATAATGACTGCAGACCCAAAAATTGTCCCAAATGCGAGAGTCATTCCAGAAATTTCTTATCAGGAGGCAATGGAGCTATCTCATTTTGGAGCCAAGATATTGCATCCAAGAGCTTTGGAGCCAGTAATAAAAAAGAAAATCCCTGTAAGGATAAAAAACACTTTCAATCCAGATGGTGAGGGAACCGTAATATGCGAATCTACCAAATCCAGTGATATGGTAAAAGCTTTAAGTTTGATAGATAAGGTTGCTATAGTCAATGTAAGTGGTGCTGGTTTCGATTTTGCTGAGATAATGGCCAAAGTATTTAGAAGGTTGGCAAATGCCAAGGTTAACGTTATAATGGTTGCTCAAAGTTCTTCTGAATTGAATTTATCCATTGTCGTAGAAAAATCCGATCTTCCAAAAGCTCTTGAAACTTTAAGGGATTTAGGCAATGATAATGTGAAAATTGATAAAATAGATAATATAGCTGTCGTGAGTGCAGTAGGATCAGGAATGGCTGGAACTCCGGGAGTTGCTGGGAGAATATTCTCTGCATTGGGCAGAGAGAAAATAAATGTGATAATGATAAGCCAAAGCTGTTCGGAATTCAACGTATCATTTGCTGTTAAGAGAGAGGAAGGGAAAAAGGCTGTCATGGTTATACACGATGAATTCAAGCTTGCTAAATAATAGTAGAATCGATTACAAGTATTTCTTTTCCATCCTTGTATACCCTTATATCTCCACTTGTAGAGATAACAACTGCTATTGCCTCAGTTTCCCTAGTTATGGCAGCACATGCCAAATGCCTTGCACCCAATCCCTTCAAAATTTTCAAGTCTTTAACAGAAACTTCTAGATATCTACCAGCTGAAATTATTATACCTTCTTCATCCAAAATGAATACACCATCAAGCTGAGCGAATTCCATAACACTTTCCCAGTTAGCAGGATTCTTTATATCCCTTTCATCTATACTGTAGCATTCATATGGATTTATAACGAGTGGCTTAGACCTCTTCAAAACTTCTCCAACATCTCCAATTACAAATCCAGTACCAATTCTTTTCCCTTCCCTACCTTTATGAGCTATGTTTATGGCAATATTTAAAACAGCCTTCAATGCATTTGGATTAACCCTTTCAGCACATTCACTCAAAGCTTTCTGAACTTTACTCTTCTCCAAATCTATAACCATTAAACCCTTTATCGTTTCAAGATCTATAACTCCAACAACTCCACCTCTAAGCTCAACACCCTTCAAATACATGTGAAGAGGAGAAATTTCACGAATCTGTAAAAATGCCAGAGATCTCTCAAATATGTCCTTACCACTTAGCTCCTCCTCAGCTATAGTAAAAAACATGCTTTCAAGTATCGTAACAAATCTTTTAGGTGCTAAAATTATTGAGAATTTATCATCTTCAAATTCTACATCTTCCTTTGTTATAACAAGTATCTTATCTGTGTTTATTTTTGTTGCAAGTTCCTTTGCCAACTTCATTAATGTATTTAACATTAAGATTTTTTTGCTGTGAATAGTTTTAAACCTTATTCAAATATGTATGCTTGTGGAATTTCATCTGATGTTATGTTGAAGTAAAAATAATCCGATACATGTAATGTCATATTGACGGGATATTCAAGCTTTGCACCATCAAAGAACCAGTAATTGTTAAAATGTTCTGTTTTAAATTTAATTACAGCTGTATTGTAATCAATTCTTTCAACCTCATAGCTTTTAGATTTGAATATGCTCAATACATCATCTCTTACATTCTCCATTCCAAATAGATATGCTCCAAACTTTTCATTTTCATCGAGATTGTATTCTACAACAACCTTTACATCTTTATCGTAATACACATGCATTGAGAGAATTACTATGAAAACTGTGATTACTGCCAAATCTCTCATAAAGCTCAGAAAACAAAAACAGTATTAAATTGTTTCGTATATCTTGGTCATGGTCAGATCTATCATTAAAATAATAAACAAATATGATGCAGGGAATTTCCCAAAATCGGATGAAATAAACTTGCAATCAAATGAAAATCCCTATCCACCTCCCAAGGATGTTATTGATGCTATACTAAAGGCTATTAACTTAGTGAATAGGTATCCCAATCCAGAGTATGAAGAGTTGAAAATTGGAATTTCCGAATATTTGAATATCGATGTTAAAAATATTTTTCTCGGAAATGGAATAGGTGATTGTATATACAACATTTGCAATACATTAATTGAATCGCTGGACCAAGTTACAATCCCAATGCCCAGTTATACAATGTACGTCATGTATACAATGCTAAGAGAGGCATCTCTAAATTTACCAGTATATCCATATTATAACATTAATTTTGAAGAGCTTGCAGAAATTTCAAGTAATTCAAAGTTAATATTTCTTTGTTCTCCAAACAATCCCACTGGAAACTCACTAAGTTTGGATGGGATAAGAACTCTTGCAGAAAGTTTTAAGGGTTATATAGTGATAGATGAAGCTTACGTTGAATTTGCAAGTAAATCGGCATTGAAATTAATTAATAAATATGAAAACATAATAATTCTTAGAACATTTTCAAAGTTCTTTGGTTTAGCAGGATTGAGAATAGGTTATGGTATTTGTAAAGATTATGATGTTGTTTCAGCTTTAGAGAAAGTTAGACTTCCATTCTGTATATCCCAAATCTCGTTACATGCAGGAATAGCCGCCCTAGGATGTATAGATTATTATAATAAAATTAAAGAAAAAATATTAAGGGAAAGAGAATTGTTGTTCAAGGAGATCTCGAAACTGGAAAAGTTATCAGTATTCCCTTCAGATGCAAATTTTCTGCTTGTAAAAGTTGAAAATAACTTAAAACTTTCCGAAAAACTTAGGAAGAGAAAAATACTCGTTAGAGATGTTACAGGTTTGATGGGATTGAAAGGAGAACACGTTAGGATTACTGTTGGAAGGCCAGATGAAAATAGGGCTTTACTCAATGCCCTCAAAGATATTTTCAAAAATTAATTTATATTGTTGAAAGTAAGTTCATACATGATACAGGTAGCTGTTGTCGGAAGTGAGAGATGTGATGAACGATTGTATCACATTGCATATGAAGTTGGTAGGCTTTTAGCTGAGAGGGGTTGTGTAATTATAAATGGTGGGCTTGGAGGTGTCATGGAAGCCTCCTCAGCCGGAGCTAAACTTAAGGGTGGTTTAACAGTTGGTATAATACCGAGCGATAGAAAAGAAGATGCAAATCAATATACCGATATTATAATAGTTACGGATATGGGTCATGCTAGAAATATCATAATAGCTCAGAGTTGTGATGCTATGATTGCTGTAGGAGGTGGTTACGGTACAATTTCTGAAATGGCAGTAGCCCTCAAATTAGGTAAGAATGTTGTTGCAATAGAACCAGAGGTTATTTTACCTGGTATTATATTGGCTGAAAGTCCTGAAGATGCTGTCGAGAAAGCTTTAAAAGATTTGAGCGTGTAGCATAAAGGTAAATTGAAATCGTAAATTTTATATTTTTAAAATTAATTCACTCTACATGGCTTCAGCATCATTTGATGTAAACTTAGGTGTAGAAGAGTGCTTTGAAAGGATTCAACAAATGATAGGTAATGCTGGTTTTGAAATAACAAGTATAAACCCAAATAAATCCATAATTACTGAAAAAGGTAGAGATTTTAAGTAGAGATGGATAATCCTTGCAGTAATATTCTTCTGGCCCTTAGCGATAATATATTATTTCACGAGGCCTAAAAACACCATTAATGTTACTCTTGAGAGTAAAAATGGAGCATGCAAGGTTATGATAACATCTACTGGTAGAAAAGGAGAAGAACTCATGAATATGATAAAAACTTCTCTAACATGAGTAAATTAATTTTTAACCACATATTCCACTTTTCAATCCAGAAAAAACGTATTCAACTCCTATAGCAGCCAAGAATATTGCCATAACTCTTGCAACTATATCCGATCCGCTTTTACCCAATACTCTTATCACAACATTGCTGTACACATGCGTAAGTCTTACTATCACATAAATCAAAATTACAGCAATCAATAAGAGCAATCTTGAAGTTAAATCCCAAGCTTCAGCACTCAAAACAATTGTTGCAGTAATTGCCCCTGGACCAGTGTAAAGTGGTAAGGCAATGGGAAAAACAGCTAGGGAATCAATATCTATATGTTTCAATCCTCTCTTGGCATACAACTCCTTTCTAGTACCTCCCAAAAGTATGTCAACAGCTATAACGAAAAGCAATATTCCTCCTGCAACCTTCAGGCTTTCCATAGATACATGAAAGAACTTTAAAAGTGAATCTCCCCCCACTCCCACAATTATCAAAAGTGCACATGCAATTAATACTGACTTCTTTGAAACCTTATCTCTCTCTACATTACTGAATCTTTCAGTTAAAGCTATGAAGAATGGTATGTTTCCGAGAGGATCTACTATTACGAAGAGTGTTGTGAATGCTGTAACGAAATAGCTGATATAGTCCACGATTTTTGTACAACATTTTACATATTAAACTTTGCAAATGCTTATATTTAAATTATACAAAAATGAACTTATGGAATATGAAGATGTAGTTAGGACAGTTGTAGATCTATTTAAAAGAGCTGAAACAGAATTGGGAGAAGATGTTATTAAAGCATTGAAATTTGCTTATGAGAACGAGGAAAATGAAGTAGCAAAGATGAATCTAAAAAATATACTTGAAAATATAGAGTATGCTAAGTTAAATAAAATTCCGATTTGTCAGGATACTGGTTTACCAATAATTTTCGTTGAGATTGGAAAAGATGTTTGCTTGGACTTCGATTTAAGATCTGCAATAATTGAAGGAGTTAGAAGAGCTACTAAGAAAGTACCTCTGAGACCAAATGCAGTACATCCAATAACTAGAGAAAATCCGGGAGATAATGTTGGGAAGGAGATGCCATACATAAGCATTGATATAGTTGAGGGTGATGAGTTGAAGATTGCAGTTATGCCTAAGGGAGGTGGAGGTGAAAACTGCTCAGCCTTAAAGATGATGCTACCACATGATATCGATAAGATAAAGAGGTTTGTCGTTGAAGTTGTTAAGAATGCCATGGGAAAACCTTGCCCTCCAATATTCATAGGTCTTGGTATAGGTTCTACTTTCGATGGTTGTGCTAAGCTTGCCAAGAAAGCACTTTTAAGGGATGTCACTGAAATGAACGAGTTTGAAATGGATATACTTGAAGCTGTGAATGATTTGGGAATTGGTCCAATGGGAATGGGTGGAAAGTTTACAGCATTGGCAGTTTTGAGTGAAGTGGGATACACTCATACTTCATCTCTGCCAGTAGCTGTGAACATTCAATGTTGGGCTAACAGAAGAGCTTTTGCAGTTTTGAGGTGATATCATGGAGTTGAAAAGTCCAGTTAGGAGAGAAGATCTGAAGAGATTTAAAGCTGGAGAAATTGTTTACGTAAGTGGTGAAATAATTACGGCAAGAGATTCTGCACATAAAAGAATATTGGAATATCTTAGGAAAGGAATGGAACTACCTTTCGAATTGGATGGTTCAATAATATACCACTGTGGTCCACTTGTTGAGGAGGGAAAGGTTATAGCAGCTGGACCTACAACTTCTGCAAGAATGAATGATCATACAAAGGAGCTTTTGAATTATGTGGAATCAATTGCTATAATAGGTAAGGGAGGTATGAACATAGATTTTAAGGGTAAGGCAATTTATTTGGCTTACACTGGTGGATGTGGTGCCCTTGCAAGCAAATCAATAAAGAAAGTTAAAGATGTGCATTGGTTGGACTTGGGAATGCCTGAGGCTGTTTGGGTTCTTGAAGTAGAGAGATTTCCGTGTATTGTTGCAATAGATATTAAGGGAAATAACATTTACAACGAAGTCAAAAAGAAAGTTGAGGAGAATTATAGGAGGTTGATGGAAAAAATTTAATTCTTTGCAGTATAATATCTAATGCCCCAAGTGGGATGAGGGGGCTGAGTGAGCATAAGCTCTCGATGAAGCAACTTGCGAACTTGGGGCAACATGGTGTCGAGACGTCCCCTTCGGAGAGAGTATAGGCTTTCGATGATGTAGGGGCAACCCCGACACCGTACAACCCCGATGGGTCAGCGGTCTTGAGTGAGCATTTGCTTACGATGATAGACCGTGTTAGCATTCGGGGAACATTTCAAAAATTGCTTTTGCAATCTCATAATCTTTATCATCGTATATAACTAAAGTTACCTCTTTAACGAATTTTGCATCCTTAGAAAAATCTTTCACAGCATGTAGGAAAGTTTCTACAACTTTCTCCAACGGACAACCATAAATTCCAGCACTTACTGCTGGAAAGGCTATAGATTTAAGTCTGAGTTCCTCAGCCTTTTTTAGAGGAGCTAAGAAAGCCTTATATAGTTTTTCTCTAATTTCATTGTTCCAAACACCTCTACAAATTGGTCCAACTGTGTGAATAACGTATTTAATTCCTATCTCTCTGAGATTCAATGCCGAAGTGACAACAACTTCACCATGATCTAAATAATCTTTACCCAACTGTTCCCTCATGGCCATCTTGCTTATCTCAGTGTACTTTTGATGATCTCCCACACATGCCCTAGCAATGGCTAAAGCAACACCTCCTCCATGCTCAAGATATTTATTTGCAGCATTTACAATAGCTTCAGCTTTGTACTTTGTTATGTCACCCTTTGCAAGTCTAACTTCAACATTCATGAGAACGCCGGGGGTGGGATTCGAACCCACGACCCCAGAGGGGAGCGGCTTAGCAGGCCGCCGCCTTACCACTCGGCAACCCCGGCCCAATATATCATAATTTACAACAACTTTTAAGACTTTTGATAAATCAAGCGAAAAATTTAAATATCATTTTTACTAACTAAATGTTAGTAGAAAAAAGTTAGGGAGGTGATGATATGATATTTGATCCATTTGAGGAAATAAAAAGAATTCAGGAGAGGTTGAACAGGCTTTTCGAGGACTTTGAAAGAATTAGCCCAAGAGTTGTTAGAGTTGAACTACCAGTTGATGTCATAGATGAGGGAGATCAGATAAGAGTTGTTGCAGATTTGCCAGGATTTAACAAGGAGGATATAGAGGTATGGGTTGAGGATAACGACTTGATAATAAAGGCTGAAAGGAAGGAGGAAGAGGAGGAGAAGGAGAAGAATTACATTAGAAGGGAAAGAAGATATGGTAGAATATACAGAAGAGTTGCACTACAGACAGATGTCGATTTTGAGAACGTAAGAGCAAGCTACAATAACGGTGTGCTTGAAGTAATAGTACCAAAGACAGAAAAATCTAAGAGGAAAATGATAAAGATAGAGTAATGCATAGGGAAGGACATGTTGGATTAACATTATTATTTTTTTCTGTATTCAGTTATATCCTCAACTTTTGGAGTAACATTCTCTTATTCATTGCATTGATATTTTCTGTAATACCAGATTACGACATATACCTAACTGGCATGAGAAAGACATTCAAGATTTTAGCAATTGTATCGACAATTCTCATAATTCCAATTTTTTTATATCAAAACTTTACATTACTTATAATTCCCATTTCATTATACCTATTATACCTAATGAGTGAACATAGAGCATTTTCCCATACATTGGCATTTGCCATATTATGCGGTACTTTTATGGGTTTCTTTACACTTAAGGTGTTTGGAGATTTTACAGTAGGATTTTTTGGTTCTTTTCTTGGAATTTCATCCCATATAATAGGAGACTTGCTAACTTACAAACCCTTTTCACCACTATACCCTTTCTATAAACGTAAAATTGCTTTTAAATTTATCAAATCCTCAAATCCCATTGCAAACAAATTTCTCTTAATATCTGGTCTCATAGCATTTATTATCCTTTATAAAGGAGGAACAATTTTAAGATGTGCAATCGATCTTATTCGATGAAAAGATTGTTAATTTTAATTGCACTTACATCGATCTTAATGGGTTGTATGAATGTAGAGGAAAAACCCAGTTTACCTTCTAGCTCCAAGATTGATGCTGTAATACTGAAGGAAAATGATACATACAAACTTTACATTGTATTTACACTGCCAAATCCCTGTCATAAGATTGTATACAAGGGTCTAAAGGCATACAGTGACAAAATACTGATATACTATGAATACATTCCTCCTAAACCAGATGTTTTTTGCATACAAAAAATTGAAGTATTTAATACCACTGTAAATCTTGGAAATCTTAGAGAAGGTTCTTATACAGTTTACATATACGTTAATGAAAAAGTTGTCAAAAAACTACAGTTTTATGTCAGCAAAAATCGATAAATGACGAATGAAAATTTTTATTTAATCGAAGTTCGTTTTCAATGCATGGATGTAGTTGTGATGGGTGTAGGTCAAACCAAGTTCGGTTCTCATCCAGATAAAAGCCTACCAGAGCTTTTTGCTCAAGCCTTCTTCGAAGCTTTTGATTCATCAAATGTAGAGTTAAATGAAATTGAAGCAATATATATAGGTAACTTCGTAGGTGAGATAACGGACGGTTCAGCAAATTTGGGTGGATTTATAGCGGACGAAATAGGATTGAGTGGTGTTCAAGCTATGAGATACGAATCGGCATGTTGTTCATCTGCCGTAGCTTTCAAAGAGGCTTATCTGGCCATAAAACATGGTATATACGATTGCGTTTTGGTTGGAGGTGTTGAAAAGCTGAAATCAGCTGGAACAGGTATAGGAACAAGAGCTTTGGCGACAGCTTTGGATGGAGTTTATGAGGTCAATACTGGTTTGACATTTCCCGGTGTATTTGCATTAGTTGCTAGACTTTATTCAGAAACTTACGGAATTTCTCTTGAGAGGTTAAGGGAATGCATGGCATACGTTTCCATTAAAAATCACAAATTCGGTGCTAAAAATCCGAAAGCCCAATTTTACAAAAAGCTTGAAAATTTAAAGGTTGAAGATGTTTTGAATTCAAAGATGATATGCTCTCCTCTAACACTTCTAGATTGTTGTCCGATGACAGATGGTGCTTCTGCATTAATATTGGCTAGCGAAGAATTTGCAAGAGAGAGAATTGATGAACCAGTTTACGTTAGGGGAGTTGGACAAAGTTCAGCTGGAAGTTTGTTCAGACAAAAGAGTGCTATTATCAAAGCTTTACCGAGGAAAAAATCTTCACAAATTGCTTACAAGATGGCTGGATTATCTCCAAGGGATATTGATGTTGCCTTGGTTCATGACTGTTTCACAATAGCCGAAATAATAGCTCTTGAGGCAATGGGCTTCTTTAAATATGGTGAATGTGCAATGGCTACTGCCGAAGGTTTGACAGATATTGATGGTGAAATTCCAGTAAATGTAGATGGTGGTTTGATTGGAAAAGGGCATCCAGTCGGTGCAACAGGAACTGCACAGATATATTCTGCTGTAAAGTTGTTGAGGAATGAATTGGATTTTGTTAAGGTTGATGCCGAAAACGTTGTGACAGATACACTTGGTGGTGATTTTGGAACTCTTGTAAATGTAATTTTAAGTATTCATAAGAGGTGATAAAATGTTTGTAGAGTTTTTCAATGAGCTTTTAAATGGCAAATTGATAGGTTTAAAATGTTCGAATTGTAGAACTATAATATGTCCACCGAAATCAACCTGTGACAATTGCAAAGGAAGAAAATTTGAAAAGGTTAAGCTTTCTGGTTATGGAAAGATTGTAAGTTATACGGTAACATACGTTGCACCAATGGGATATGAAAATGAAGTTCCCTATGTCGTTGCTTTGGTAGAATTGGATGAGGGACCTTGGATTATAGGAAGGTTGGATGTAAGTGCTGAGAAAGCTGAAAATGAGAATTTGATTGGAAAGAGAGTGAAAGTGTACGGAAAGGAGTTTCAGGGAGAGATTTTCTATCCAATGGAAAAGAGAGTTGTACCCATGTTCGAACTAATGTGATGTTTAGGAGTAAGCAAGAAGTCAGAGAATGGATATGGAATGCTATAAAACCATATTCAAAATTTCCTCCTCCTTACGGCAGAATACCCAATTTTTTGAATGCTGAAAGAGCCTGTGAAAAGCTAAGGGATCTTAATAAATATAGAAAAGCTAAGGTTGTTTTTGTTGCACCAGATTCACCACTGAGAAGGGCAAGAGAAATAGTTTTAGAAGATAGGAAGATTTTGATTGCTGTAAAACCAAGAATGAAAGGGTTTTTGATTGTTAAAAGAAGGGCAGGAACGATAAGGGATATGTTGAGATATGGGAAGGAGATAGATCTCAATAATTTAAAATTGCATGTAGATTTGTTCGTTCAGGGATGTGTTGCTGTTGATAGGAAGGGAAATAGGATAGGGAAGGGAAGTGGGTTTGGTGATAAGGAATATAAGATTCTAAGAGAAAAGAGATTGATAGATAATGACACGATATACATTGTTATAGCTCATCAAATTCAAGTTTTCGATGATTTAAGTCATTTGATGGAGGAGCATGATGTTAAAGTTGATGTTATATTAACACCAAATGAAATTATATGGACTTCAAAGTAAGCTCATATAAGTTTTTATATGTCTTGATGCCATTCTAATCCATTGCGTTCTTGCAGCATAGCTGTAAACTTCTGTCATATAAGCTAAGGCATAATCGTAGTTGTTTATCAGCCATTTTATTTTTTCAGCTAAAGCATTCGGATTTCCTGGTGGAACTGTGAGACGGGGAGCATGCTGGTAAAACTCAATCAATCTAGGAACTCTAGTCCCCACTATCGGTTTTAGGCTACCCATAGAAAGGTGAAGTATTCCACTTACAGAATACTGTCTCTTATCTCTATAAGGTAAAACTATGGCATCTGCCAGAGCTACAGCCCTCAAAATTTCATCACTTGATAAATATCTCTCCATAAGTGTAATCTTAAATTCAGAAGTTTCTATAAGCCTTACAATCTCTTCCTCCTGTGGCTCTCCTGCAATTAAAAGCGTAAATTTTATATCTTTCAGAATTTTCAATGATTCAAAAAGTACATCAAATCCCTTGTCTCTTCTAATAAATCCTGGAATCGTTAGAACAACACCATCAAAGTCATACTCTATTCCCAAACTCTCGCAAAGTTCTTCTCTAGTTTTACATAGATGAGGATTTATAAGAGTACCATGAGGAATTCTATTAATTTTCTGTGGATCTATTCCCTGAATCTGTAATTCATACTCCTGAAGTGGACTGTGAACTATTATGAAATCCAGCTCATTTAACCATGACTGGAATTTCAAAGTTACATTTGCTCTTGGAGAAAAGGGATGATCAACAGTATGCATTGTTATTCCAACAATTTTAGCCAAACCTTCTCTCTTAGCTTTAAGTAATGCTTCAATTAGCTCTTTATTACTTCCGAATATATTGTACTCGTGTTGAACGTGTAGAACATCAACTCTGTAATCATTTAGCATATCGAGGAGTTTGGAATAATCTCTCTCAAATCTTGAGTAACATGGATAAACTTCTACAATTCCATCACTGTATGGATTTCTTCTTGCTTCTTCAGTTGCAAATACTATAACGTCTATTTTTGGATTTAATGATCTCATTGCTGAACTTAACATTTTAGTGTACTCTGCAATACCACAGTGAACTGGCGGATACCTTGAAACGAAACCAACTTTCATCAATTGCTATTACTAACAGAAATATCTTAAGCATTTTGCGCAAAGTCTTTAAATTGGTCGATAAAAATTCTCACCATGCTAAAAAAGATTCTGTATGCTACAGATCTATCTGAAAAGAGTCTAGCAATAATAAATATGTTACCAGACTTCAAATGCTTGGGAGTTGAGGAAGTTGTAGTTTTGAGAGTTATAAATCTTACTAGAGTTTTGGGTGTTGCAAAGGGAATTGATGTTGATGCGTACATAAAGGCAATTGAAGAAGAAAGTTTACCAAAATTGGCAGAAATAGGTGAAGAGATTAGTAAAATTGGTTATTCAGTTAAAGTTATTCCTCCTCCAGCTGGAGATCCTGTAGGAGAAATTGTCAGATTTGCTAAAGAGGAAAAGGTAGACATGATACTGATGGGTAGTAGAGGTAGGAGTACAATAAAGGCTATTTTACTTGGTAGCACTGCGGAAGGTGTTGTAAGAAGAGCAAATTTGCCTGTCATGGTATGTAAGAACAAGGTATCAAAACCATTTTCTAGAATACTTTACGCTTACGACTTCACAGCGGAAAATGTGGGTAGATATGTGAAATTTATTGCAAAATCATGCAATTCAAAAGTAATTGTAGCTCATGTTCTTGAAAAGGGTGAGATAATTGAGGAAGATAGACTCGATCAAATTGAGATGGAGTTTGAAAACATTGATGTAAAGATTGTTATAGGAGAAGGTAATCCACCAAAGGAGATAGTTAAGATGGCTGAAGTTGAGAATGCAAATAGCATATTTGTGGGGAGGGGTAAAAGAGGTATTTTGGGTAGCACTGCGGATCACGTAATAAGATATTCGAAAGTACCAATCTTTGTTGCCTAAACTTTTTTAGTACTGAATGAACTTCTTCTAAGATGACTCTGAAAAAACTTGAATCAGAGTTAAAAAGAGCTGTTAATACAGCTTTGGAAAACAGGCATAGGTTTATGCTCATATTATGTTCTAAGGATTTGGAAAAATCTCTAAGGATTGCAAAAAGAATTTACAAGAAGTATGAGAAGATTGTAAATTTGGAAGGAGATCTACTAATCGTAGGTAGGAGAAATTTCATTGAACTTGCTAAAGATTATTTCAGTGGTAAGTTTGTTCATTATAGAGATGTTCAAAACATCTTGGGAGAAACTTATCCCGCCCTAATTTTAGACATAACTCAAGGTTTTCATCCAAACGATCTGGGTATAGTAATTGAGACTATTTCGGAAGGGGGAATGATACTTTCTCTTTCACCCTCAATTGAGGAATGGTACAATTTGAAAAGTAAGTGGCATGAGGAACTTGTCAGTGAACCGTATACAGTAGATGATGTAGTTCCAAGATTTTACAAAAGGTTTATAAGGAGAACTTTGCTTTCTCAAGGAATAATAATTTACGATTTGGATAAGAGGAAGTTAGTAAAGCCGTACGAGTTTGAAAAGGTTGAAGAGTCAAGAGAGGAGATAATTTTACCAGAAGAGGAAAGGGAAATAAGTAAGAAGTTGTACAAATTGTGTGCTACGCAGGATCAGGTTAGGGTTCTAGAACTTTTTGAAAACTACTTTGATAGGGAAAAGGAGAGAAAGGCTGTAGTTATTACGGCTGATAGGGGAAGAGGAAAGTCTGCAGTTTTGGGAATTGTTACTCCTTACTTAATCTGGAGGATGTACAAGGTTTTGAAGAGACCTGTTAGGATAATGGTAGTTGCTCCAACTCCTTATGCTGTTCAAACATACTTCAAGTTCCTTCTTAAAGCAATGACAAGAATGGGGATGAAGTTTAGAGTTAAGGAAAGTGGAAGGTTAATTACAGTTGTGAATAGTAAGTATGCTAGGGTTGAATATGTAGTGCCAAGAAGGGCAATGATAGAGAAGGATTATGCGGATATATTGATAGTGGATGAAGCTGCTGGTATAGATGTACCAGTTTTATGGAAAATAACTGAAGGTGTTAGATGGATGATTTTCTCAACAACCATTCATGGTTATGAAGGTGCTGGAAGGGGATTCAGCATAAGATTCCTCAAGAGGCTTGAAAGTTGTGAAGATGTGGAGATAGAAAAGATACATATGAACGAACCGATAAGGTATGGTAGAGGTGATCCAATAGAGAAGTGGTTGTACGACGTTCTTCTTTTAGATTCTCAACCAGCTGAAATAGAAGAGAATGATGTGAGGGATATAGAGGAAGGGAAACTTGAGATTGAAGAGCTCAATAAGGATAAGCTTATTGAGGATGAAAGGCTTTTGAGAGAGTTCTTCGGAATTTACGTTCTGGCACATTACAGAAATCGTCCTTCAGATTTGGTAATTCTTTTAGATATGCCAAATCACAGGGCTTTTGCTGTTAAAGTTAACGATAAAGTTGTTTGCTCTCTTCATATAGCTGTAGAGGGAAAGATGGATGATGAAACTATTAAAAAGATTTCGAAGGGTTACAAGCCCAAGGGACAGATAATACCAGACTTGATGCTCAAACATTACTGGGATTACGATTTTCCGAAGTATGTAGGAATGAGAATTGTCAGAATTGCAACACATCCTTCTTTAATGAGGATGGGTATAGGCAGTTGGGCTTTGAAAAAAATAGTTGAAATTGCTAAAGGTGAAGATTTGGACTGGGTTGGGAGTGGTTTTGGTGTTTCTCCCGAGCTTTTGAGATTCTGGTTGAGGAATGGATTTATACCAGTTCATATAACTCCTCAGAGGAATGAGGTATCTGGAGAGCATACAGTTATAGTCCTAAAACCCTTAAAGATGCATGTTGAAGAGAAAGTGGATTTGATAAATGCAGATTTCACTAGGAGACTGATGGAGTATTTGGCAGATGAATTGAGTGATTTGGAAATAGAAACTGCAATAGGATTGCTAAAAAGTTTGAGGAGAGATTTAGAAATAGATCTACCAAACTTTGGTAGAGTTGAAAGGAAGAGAATTAAAAAGTACTTTCAGGGTCAGAGCCTTTACGAGTACGTTTCAGATTTGATAAGACCGCTTGTTAGATATTATTATTCAAAGAGGGAGAGAGTGGATTTGGATGAAAATGAGGAATTAATTCTTGTTGGAAAATGCTTGCAATTGAAGAGTTGGAGGGAGTTGGGAGGAAACTTTAAGGTTTATAAAACATTGTTGAAAGCTGTGCAAAAGATTTGGAAGAAGTATTATGGAGAATGATTGCTATGGAGAGGATAAACTTCGATGCTGAATACGTTGAGAGCATAATAGGAGGAAAAAAGATTACAACCGTTAGAAAGGGGATAAAGAGTTACCCAGTTGGCAAAATAGTCGAATTAACTGTTAATTATAAGCCCTTTGCTAGGGCAAAGGTTAAGAAGGTTGTTGTTAAGAGGGTGAAGGAGTTAACGGATGAAGATGCAATCAAAGACGGGTTTAGGAAGAGAGAGGAGTTGATAAGCGCTTTAAAAAAGATTTACGGTGATGTTAATGAGAACGATTTTGTGACAATAGTTCATTTCGATGTTCTTGAAACTTATGAAAAATTTAAAATTTGAAGTTTTTTAATGGGAAATAGTGAAATTCAGATTGAAGGTTTACAGAGTTAGGGGAGAAATAGTTGTTGCTGTATGCGATTCGGAGTTAGTGGGTAAGATTTTCAGGGAGGGTGATTTGAAGATAGAGGTTAAAGAGAGTTTCTATGGTGAGGAAGATGTGAATGAGGAGGAAGTTAAAAGGGCCTTGAGAATGGCAACTATTGCAAACATAACAGGTAAAAGGGCAGTACAGCTTGCCATTGAAATGGGTATTATTGATAGAGAGAATGTTTTAAAGATTGGAGATTGCTGGCATGCTCAAATGGTTGTAATTTAAATATGATATATACGCAAGAGTTGGTTGCAGAAGTTTTGAAAATTATAGAAGAAAGAAAGTTATCGGAGAAAGAGGCAATAAAGATTTGTTTAAACGAAATTGATGACAACTCTATTTGGAATTCAGTTCATGCTTATGTTTTCGAAATTGAAAAGAGGTTAAACTTGATAGATTTCATTTTGAGTTCAGTTTTTAGGGATTTCAATAGGTCAAATCCTCTCTTCAAAAACCTTCTCAGAGTGGGAGTTTACGAAATGCACTTTAAGGGAGTTCATCCAGCTTTGGCAACGGATTCAATAGTTAGAATAGTTAAGGAGAGATTTAACTTAAAATTTGCATCTCTCGCAAATGCAGTTCTTAGAAGGGCAGAAAAATTTGATTACATGGGTAAATTGAAAAAGATGAGCAAAATAAGGAGAATTTCTCTCGAATATTGGCATCCAGAATGGTTTGTGAAATATACACTCGATTTGTTGGGAGAAGATGCATTAAAGTTGATGGAAGCTAACAATGAGAGGCAGAGGATATACGTTAGGGTTAATGAGTTGAAAGCTAGTATTGAAGGTGTCAGAAGATATTTGGAGAAATTTGCTGAATTGGAAGAAACACCATTGGAAGAAGTTTTTAAAATTGTTAGATATGAAAGGCATCCATCAGTTTTAGAGTGGCACAAAGAAGGAAAGTACGTCATACAGGATTTGGCATCTTGTTATGTTGCTCATGTTCTAAATCCTCAACCAGATGAAATTATTTTGGATTTGGCTTCTGCTCCCGGCTTAAAAGCAAGTCATATAGCAAGTATGATGGAAAACAGAGGTATTATAATTGCAGTGGATAACTCAGCAGAGAGGTTGGAAAGGATGAAGGCTAAGATGAAGCAGTTAGGAGTTAAGAATATTATTTATAGGTTGAAAGATGGATGTAAAATTAGAGTGGGGGATGTTGATAGAGTTCTAATTGATCCTCCATGCTCTTCAACGGGTAGCTTCAGAAATTATCCTTGCATTAAGTGGAGATTCAATGAAGAGTTGTATTACAAAACGATAAAAGTTCAGAGGAAGATGCTAAAAAACGCTTTTAAGAATCTTAAGAGTGGGGGGATTGCAGTTTATTCAACATGCTCCATAACATTCGATGAGAATGAGGAAAATGTTATGTTTGCTTCAGAATTCTTCAAAGTTGAGGAAGTCAAACCTCTTATAGGTGTTAGAGGAATTAGAAATTTCAGAGGTAAAGTATTTCCATTTTGGGATAAGGTTGTTAGAACTTTCCCCCATCTACACGATTGCACGGGATTTTTCATATCAAAACTTAAGAGGGTCTAAGTATGTTTGAAATAGTAGGGAACAAATTGAAACCTGTTGATGTTGAAGTTGGAGGATATGGAAGAGATGATATCTTAGTTTATAAAGGTGCGCCGGTAGCATTTTCCGCAATAGAGAAAAGGCTTAGAGAAAAAGGAATTGATGCTAAGTTGAGAAAAGAGAAGGAAGTTCTTGTGATCGAAGGGGATGTCGATATTAAGAAGGTTGTGAAAATAATTGAAGATATACTGATAAGTGCAGAGAGAGACCTGTCAGAGTTCGAGAGAATTGTCAATGATGCCATAAAAAGTTACATGAAAAAGAAACATTAATGGGCTCGCCCGGATTCGAACCGGGGACCTTCGCCTCGTCAGGGCGACGTCATAACCCCTAGACCACGAGCCCATTATTATGTAGCAAGTATTTGATTATAAGAATTGCGGTAATGTTATTAACAAAGTTATTCAATGCAAGAGTGTCACGTCCAACATGGGATGAATACTTCATGGAGTTAGCTTTAGTCGTTGCAAAGAGATCAACCTGTTTAAGGCAGAAAGTGGGAGCAATAATAGTTAAAGATAAGAGAATTCTTGCAACTGGATACAATGGTGCACCTTCTGGTATGGCTCACTGTTTGGATATAGGATGTTTGAGGGAAAAGATGAAGATTCCAAGTGGTGAAAGGCAGGAACTCTGTAGAGGGTTGCATGCTGAACAAAATGCAATAATTCAAGCTGCGAAGTTCGGAATTAGTATAGAGGGGGCTACGATGTATACAACACACTGTCCTTGCATAACATGTGCAAAGATGATAATAAATGCTGGAATAAATAAGGTTGTCTATGGAAAAGAGTATGCGGATAAGAGAGGTTTAGATCTTTTGAAAGAAGCTGGAATTGAAGTTGTTTATTTGCCTATTGAAAAGTTACTTACAAAATTTTAACTTAGACTATCATCTAAACTCTCTTTGACATGGAGGGGTATATTTATCTTAATATTTGATAAAATCTCGTAAATACCTCTATCAGGATCATCACAGAATGCTTCAAGCATTTTCAGTAGAGATTTTTGATTGGGCTTTTTACCTCTCTTATGCTTAAAAAGTTCTATACACTGTTTGCAAATTTCCTTGAAATTTTCATCTTCAAGAATTGAACGTATTATTATGTCTTCAATCGTGCAAACCTTTTGATCTATTTCTATCATATTCTTCAAATTCGGATCTCCAAGCGGAATTATTGTAAAGACGTATTCATCTTTGTCATATTTGCATTTGAATGTGTAATTACCTATTTTTTCAACTGTATAAACTGATTTCAATGCATCCTCAACAGTCTTCAGCCTTTCTTCGACACTTTTATCATCCAAATCTACAGCCAGTATCACCTTTCTAACCCCTCTTTTCTCCCAGTCTTTTTGCTGTGAAGTATCTTTAGCGAAATCGATTACGATCTTATATCCACCAGATTTGGGATAAAATATGAAGACTTCAATATCTCTGCGTAAAACTCTAAACCACCTGTAATTAAGTCCGAGCTTCTTTCTAATGTAATCTTCATCAACTTTCATTCTTTTAAAGCCCATCTGCTCCAGTAGAATTGCAAAGAACTCCATGTCCAAGTTACCTTCGCAAAGTAAGATTATCATCTCAACCCCTCAGATCAGCTTCAAGCTCCCTTCTTCTGAACTTAGCAGATTCTGAATCGAAAGAATAGTAAGATAGCTTCCCAGACGTTTGATCGAGTTCCAAGACGAAGAACTTGACGTTAACATCTGCTTTCTCCAATATCTCATCTATGAGTTCTATGCTGTGAGTGCTTATGAATATCTGGTTGTTTTTAGCGGATTCGCATATTCCCTCCACCACAAGCTCCCTCGAAGATGGATGCTGATAATTTTCTGGTTCCTCGTAGATTATGTAGCCGTTCTCGATGTTCATAAGAAATGCAAGGGTGACGTATGCGGATTTGAATCCATCTCCCATCGCATACATTGGAACTCTTCCATTTTCATAAACTACTTCTGGCCCGATCTCTTCTAAAAAAAGCCGTATGTCGATTACGTCTGGATAAACTTTGTTTATAACTTCCATAAGCCTTTCGTGAGCTTTATAACCTCTTTCAAAAACTATCGAATACGCATTCTTTAATCCAATCTCGTGGATCACTCTGTAATCTATAAAAATATTTTCAAGTTCTTTAAGCTTTTCCTCAGCTTTTTCTATGAAGTGATAGTTTCCATCGGAATCTATGTAAACATCGAATTCGTTCATTATCAGTTTTCTATCTTTAAATCTCTTGTGCTCAACTTTAAGTCTAATGACATCTTCTTTAAAACCTCTTGTCTTAACCAAGTATTCAACGTGTTCAGCAACAAGTATGGCTCTTTCAACCTTTAGTTCAATTTCATTGCTCTTTATCTCAATTGGTTCTTCTATATCTCTGTATCTGAAAATTGACATAACTGAATCCAACCCAAACCAGCCTCTTCTCTTTACGATGTGCCCGATATTGTAGGGATCGATCAGTATAGCTAAAGCTTCCAAAACCGACGACTTCCCGCTGTTGTTTTTACCTACAAATATATTTAAATTGCTAAATCCCTCTATGCGACCTTCAGAAATTCCTCTAAAATTTTTGATATCCAAACTTTTTAGCATAAAATCAATTAACTTAGAAATTTAAAACCATAACGACATTAAAAAGGAAACACTGTTGAAGGCTAATCACTGGAGAGTTTATATGTGCAATCATCGAATGACGTTTACTCTCAAATGTGTTTGAATTCTCAAAGTCTATGGAATTGCTAGAATACTTAAGGAATTGCAAAAAATACAAACATCACTTACAAAATTTTAACTTACCAACCTTTCCATTATAATAAAGAGCTACATTACAAGGCATGGGATTTAAGTTCATCTTTCTCTGAAACTCTGTTTGAGCTTGCCATGTACCAGAGTTAACTACTAGAACTCCCCTATAAAATTCAACTCCATAGGTATGAATATGACCACAGTGAAATACATCTGGAATCTCATCTATTACAAGCCAATCTTCTCTCTCTGGAGCTATAGGCGTTTTTCCGCCATAAATTGGGCAGAGATGTCTTCTCTTAAGCAATTCTATCATTGCTTCATGAGGCTTATCATAACTCAATCGGGGAATCTTCGTTATCACATCGTCCAAGCTCCTTCCATGATATATTAAAACTTTTAGACCATCCAAATTTACATATGCTGGATTACCTACATGAATTACATTTTTTGGAAACAAATCTCTTATTTCCTTAGGTAAGGCTGGTTGGGGTTCTGCCTGTCTTATTGCATCATGATTTCCAACAGATAGAATTATCTTAACATCTTTAGGTAATTTACTCAATTGCTCTGCAGCGAGTTCGTATTGCTCGTATATGTCTGTAATCTCTAATTCTTTCTCCTGCCCCGGATAAACACCAACGCCATCAACTATATCTCCAGCAATTACAACATATTTAACTTTACTTGCCAAATCTATCATTTTATCATTTCCCACTTCACAACTCAACCACTTTGCAAAAACATTCCATTCCCTTTCCATAAACTCTCTACTTCCAAAGTGTGTATCCGATGTAAAAATTATACCAAAATCTTTTTTCGCTCTTTCTCTCATAGGAATATCAGGAAATATTATTCTATTGGCATATATTCTACCGTTCTTATAAACTCCGATAACACCTATCACTTCATCACCCAACAATTCAATTGCAATATCTCTAAGTTTTTCACCTGCAAAAACACTGACACTCCCAGTCTTATCCTCAATATCAAATATGGCAAAGTTTCCAAAATCTCTAACATTTTTAACCATTCCAACTACCTCAACTTGTCCATTACCGAATTTATTCAGTGAAGATATTTTTATACCACCAATTCTCCTTCTAACGAGGATACTTAATTTTTCATATCTTGAATTAAAATATGCTATAAAATCTTCAATTCCCCCTTCACATGTAGATTTACCAGTAACATCTCTGATGTTAATTTCATTGCAAACTTTTTGATTTTTAATTTTTTTTTCGATTTTAGTATCACATTTGTAACTTCTTATAGCCCTCTCAACATCATCTTTGGAAATTACAAAACTTGTTGTAGTTTTGCATATGTGGGCAATTATTTTGTCTATATCCTTATTATTTACATTTTTTAAGAGAGTTTCGACAGCAAGGGGATGTATATTCCTCCCATATACAGCGAACTTTTTTACAACTGTTTTTTTATCCATCAAAATTTTTGAGGACTTACACAAATTAATCAATTTCGCTTTGATAGTAAATATTATTAGCTCCCTCCAAAAATTATTTATCGAGAATGAGAATTCTGACTATCGGTGTAGGATCGAAAGGTGCAGAAATTTCGAGTGTATTGCATAGAAAAGGAATAAAGGTTAATAGAATTCCATTATTTAGGTGTTATGCTGTCTTAAACAGATTTGAAGATGTTAGAGATATTAAACTTAGTGAAGAAAACAAATTCTTCTTACCTAAAACTTTGGATGTTACTGGTATATTAAACGAAATAATGAGTAGGTATGAAATTCATGAAGGAGCAATTGTAATTACTTCATTTAAAGATGAGGACGTAAAAATTGCAGTTGAAATAAGTAGAAAGCTTAAAGATGTTTTTGAAGATCCTGTTATGGTATTGGGCATTATAAATACAAGAGAATTGGGGAATGTAATAGGTAAAATTAAACTTCTTAAAGATGTATCAGATTTCCTAATTCTGACGAGAGATGAAAAGATAGATGAAACTGTTGAAGCATTGAACATCCTTGCAAGAGTTGGGGAGATAGATCTAAAGAAGAAAGTTACTGGTGAAGTAGTTGTAGATACATCCGATCTATTCAATGCATTGTCAAGGGATGGTTTTACAATCATAGGGCAGGCAAGGAGAAGAATTTCTTTATTTAGATTCTTAATGAAGAGAAGTCATCTTTTAGCATTAAGGACTCAGAGGATGTTAGATTTGGTTAGAGAAGCTATAGAAAATCTGAGTTTTGAAGGTGACATAGAGACGGCAAAAAGTGCTCTCATAGTTTTTGCTGGAAATCCCGATGAGATGACGATGGATGGTCTCTTTGCAAGCATAGATTTCGTTGAGAACTTGAATAGAGATATTGTAGTAAGGTATGGAGATTATCCAATACCAAATGCAAGATTTTTGAGTGTTGCTGTGCTATTTTCAGGTTTGAGAAGAATTAAATTTGACTGATCAGTGGTGTTATGTATGTCTCAATGAATGCTGCTATGAGTAATATAGGTAACACTATCTTTGCAAATACTTCAAGAGAATTTTTAATTTCATTCGATATACTAATATCTCCGCCCATCACCTTTTTAAAAGAAGCAATTCCAATTTTCAATCCATAGGAGCATGTAACTATTATAGCAGGTATTTCTAATATTCCGTGAGGTACTAGCATCAAAAGAACATTCCAAATTCCAACATCTTTTGAAGCTACTGAGACAACAACACCTATTAAATATCCGTTAAAAAGTATGAATAAGATTGGTACAATACCAAAAGCCACTCCAAAGAGCATGCTCAACAAACTTTTAACTGAGTTGTTCAAAAATATTAATATAAATATTATAAATTTTGGTAGATTTTTTATAAATGAAAGATTTTCAAATAATTCTTCTACAACATTTTTAGCATTATTTGGATTCTCTTCTGCCCATAAATATCCGAAATACAAAGATATGATAAATATTACCGAAATTACTGCAAACTCCTTCATGTTGTAAGGAATGCGAAAAATTAATATAACATTTCCTAAGCCCATTGAAAAGGTGATAAGAATGACAGAGAATGCGGTATTTGTTGGGAACAAGCCCGTAATGAACTATGTTTTGGCTGTTTTGACACAGTTCAACAACGGGGCAAGGGAGGTAGCAATTAAGGCGAGAGGAAGGGCAATAAGCAGGGCAGTAGATGTAGCAGAGATCGTAAGAAAAAGGTTCTTGCCAGATGTGGATGTGAAGGATATAAATATTTCGACTGAGCAGATTGAAAGTGAGCAGGGAACGGCAAACGTTTCGGCAATTGAGATTGTTTTGGCTAAGAAGGAGTAGACAATTTTTAAATTTTTGTTTTTAATTTGTTATGGAAAACTTCTTAGATTTTATTAGATCTAAGCTTGAAGAGAAAGAGATTGCAAGAGAGGAGTTGCTTAAACTTGTTAGAGAAATGAGAATATATTCCACTAAGGCTATTGCTTCGATACATGCAAACAATCTCAAAAAGGCAGATGAGTATCTCCAGAATGCAATGGAAATCCTTCAAAAGGTTAAGAAATACAAGGTCTATCCTGACATCTACTACACCATAACGTTCGATGCAATGCAAGAACTCGTAGAAGCTTACGTTTTTAGGCATGTTATAGAGAATGATGATTTAGATCTCAGCAAACTCGATGTCGAATTTGCTCCCATTTTAACAGGATTGGCTGATGCTGTTGGAGAGATGAGAAGGTATGTTCTCGATTTGCTTAGGAAAAAAGAGTTCGATAAAGCTGAGAGGTTGATGTGTACAATGGAAAGGATATACAACAATTTGATAACCTTCAGCTTCCCAGAAAGAATAACACCGAACTTGAGATCGAAAGTGGACTATGTCAGGAATGCTATAGAAAGAACTAAATCAGATTTTATATCTGCAAAAGCCTCAAGCTTAGAAGAATTTATCAAGAAACTTCAACAATTTTTAAGAGTTTAACGCCACCTGCTTCGCTCAACTCAGCTCTCATGTAGCAATTGCTTAAATCTTTCAATGTATCATTTTCTCCTTGAATCATAACAGAAATTAGATTTGCATTTGCCTTTTTCAAATCCTTGGAAAGGTTTTCAACAACATCCTCTCCATCTGTTATTATAACAATTGTATTAGTTAGATCAGATAATCCCCTCTCGATTAAATCCTTTACAGCAGTCTTTAAAGCGTTTGTTATGTCTGTTCCTCCGTTAGATTTAACCTTCAGAATTGCATCAACAACTTCATGCGGATCACTTAGCAAATAATGTGTCTTTTTATCGAAAAACCTTAGGAAGTATTTCCTTCTCTTTAAGCTTGCAAGTCTATATATTGCCAAGGCAACACTCCTTGCCCAAACAGTTTTTTCACCTTCCATTGAGCCAGACTTGTCTACAAGAATGTAATATGCACCTTCAGCTATGCTTAGCTTTTCTTTAGTCAAAAAACCTTCACCACTGAACTTCTTCAGGAAAATTTCTTCTGGCAAAGCTAATTCTCTGACCAAAGCCCTGTCTATCCTTTTTGTTAGGCTGTATCCAGAAAGCTCTTCTCCAAACCTTCCCCTTCTCTTCAAGATGTATGTTGCTTTTGGAATGTGAGAAAAAAGCTTCTTCGAAAATGAAACTATATCCTTCATGAACTTCACATAGAGCATATGCTCTGCCAAATCCAAAACTTTCTTAAATGTTCCTTCCTCCTTTCCAGCCCTCTTTCCACCTATAAGCTCTCTTACATCATTAGCATTGCTCACCATTTCTTCAGCATATTCAGTAGCATAATCCAAAATAGCTGGAATCTCTCCACCTTCAACCATACTTCTCATAGCCCATAATATATAAGTTTTCAGATTTTCGAAAGGATTTTCATATTCAAGTCTTATAAATCCCAAAACCTTCCCTATAACTGCCTTTGCCAAAGCTATACTGTAAACAAGACTCATCTCATCATCTAACGTTGTGAACATCTTTATCTTCTGATACCTATCACTCGAAATGTAATCCTGCAAAAACTTTCTTGCCTCCTCGAGAACACTATCTTCATTTTTGGATCTCAAGAAGGGGTAAAGAGAGTAATGTAAAAAGTAGCAATCTGTAGCAATGAGCTGAATTTGTTCACAAATTCTGTAAACATTTTGCAGATCCTTTGGCAAATAACTCTCAATCCTCTGAGCAATTAACTGATATATGAAATCATCGTTAGTTACGTTTACAAGATTGTTCTTCATATTCCAAATATTTCAGCCCTCTTCCTCTCCAAAACACCTTCAGCTCTGCTATAAACCTGCTTGAACTGTCTTATGTATGGTAACAATCTAGGATTTTTTGGTATCTCATCAATCAAAGTCGATGCTTTCTTGTAAATTGTTGAGAGCATCTTTAACTCTTCCATTCCACCGTTAAGACTTGCATTTAAAGCATTCTGCAACTCTGCTGTAACAACCTGAATCTTCTGAACGTGCTGATAGAAACTGCTCAAACCAAGTTCAAGTATTATCTGCTCTACTTTTTTCAAATCCTCCTCATCGTGAACGGCTGTAAACTTTAGAGCCTCTGCAAGAGAATCCAAGCTGACATCATCTTCTCCATAAACGAGAGATATTGCAGAGGCTACTTTAAGAACCTTTATTTTCCTTCTATCCGAAATTTTTACTCCTCTCTGCTTCAATCTTACTAAAGCTTCGATATACCTCCTTATCAAATCTCTGTTGCTTGCAATGCTCTTGAACTTCTCCATTACTGTATTCTGCAAACTCTTAACATCGTTTACGTTCATAACAATTTTGCTTTCAACACCCAAATCGAGTTCAACACCCTTTTCTATCAAATCCTCCCAAGAATCTTCCGAAACTCCTTTAACGAAGCATCTTATTGTTATTCTGTCATAAAACGGTGCATCTTCTACATCTCCGCTTATCTCGTTACTTGCCGTATACAGTGCAAGCATAGGAAGTTTTATGTAGATACCATCACTGAAAATTCTCTTGTTAAGTATTATATCCAAAAGAATGTTCCTTATAGCTGAACTTGCTTTGAAAATTTCATCCAAGAAGACTATTTCGGCTTGAGGTAGCTTTCCTTCCGTTCTTCTCACATATTTACCTTCTCTCAATGCATTTATATCCAAAACACCCAATATCTCATCTGGTTCCGTAAACCTTGTCAGAAGGTAGTAGAAATATCTTGCATCTATCATACTTGCCAAATTTTCAATTAGAGCAGTTTTAGCAGTTCCAACATCTCCAACGAGTATGGTAGGTTCCCCCGATAACAATCCAGCAAGTATTGCCGTTATCTCCGCTTCCCTTTGAACAAATCTTTCTGCAAGTCTATACTTCAGTTCGGTAAGCTTATCCTTCAACATTTGTTACTATTACGTTCACAATGTATTAACATTTTTTGCTCAAGACTTTGCATACTAAGTCAAAGCTTGAAGAGATTACAATTAGAAAAGCCACAAAGGTATCTAAATAGAAGTATGCTAGAACATTTTTCCTACCTTAATTAAATTTCAATCCTCTTTTCATCGAGATAATAAAAATATTTAACTCTCAATCACATACCAACCATGACCATAACTCGATCTTTTTCCTATATGTGAAAGTTGGCAAAAGCCCAATAACTTTCTCAAATTAGATTTTAGCTTACCTGAATATGTAATTTCGCCGTGAATGAATGTTTCTTCCTTGTTCTTATACACAAATGTTCTTCTACTGAGATTCGATAATACCATGGCAATATTCTCAGATTGTTTTAGAACATCTTCAACATTAATATCAAGTTCTTTCTTTAGATACTGATATCTTATTGATGAATACTTCCTAAGCATGAATGTTATGAGATCTCTAAAACTCGGCTCTGAGATTATAGCTCCATCTCTTAAAAGCCTAAAAGGAGTTAGAAATTTAATCTTAAAAATTCTTCCAACATTGATTTTTAGATCCCCTTCCCTTACATATAATCTTGAGTTGTATAGCCTACCATCTTCAAACAAGAACTCCTTTTCATTTTTTAGGGGATTTTCGACGAAAACTCTCCTTATCTTTAATTGAGCTCTGTTCTCCTTCGTCCCTAATCCAAATTTGCACATGGAATTTACAGCACTAAATATATAGTCCTCAAATTCTATGGCATCTCCAAATAGAACTAACGAAAACCTGATAGTTTCTTTTGGATTGTACATCATTCTTGATTCGAGAGGTGGCTTTATAACATAAGGCTTTGTGTAATGTTCAATTTTTCTTAAAACGATCCCTTTTGTTGTAGTTCTGAATAGATAACCGTATGGACACCTAAAGAGAACTTGGCATTTACGACAATCTCTCAAATCATTTATACAGTAAAGTTTCTTAATGTTGTATCCCAAAGCACCTCTGATCAAATTTCCCTTCCATTTTGGAAGCTTTGCAGGTTTTGAGAATTCAAGCTCGAATGTGTAAACTCTGGCAATCTTCATTTTTTAGTAATAGTTAGAAAAAATTTTAAATCTTACTCCAACATCAAATCTGCAAGTTCTGTCATTTTTACTTTAAGTGGTTTTCTCTTCTCTATCTCAATCAAACCCAAATCCTCCAAACTTGAAATGTGTCTTCTTATCGTGCTGACATCCTTCTTTAAAGCTTTTGAAAGCGATTTTACATCATTTAGTCCCCTTGCTATAAGTTTGAGTATTTCGATCTTTTCTTCAGTTAGATTTTGCTTTATCTTATGAATTCTTAAGAGATGTTGCGGAATTTCTATCAAGCCTGAGAAATCTTCAAGCTCTATCTCTAACTTCACATTCCTCATAGATTTCATCATGAGTGCTAAAAGCACTGTAACTGCTAAAGCCCTCATCCCTCCACTTACATTGACTATTAGATTGTAATCTTTGAAATCTTCGAGCAATCCCATAACATCCTTTACAGCCTTCGTGAAATCCTTTACATCAATCTGTATAAGTTCGACTTTAACGTCATAAGATCTCTCTACAAACGCTTTTATCCATTCGTAAGCCTTTCTAACTCTATCAACAAGTCCAGCAGTTATTAAGATTATTTTATCTCCTTCTTTAATTCCATGCCTCAATATTGCTCTATAGCAGAACTTCTCGTCGAAACCTAAAGTCAATATTAATGCTGTTTTCATACAGTGAATATTGTTGTAAGAATTAAAGAAATATTTAAGTAAGTTTAGACATGGCTAAGACTATAACCATAAGAGATGACGTTTACGAGAAGTTAGTCGCTTTAAAGGGTAATGAATCTTTTAGTGAACTGATAGAGAGGTTAATTGAAGGAAAAGGTATTGATATATTGAAGAAGATAAGGGAGAGAATAGAATTAACTTCTGAAGAGAAGGAAGTCATGCTTAAAGACATTTTCTCGAAAAGAGTTGAGAGGAGATGATTGTCTTAGACACTGACGTTTTAATTGAGATATTCGATAAGAACTCGAAAAAAGGTGAAAAGGCTTTAAAGAAGCTTGAAGGGCATGAAATTGCCATAACTACCATAAATCTGCATGAAATTGCATATGGATTTTATAGAATAGGAAAAAGATTGCCTGACGAAATCAGATTTTTGAAGATCTTTGAGTTCACAGCTAAAGATGCACTCTTATCTGCAAAACTTGAAAGCGAGCTTGAAAAGGATGAAAAATCTGTTAACAGATTCGATGCAATGATAGCTTCAATCTGCATCAATAGAAACGCAGAAATTGCTACATTTAATGTTAAAAATTTTGAAAGGTTCACAATATTCGGTTTAAAGTTATTCAAAATTGACTGAATACTAGATTTGAGATATAGATTTTATAAATGCATTATAGTTGCATTATATTAGGAATAATGCGAATATTAGCCTTTTTAAAAGCTAAAAAGTGATGAAAAAGCTTTTATAGTTCCTTGCATAACATAATTCATGCAAGAAGATGTTAGGAGAGATGTAGAGAACTTATCAACTATGCTTGCAGTTCTTGTAGCAGGTGAAAACGAATACACTTACATCGATAAAATTGGTTACGCACCTTCCAAGGACTTGCTAATGTTTTATCTCAAAGAAGCACTAAGAGACTTTCATTCTATCGTAAGGGGAAGATTAAAGAACGAGAACGCTCGTGAGCTGTTGGATAATTTCATTGAGAAAATTCAAGCTTCAAGAATCGATCTCAATAAGAGTATTGACAAGATATACGAGAACATAACGGATAGGCGAAGTTTGAGGGAGATTTCATCCCTTATTTCAGCTAAAGCTCTTGCGATTTCGGCTAAGTATGTTGAAAGAAGAGAGGGTGGTGTGTGATGTTCGTTTCGATTAGAGGTAGGGTTTTGATTAATGTAGAGGCTTTGAACATGACTGAAAGTGTTGGAAACTATGTGAAGCACAGAAGAGTTCCAGTTATTTCTCCAACTACTTACGCAACCTACTTCGTTCCAGCAATAAGTGGTGAATCGATAGCTCATGGATTCCAAGTTATCTTGGCTGAAGAAGCTAAGAAAAAAGGTTTACCCGTCTGTAAGCTATGCGAAAAGGGAATATTTTTGAAGAGCACGAACGAATCTGTCTTTAAAGGAGCTTTCGGTAGTGACCCACCGAAAGATGAATTTGAGTTTGAGAAATCTGTAGTTAGTAAATGCACAGTAGAAGATGTTGGAGGATTCCTTTATGCTCCAAGAGCGGGTGGGAACGTGAAAAGAACTTCAAATTTCTACACAGGATACATGGTTCCCGTAAAGGAAGCTATCGAAAATACAGTCATTGAACCTCAGCTTCATTCAAGATATGCTTTAGGAACACCTTTTGTTGGAAGGGAAGAAGAAGCTCGTGGACAGATGATCTATTATGTTGAACTCTCATCAGCCACTTACACATTCAGCTTCGACTTTGACGATCGTTATGTAGGAAAGACCACTTTCGTTTACGAAAAAGCTGGGAGTGAAGTTGTTAATGATAGAAAAGAGAGAATAAGAACTACCCTTGACGCTTTACAGAAGTTTCTAATGGAATTTATGTTTGGAGCTAAGAAGACGAGATTTTTACCAGTTGTTGAGTGGGAGTCCATGGTTATTGCTGTAAGCGATGAAGTTTGGACTGTTCCAAGCCCATTCACTGCTAATTACATTGAAAGAGCAAAGAAAAAACTCGAAAAGGTGAACTACAATACCAAACTCTTCATGTATCCAGAACATGGTGTGTTTGAAGAAGTTGTAATCAACGCTCTGGAAGATGCGAAAAGCAGAGTCAAGTAGAACTATGATCGGTTTTATAGTTGATACCGAATTCGTCTGGGGATTTCAGGCGAGGATAGTTGGATTATCTAAGACTTCTCCGTCTTTTTACTATCCACCACCGACAACCTTTTTAGGAGCTATGACTGAGGTTATAGCTAAGGAGGAAAGGATAGGAGAAAATGTAGGTAGAAAAATTATAGCGAAGCTTAGTGAAAACCTGCTTGCTATAGGGGTTCGTCCAATAAACTGCAAGCCGATAAAGTATGAAGACTTAAACAGGATCATAATGATTTCAAGAAAAACTTCAAAAAAGCTAAATAAAAATATCCTCTTCCCTCATCCAGCCGATTTAGAAGCATCTTTCGATTCACCAGCAAGAGGAAAAACAATCTTAACAAGCTTAGACAATGAATCTCCAAAGCTCAGATGGTTTGTTGTTTTAAAAGATGAGGTTCTCAATTTTAACGGGAGACAAATTCATATAGAGGAAGACACTTTTTGGAAAATTCACAGAATAGGATCGAAAGAAAGCATTGTATCAGTCTCGGACGTCAAATCGTTTGAACCAGAAATGATTAGTGGAAGGATAAAAACTACATATAGCTTTCCTTTCAAGAACGTAAAAATTCTAAAGGAAGAAAGTTCGAGGAACTGGGTATATGAGGTATACATAAATCCTTTTAGCTTTGAGGACCCAGTAAGAGATTATGTAGAAGGGCGAAATATTTTACCATTTAAAATCCCGATTATTAACAGAACTCATGAAGAATATTACTGCCTGATCGAAACTGAAACAGCATATAAATTTGATGAAGAGGTGATTGTTGGATGGTCAAGATAATTCTGACTTTACCGAGAGACTCAACCTTTTTAAGCAACATTCTTTACGAAGGTTTACTTTTCACAACCCAATTCTCACCAACCAAATTTGATGGAATCTCAGTAGACTTGCCGAACGACTTCCTTATTGCCACCTTAAGGAATCTTAATGATGACAAAATCAACGGATTAAGAGTTGCAATGTCTGGAAACGACAATGCGAACAGAAAGCTATTCGAAGTTTCAGGAATTAACGATCAGAGTAGAAAAACTTACTATGATTTACTTTCAAAAATCAAAGAGTATGCTGAAAAATTTATTGTGAACAGAGCGTCTATTAAGTTCGGTATAGATTTCAAAAGGAGAGATATGATTATCGATGCTAAAGTTTTATCTGCTCCTCAGCTCTTCAAAGTAGATAGATATACTGGCATTTCTTCCCTCGAAAGTGGTTACACATCACAACAGGTAACGATATACACATCAAAGGAAATTTTGTTGCTGTTTTTGTTTGGCTTGTATTCCTCTTTTGTAACTTCTGTAAGACAGCAAAACCAGCAGTATTACTTCTTCCTAACATTCTCCCCAGAAGAAATAGAGAATATATTGCACAATCTTGAAGATCGAGAATATGTCAGAAGACTTTTTAGAACGAAAGATGGAATTATCAGAATTCTTAACAAAGTTCTCAACAAAACAACTCTCGATGAAATTCTACTGCTTGAGATATACTTGAATACTGAAATTAGAAGATTAATGGAGAAGGAAAACCTCGACAAAATTTCAACTGTACTGTTTAAAATAGCTCCAGAAGGTCAGACGTATAAAATTTACGAACAAATACCAGTAATGATTTACAGAGAAGAGCAAGGATTTTACAAAATAATTGAAAGTCACTTTAGAAACCCCGAAAGATTTCTTGAGAATTTGTCAGACGTCTTAAAACCAGATGGGATTATTTTTGATGCTTTAAAGAACGTGAACAGATATGGCGAAGCAAGTAACGTCATAAAAGCTGTTTATGGACTTTATAAATTTATAGTGCTTGGCGACGCCAACGGGTGGTATGAGTTCCTGAGAGAGATTAGCAATGCGTACAGAAAACTTGAAAACAGCACAAAGCCACAAGAACGAAAAAGAAGCTTAAAATATAAAAACATTCTCAAAGTTTTTGTTTATTAATGAGATGACTTTAGCAGATTTCTTATACAAGATTTCCGAAGCTTGGAATCTAAAAGCCCCAAGACCGTTCATAGAATTCACTATAGAGAAAATTTCTGAACTTTGGAGCAATAAGAACATCTTTATTGTTGAAGCTCCAACAGGATACGGGAAATCTACAATCTCTGCCACGATTTCTCTCTATTCTGCAGAAAAGGAGTTAAAAGCTATAATCTGTTATCCGCTTAGAACGCTAATTGAAGATCAATACGATACGTTCACTGGAAAAAAGGAGGGAAAAAGAGCGATTTGCGATGAAGAACTGATTGGAGTTAGATACATGCATCATCCAGATTCCCGCTATCTTATAAAGCCAATAACTTTGACAACCATCGACACGTTCGCCTTGACACTTTTTGGAATTGCTCCAGAAGATTTCGAGAAAGCTTTGAAAGCCTACGAAGGAATTTCGTTCAGCTTTGGACACTACATGTTTTCATGGGCATCGGTTATTCTTTCCAATGTTATTCTTGATGAAGTTCACTTGCTCGCTGATTCTACAAAGTCTTTGAATTTCCTCATAGCTCTTCTTGAGCTTGCGATAAGATTTGATCAAAAACTTGTTTTGATGTCCGCAACTTTGCCGAGAGCGTTTAAAGAAGTTATAGTAGACTCGTTACGACCGTATTTAGACAGAATTGTCTTCATAACTTTCTCAAAAAATGAGGAACTAAAAAGCGTGGAATCTTACACTTGTTTTGATGAGGACTTTGTAGAAGAAAGAATTAGCAAGAAGTACGATTTGGAGATTCTTAGATTAGAAGAGTCAGAAAAGTTTGAAAAGCTTCGAGAATTGATAAGAACACACGCCCAAAAGTTTAAGAGGGTTTTAGTGGTTTTCAATACAGT
>CAZKQI010000003.1:0-39720 GCA_964554855.1 uncultured archaeon | reverse complement strand
TTTCGAAGTTACAATTTTGAATTTACGTATATGCAATTTTATTCTTTGACGAAAATTTTATTATATATCATGCTAAGTAATTATGGTAATAATAATGTAAGGAGGTGTTAAATTTGGACATTATAAGGGCCGTGTTCAAGATGGCTGAGGAAGGAGATAGAATACTAATGCTATTTCCCGATAATTATAGCTTTCTTGCTGTTATGCAATATATAGAAAAAAACTACGGTAACTTATTTTGGATCCTATGGACGGATGTATCCATAGAAAGGATTAACCACTTTGGAAAGAAGTACAGCTTTCCTTTGTCAGGTGATGCAATTGCAATATATGCTCAAAAAAAGTGCAATTATCTAAATCTATTGGATAGTTTTGATATACAGAGCGATTTAGCCTCTGCTTTAAGGACTTTACCTATTGATAACAGAATTGTGGTATTGTTTGGAATTGATTTTCTAAATGTATATGGTTTTGACATAAATAAAGTTATTGATGTTTTGGTTAACTGCAGTAATGATAATAACTTATTCATAACTACAATTTTCACAAAAGAATTAGTTGATAAACTAATGCCTTTTCATGATTTTTACATTGAGATGTCTGAAAGTAGGGATACCTACATTTCTTACAGAACGTACAAAGCATCTCTGAGATTTTCAGTTAAAGGAGGTGTTGCTGAGATATCTAACGTTTTTACGATTGATAAGGGGGTGAATGAAAGTGGAGGGTTTTGAAAATTCGAATATTTTTGATGAAGAATTTGAGCGTTTGAAAAAAGTTATTGAGGAGAGTGAGGTTAGCCACATGAAAAATGAACTGAAAGCTATTCTGAATGTAGTATTTGATCCAATATTAATAGTAGATATGGGAGGAAAGATTATTGATGCCAATAAGAAGGCTAAAGAAATATTCAAGGATGATTATGGGAGTATATTAAAAGAGCTGGAGGATGTTTTAAAGGATGCCAGGGAGAAAGGAGAAGTTAGGGAAGTTAAGAAAATTTTAGAGTATAATGGCACACTGAAGCATGTTGAGATATCTGCTCAATCTGTCAATGGTCATGTAGTTCTATCGATTAGGGATGTAACAGATTACCATAACTTATCCGAAAAAGTTTGGGAGCTTGAAGAGACTTTGAAGTCTGTTCCAGTTCCAGTGATGATTTCAGACAAAAAATTCAACATAGTATTTGCAAATGAAAAATTTGCAAAGATGTTTGGATTTGAGAAGGTTGAAGATGTAATCGGTAAGAAGTGCTACGATGTCGTAAAAAGTGATGTTTGTAAGTCCAAGAACTGTAGAAAAAATATCCTTAGGAGAACTACAAATAAGATTGAGCATGTTGAATCTAAAGTTAAGAGTGGTGAACTTGATGTTTTAATAGATGCATTACCAATACTGGACTTGGAAGGAAAATTTACCGGTTCCCATGTCGAGGCGTTTGTAGATATATCTGAAATAAAGGAAAGAGAAGAACAAATAAGGGAATTATTCAAGACAATAAACGCACTCTTTGAGTCAATACCCCATCCAACATATATAATGGTGTTTGACATAGATAGAAGGATTACCTATGCAAATAGAGATGCTGCAAAGATGTTTGGATTTGATTCACCTACAAATTTAGTTGGTAAGAGAATGGGAGATTTAGCAGAGATAGAATGCGACTTAGAAATAGAAGGAACTGCAAAAACTGTTATAGGAAAAGCTATAGAAAATGAACAGGAGTTAAGAGATATTGAAGCCGTGTTAAATGTTAAAGGTAAGAAAGTACCTATAAGATTCTCAATTTCTCCTGTATACTTGGATAATGAGTATATAGGATCCATACTGGCATTCACAGATGTTACCGAATTTAAGAAGATAGAAGAGTTTATCAGAAAGGTCTTTGAAAATATACCATTCCCAGCGTATATACTTTATGCTGATAAAGATGGTAGAATTAGATATGCCAATATAGAAGTTGCCAAACTTGCTGGATTTGAAAAAGTTGATGACATAATCGGCTTGAGATTGAACGATATTTTTGAGATGGGGAGAAGAACTCTTGTTGATGAAGTTTTAGAAACAGGAAAACCAGTACTGAATAAGTTTGCAACAACTGAAACAAAAGATGGTAAGGAGTTGCCTGTACTAGTATCGTGTGTACCAGTTTATGATGGTGCTGTGGAAGTCTTCATAGATATTACTGAACTAAAGGAAAAGGAGAAACAGATACAAGATATGCTTGATTACATAAGAATTTGCCTTGATAAGCTCAGTAACGGTATTATAGAATTAAGCAATGGTAACTTAAATGTAAAGCTTGAGAAGATTAAAGATGACGAATTTGGTAAGACTTTCGAAATTTTCAATGAATTCGTTGAGAGATTGAGAGGCATAATCACTGGTTTGGCTGAAGATATGGATAAAACAATGAAACACGTCAAGGAAGCTACAGAAGCTGTAAATCAGATTAATGCTGGAATGGAGCAGATTTCTTCAGCTTCACAGCAAATTGCAACTGGTAGCGAAAATCTGAGCAAGCTTGCCAATTCTTCAATGGTTGAAGTTAAGTCTGCTGAAGATATATTCAAGACATTAAATGAGTCTGCTAAAGAATCAAGGGAATTTGCCGAAACTGCAACTAAGAGTGCCGAGGAGTCAAGAGAACTTGGTAAAAAGGCTTTAGAGCTTTTGAAAGGAATTATAGACGACATAGATAAAACTGCAAGAATAGTTGATGAGCTAGGAGTAACTGTAAGAAATATTGGTAAAATAACAGAGAAGATAAAGAATATAGCGGATCAAACTAATTTACTAGCTTTGAATGCTGCCATAGAAGCTGCTAGAGCTGGAGAGTATGGAAGGGGATTCGCTGTTGTAGCAGATGAAATTAGAAAACTTGCAGAAGATTCTAGAAAAAGTACTGAGGAAATTAATGAGATAATCACGAATGTGCAAGAGGATACTAGGAAAGTTGTGGAAGCTATTAACAAGGTCAAGACAAGTACTTTAGAGGGTAGTAGTGGTATTGAAGGTGCCTTGAACAAAGCAGAAGAGATTGCCAATGTAGTCAGTAGAATAAACGAAATGCTGAAAGATGTTTCTGAAAAAGCTAAGGAGGGATTGGAGAAGATTGAGCAGATAGCTAAAAACTTTGAGGAAGTTGCATCGACTGCTGAAGAGAATGCTGCGAGTAGTGAAGAAACATCTGCTGCAATAGAAGAGCAAACTGCCGCAGTTCAACAAGTTAAGTCAGTGATTGATGAAGTTAACAAGGTTGCTAGAGAGGTTATGGACACAATTCTACAGAATTTTAAACTGGAATTTAATGGTGGTAAGGAAGAGAAAAATGGAGATGAAAAATAATTTGTATTAAATTTTTAGTTGTAGGAGGTGGTGGGTATGCAGACTTTGAAGGGGGATGAAACAACGCAGGTAATCGTATTTGCACTTGGGGATGAGAAATATGGTGTAGATATATCACAGGTTAGGGAAATAATAAGACCTACAAAGATTACAAAAATACCGAATGCTCCAGATTTCGTGGAAGGAGTAATTAATTTAAGGGGACAGATTACAACAATAATAAACCTCAGGAAGCGTTTTGGTTTGCCTCCAAAGGAAATTGACAACGATACAAGAATTATAGTCGTAGAATACAACGATGCTGTAATTGGCATGATGGTAGATACTGTGAATGAAGTAAAGTATCTATCCAAAGATGACATAGAGCCTCTTCCCAACATAGTCACATCAAGAAGTGAAGCTAAGTTCTTGAAAGGTGTTGGCAAGTTAACTGATGGACTTCTAATTTTGATAGATCTCAACAAGGTTCTCAGTCAAGAAGAGGTGGAAAAGATTAAAGCATAACTATGACAGAAAGAGTACTATTAAAAACACCGGCAGAACTTTTCGATAACGGTTGGAAAAATATAGAGGTGATAATTACAGACCAGAGTATTTCGATTGACGATTTAAAGATTGCACTGAGGGAAATTGAAGACTTAGAAAAGATAACAATTGATGACAAGAAAGCTATAAGAATTAAAAAGGGTGGTGATGTCGTTGTAAGTTTTCCAGAGAAAATAATGAGTCAGATATTCAAGTATTTGGCATTCAATCTAAAATCTGATAGATTTGCTGTATACTTTCTATCTCCCGCTACGATAGGAGGTGTTGTGGTAAAGGATGCGAAATGGGAGAAGGGATATCTAAGCATAACAGAAGAAGCTATATGGTTTTTATCTCCAAAAAAGCAGATAAGAATACCTTTTAGTAATTTAGGTAGTGTTGGTAAGGATATAAGAACCGTTGGTGGAAAGGAGAGAATTGTGCTTGTTGTGGGACATGTTGAGAATGGAGAAGTGATAACAAGTTACATACTCTGCCCTGAAACAACACTAGAGATGCTTGAAGACTATTTGAACAGATTAATAGATAAATCTAAGCCTAAGGCAAAGCTTTCAGAAATAGAAGAGCAGATTGCAATGATGCTTTATTCCGGTTTAAGTTCTGTTGATATTGAGTCCATTTTGGGCATAACAACTGATGAGCTTAACAACTACTTTGATAGACTTGTGAATTTGGGTTTAGCTAAGGTTGTTAAGGTAAGGAAGGAGCTTCAGCTTACACCGAAGGGTGTAGCTTTAGTTAATGAGTTAATGAAGAAGAGGTGATGTAGATGCCACCAAAGGTTTTGATAGTTGACGATACGGCATTTATGAGAAAATTGTTAAGAAATATTTTGTTTTCAGGAGGATTTGATATAGTAGGGGAAGCTGAGAATGGAAGGCAAGCAGTAGAGATGTATAAGCAGTTAAGACCAGATTTGGTTATGCTAGACATAGTCATGCCAGAAATGAATGGTATTGAGGCTTTGAAAGCTATAAAGCAAATGGATCCAAATGCAAAGATTATAATGTGTACAGCTGTTGGACAGGAAAAAATCGTGAAAGCAGCAATAAAACTTGGAGCTAAAGGGTACATAGTCAAGCCTTTTCAGGCTCAGAAGGTTATTGAGGAAGCTAAGAGAGTTTTGGGAACTTAGTATGATAAGGGTGTTGGTTGTTGATGATTCAGCACTTATAAGAATGGCTGTTGTTGATATACTCAAGAGTGTCAGAGATATAGAGGTAGTTGGTACTGCAAGAAATGGTAAGGAGGCTGTTGAGAAAGTATTGAAGCTAAATCCCGATGTAGTTGTACTGGATATAAAGATGCCAGTGATGGATGGGTTAAGTGCTTTAAAACACATAATGGAGTTGAAACCAACACCTGTTTTGATGTTTAGCCAATATACAAAAGAAGGTGCTAAGGAGACTTTTGAAGCTTTAAGACTTGGAGCGGTTGATTTCGTTCCAAAACCAGATGGTTTTTTAATCGATCTATCAACAGTAGCAAATGAATTGATAAATAAAATTAGAGCAGTTGCAACAACACCACCAAACATACTGCGACTTCAAAATTTAAGGAAGTTTAGAGGACGCATTGTTAGAGGGAAATGGAAACATTGTAGTGTTGAACTTTGTATTTTAATAGGATCTTCCACAGGTGGTCCTTCAGCATTAGAACAGATAATACCTAGATTACCCTCAGATATTCCAGCACCAATTTTTGTTGTTCAACACATGCCACCCGATTTTACAGAACAACTTGCAGAGAGATTGGATTCAATTTCTGAAGTTGATGTTAAGGAGGCTGAAAACAATGAGAGAGTTAGAAAAGGGGTAGTCTACATAGCTCCCGGCGGAAAACATATGACCGTTAGGAGAGCTTTGGGTGTTGTTAGGATAAAGATATTCGATGGAGAGCCTGTTAATGCTGTAAAGCCTTCTATAGATGTTACAGCAGAATCTGTTGTTAGGGTTTACGGTTCGAATTCTATAGGCGTAATTTTAACAGGGATGGGAGAGGATGGTGCAAGAGGAATGAAGATGATAAGAGATGCCGGCGGGAAAACGATAGCATGTAGTGAAGATACCTGTGTAGTCTTCGGAATGCCAAAAGCTGCAATAGAGATGGGAGGAATAGATGTTGTTAAACCTCTTTACGAGATAGCTGAGCAGATTGTTAAGTTTATGGAGGTGATTTGCAATGGATCTTAGCGAGTACAAGCAGGAATTCTTACAGGAAGTTAAGGAGTACATAGATGTTATGAATCAGAACTTTGTAAAGGTTGAAAAAGGTGATTTAGAGGCTTTAAATGAAATTTTTAGAGTTGCTCATACCATTAAGGGAATGGCGGGGTTTATGGGTTACAAGAAACTTGAATTACTTTGTCATAGGCTTGAGAGCGCAATGGGGAAAATAAAAGAGTGCAATAATGAGGAAATAATAGATATTATGCTGAAAGCTGTTGATAAAATCGAAGAAATTGTGAGAAAGATTGAAGAAGAAGATAACGATGATGTAGACGTTGATGATGTCGTTTCTTCTTTAGAAAGCATAGCTGGAATTAATGCTAAGGAGATTAAGAAGGAAAAGAAAATTTTTGATAATGCTGATCTAAGAATTGATATCAAACTTGCTGACGATTGCGCAATGAAGGGTGTAAGAGCTACGCTTATCTTAGAATCTCTAAAAGATGCTTGTGAAGTTGCTGGTGTAGATCCCGATGAAGATTTTATGGATTCAGATGATTTTGATGGTAAATTCAGCGTTTTTGTTAGAGGTGGAGATAGAAAGTTGATTGAAGATATAGTTAGTAAGGCTGGAGAAGTTGAAAGATTTGAGATTGTTGAAATTAAAGAGAAGAAACCCGATAAAAGGGAAGAGAAGCATAAGAAGAGTGAAAGTATAAGAGTAAACATAGAGCAGTTAGATAATATAATGAACCTTGTAGGTGAATTAGTAATAGGTAAGGGTAGATTAATTCAAATTGCGCAGAATTACGATATTCCAGAGCTTAAAGAAGCTGTTTCCATAATGGACAAGGTTATAACTAGTTTACAGGATGAAATAATGAGGATTAGAATGGTTAGAGTTGAAAAAGTATTCAATAAATTCCCCAGAATGGTCAGAGATCTTGCAAGAAAGTTTGGTAAGAAAGTTGAGTTGATAATCGAGGGGGAAGATACTGAACTTGATAGGACTGTTTTGGATGAAATAACAGATCCTCTCATTCATATTATAAGGAATGCAATAGATCATGGCATTGAAAGTCCAAAGGAGAGGAAGAAGTCTGGAAAGAATGAAGTCGGTAGAATTGTTTTGAGTGCAAGGAGAGAGAAAAACAATGTCATTATAGAGATTGAGGATGATGGAAGGGGAATAGATGTAGAGAAAATTAAGAAGAAGGCTGTAAGGAGAGGAATAATAAGTAAAGAAGAAGCTGAACGTATGAGTGAAGAAGAAATTAAGATGCTTGTATTCATACCTGGCTTTTCTACAAAGGATAAAGCAACAGAGGTTTCTGGAAGAGGAGTTGGAATGGATGTTGTAAAAACAAGAGTTGAAAAGCTCGGTGGTAACGTTAAGCTGTATTCAGAGAAGGGAAAGGGTACAAAGATTGTTATAACTCTTCCACCTACAGTAGCAATTACAAAGGCATTACTCATAAAGGTGGGAGATCAGGACTTTGCAATACCAATTTCCAATGTCCTTGAAGCTCTCTACATTGACAATGAAGTGTATAAGGTATTGCATGGAACACCATTCCTGTATGTCAGAAATAATCTTATACCCGCTTTCAGGCTTAGAGAACTATTTAATATAGAGAATGGTAAAAATATAGAAAGAGAAGTAGGAATAATTGTTGAGAGGGAGGGAGATAGAGTTGCATTGATAGCAGATGCAATAACTGATCAGCTTGAGATTGTTATAAAACCTTTGACTGGTTTTTTGGCTAAGGTAAAAGGATTTAGTGGTGTTACCATTCTTGGAGATGGGAGAGTTGTGCCTATTATAGATGTTACAACTCTACTGGGGAGGTGATATCGTGGATTTGTCCAAATTGAGTGAATTGGAGATTGAAGCTTTGAGAGAGTTAGGAAATATAGGAGTAGGACATGCAGCAACTTCTCTTTCTCAACTTCTTGGAAAGACTGTGGAAATGAATGTGCCAAGAGTTGAAATTACTGAGATTTCGAGAGTACATGAAGTTATAAAGGCAGATAAGGTAGTAGCTGGAGTTGTTGCGGGATTAAACGATATAGATAAAGGTTTGGCTGGATACCTCTACATAGTTTTTCCAGATAGCGCAGAGAAGAAGATTGCTGAGATTATGATGATCGAAGAGGATATGATTGATTCAGCTTTGACTGAAATAGGGAACATTTTATCTTCATCATTCTGTAATGCCACAGCAGAAATGCTTGGTGCTATTCTTATGCCAACTCCACCAGATTTTGCAAGAGATTATCTCATAGCTATAATTGATGCTTTACTGGCTCAGCTTGTTGCAAAATGGGATCGTGTGATAATATTCGATACTCAATTGAAAGATGAGAGTCAAAGTGTAAACATTGAAGTTATACTCATACCGAGTGAAGGTCTCATGGAATACATCAAAAAATTGGTAGACATGGTGGAATGATGTCCGAAATGATTGTTGGAATAGGTGAGTTCAGAGTGGCAAAGGGTAATTTTGTTTTGAAGACAATTGGATTAGGTTCTTGTGTTGGTCTGGCAATATATGATCCACTTAAAAAGGTTGGAGGTCTGGCACATGTAGTATTGCCGAGATCTAATGGTACAGTAAGATCTGCCAAATATGCGGATCAGGCTGTGGGAATGATGATTGAGGCAATGGAAAGATTGGGAGCTAAAAAAGGAAATTTGATTGCAAAAATGGCTGGAGGTGCACAGATATTCAAGCATATGACACATGACAATCTGAGGATAGGTGAAAGGAATATTGAAGTAATTAGAGAGCAATTAAGCGATTTTGGAATAAAGTTAATTTCAGAAGATACAGGAGGTACTACAGGTAGAAGTCTTTATTTTTATGTTATTGATGGTAGATTGCTTGTAAAATACAGTAATGGTGTAACTATATGGATTTAGCATTTAAATCTATTGTTAATTACATTAGCAGAGTTTCTGGAGTTGATTTAAGTGGATATAGGGAGAATTATTTAAAGAGGAGAATAGAATTAAGGATGAAAATACTTGGTTTTCAAACGTTTGAACAATATCTGAGATACTTGAGATACAATGGAAGCTCCGAAATTAGACAATTGATAGATACAATAACAATAAATGTTACAGAGTTTATGAGGGATAAGACTCCATTTATATATTTTATGAAAGTTATATTACCCGAGATTGCAGAAAGAAAGAGAAAGGTTGGTAGTAATATTTTGCGTTTTTGGAGTGCTGGATGTTCCTGCGGTGAGGAACCTTACAGTATTGCTATATGCGTGCTGGAGGCTTTAGGTAAAGATTGGAATATTTCAATTTATGCTACAGATATAGACGAAAAATGCTTAGAAGTTGCAAAGGAGGGATTTTACGGGAAGGAGCAATTGAGAAATCTTAGAATGGATATTATAAAAAAATACTTTGACAAAGAGGATGAAGGTTATAAAATTAAAAATTTTCTGAAGAAATATGTAAGATTTAAAAGACACGATTTGACTACTGAAAAGCCTGTATCAAAGTATCTTGATGCAATATTTTGCAGAAACGTTATGATCTACTTTAGCGAGAAACAGAAAATTAAGGTTGTGCAAGACTTCTATGATGCTTTAATTGATAAAGGTTATTTGATAATAGGTAAAAGTGAAACTCTGCCCATTGGATTTAAGGACAAATTTGAATGTATAAGTTTAAGGGAAAAGGTTTACAGAAAGATTTCATCTAAAGGTCTTGATAACATCATCAACAGTTAATACGTCAAAACCATTTTCTCTTAAGTATTTAGCAAGTTTAATATCTGATGTTATATAAAATTCATTGAAGTTTTTTGCAAAAGCAAGGCAAATTGCGGTACAAAATTTAACATCTCTTAAACTCTTGTATATCTCTACAGCATCAGACAGGACTTCAGCATTTGTTTTAATTATAAATAATTCAAAATATTCTATCACAAGTTTAATGATCTTTTTTAGGCTATTTGTTGGTATATTAAGTTCAAATAACTCTTTACAAACCTCAAATATTGCTATTTCCGGTATATCTATACGTATAGTACCCTTTTCCAATAACTCTCTCAATAACAACAATTTTTCATCATCTTTAAATAACATATTTCTTATTAAATCAGAATCTGCTATCATTTAAATTACACCCATGTAAATAACAGATTTTTGTAAATCTTTAAGCTCTTTCCATATTTTTTTCATCTTTTCCTTTCTAATCTTTTCTTCTATTGCCTTTCTTAGATATTCGCTCCAATTAACATCTAACTTGTTCATTTCTTCCTTTAATTGCTTAGAGATACGTATACACACAATTTCACTTTTTCTATATTTTTCGTCTTTACATTTCATACATCACCACCACACAACATCTTTAATATACATTATAATTATTTATTATTTAACCTTTTGTAAAACAATAACCCAAAATGCTACGATAATGTTTATTCATCTAAAAATTCCCTTATCCATGCTATTATTGTACTCTGAGAAACCTTAAAAATTCTACTTGCTTTTCGTATCCCTACGCCTTCTTTTATAACGGCTCTGATAACCATCTCTTTAAATTCTTTAGGATAATTTCTTGGCTTTATAGGATTCAATACAAATGTTTTTCCACATGACTTGCATTTGTATCTCTGCCTTCTCTCTCCCGATTTCGTATAATAGCTTCCCGCTTTCACAACATTGGTAGATTTACAGTGAGGACATATCATTGAATTTTTTAATTATTAAATAAACATTATCGTAGCGTCATATGAGGATGTAAGACGAAAAATTTAATTTTGTAATACATCTATTGTTATTTGATATGCCATATCAAGAAATGATAAAGAGATATAAAGATTTATTTCAACCAGGTTCTATTAAAATATTATTTATTTTAATGTCGAGCCAGAATGGCATGCGCTTTACGGAGCTAATGCTAGATCTTAAGATGAGTCCAAGCGTATTAAGTAAGTATTTAACATACCTCAAAGATACAAAAGTAATAGTAAAAGATGAGGACAAATATACTCTAACAAATAAAGGAGTTAATTTGGTCAAAAAGATTTATGAACTGATAAATTTAATGGAAGATTGAGACATTATATTTTTCATCAATCTATTTTAATTCGAATTCTAAAATGAAAATAACAAATTACTAATTATATTATTAAACGAAAATGTAATATATTTTTGTATTACCATTACAATTGTAATGAGGTGATAAGATGAGTAGTGAACTTGATTTGATGAGTGCAGGTGAAAGGGAAAATGGAGTATTTAGAGAGCTTGCAGAGGCTATATATCGATTGAAAAGAGGAGATTTTAGTGTGAAATTGGCAGAAGATAAGTACGATGGAGAAGTAAGAACTGTCTTTCGGGAGTTCAATTCTTTCATAGATGATATGAGAAATTTGTTTTCAGAGATTGCAAGAGTTGCAGAACAGGCTGCACATGGCGACCTCAATGTTAAGGCAGATGTTGTTGCTTATGGAGAGTATGCCAAACTTGTTGACAACATAAACAAATTAATAGATTATGTGGTTATACCAATTAGAGAGGGAATGAGAGTAGCAAAAAGCTATAGTGTAGGAGATTTTACTGTTTCTCTTGATAAAAGCGTTAGAATGGAAGGAGAGTTTATGGAATTCTCTAATTCGTTAGAGGAACTTGGATCAAGTTTAAAGAACTTTATAAAAGAAATGAAAGATACTGCTGAAGAAAATGTTTCAGGTGTAAAGCAGATTAAAGAGGCTATAAGTCAAATTAATGCTGGAATGGAACAGATATCTTCAGCCTCTCAGCAAATGGCTCAAGGTGCTGCAAACTTATCTAAGATTGCAAATGAAGCTGCAGCTCAAGCGAAAAATGTTGTTGATAATATAAAGATTTTAACGGAAGAAGCTAAAAAGTCTGCAGATTCTGTTAATAGAGCTGTTGAAATGGCTGATGTTATTGATGAGAAGAGTAAAGAAGCTAAGCAAAATCTGGATACTATAATTAATGAGATGGATTCGGTAGTTCAAACAGTTGAGGAATTAAATGATGCTGCAAAGAATATAGATAAGATAACGGAGAAGATAAAGAATATAGCGGATCAAACTAATTTACTAGCTTTGAATGCTGCCATAGAAGCTGCTAGAGCTGGAGAGTATGGAAGGGGATTCGCTGTTGTAGCAGATGAAATTAGAAAACTTGCAGAAGATTCTAGAAAAAGTACTGAGGAAATTAATGAGATAGTTAAAACAATTCTATCTGAAACTCAAAAGGTTACTGAGGCTACTAGAAAAACATATCAAGAGTCCAAAAAGGGTGGTGAGAGTATTTTATCTACACTAGAACTGAATGCTCAGATTGCCAAAATATCGAGAGATGTAAAGAATAAGATGGATGAGATCGTGAGACAGGCAGATATGGGGCTTGAAAGAGTGGAACAAATTGCTAAAATGATAGATGAAGTTGCATCAACTGCTGAAGAATCTGCCGCATCAGCAGAAGAAACATCTGCTGCAATAGAAGAGCAAACTGCCGCAGTTCAACAGATTACAGCAAGTGTTGAACAAACACATCAATCAGCAGAGAAAACACTTAAAACAATAGCGGATAAATTTAAAATTTAATTTTATATTTTATCTTGTCAACGAAAAGTATAAATATCATTGTAATGAGTATAATCACAGTAATTATTAAGAGATTAGAGGTGGTAGAGTATGTTTGCAGATGCAGTACCAACATTATTCAGAGAAATTACAAATGAAAAACAACAAAAATTGCTTAAGGTTGTCTCAAGGAATGGAGTTAGCTCTATTTTATTTAACCTAGAAAAATCTCCCATGAGATTTTCTCAGTTGATGTTTAGAACTAAGTTAAATCCCGGAATCTTGGACAGACATTTAAAGGCTCTAATGCAATTAAATGTTATTGAGAAGAGAAATGATGAATATACTCTAACAGAAACTGGTAAGAGGTTGGTATCTGTCTTGCTTGAATTGTTAAATCTTGTTGAATGAGTCTTAATTTTTTAATTTTTTAAGTTGTTAGAGAACTGCTTAAAATTTTTTAATAAAAAATATTACTACTAGTATATATATACTAGATTAAAAAGTTTTTTAAGCCTTAATAGTGGTATATTAAATCATGTCTACAGAATTTCTATTTACAAAAATCATTCCAAATGGATTTCCAAAGGGTTCAATTATAATAATTGCAGGAGAACCTGGAACAGGAAAAACAACTTTAGCATCTTTAATTGCTCTCAATGAAATTAAAAGAGGTAAAAAGGTTTTATTTCTTTCTCTGAATGAGCCTAGGAATGATTACTTTAAAACAGTTGAAAAATTTGGTTGGAATCTTGACAGTCCAAATTTTAAATTCATTGATCTCTTTACGGTCAGTAAAGGAGCATTGGCCACTCAAATAAAACTCATTACAGAAGAGATAATGAAATTTAAACCTAATTTAATAGTTATAGATTCAATTACAGCTTTGACACTCCTAATGGGTCCAGAGTTGGTAAGATCATTTCTTCATACATCTCTAGGCACTATTGTGAAAAGTATAGGTGCTGTGGCACTTTTAATAGCTGAAAAGCCCGTGGGTAAGGAAGGATTGGGATTTGGTGTTGAAGAGTTTGTAGTTGATGGTATCATAATTTTACGTTGCATTAAGTATGGTGAGCACTATAGAAGAGTTTTTGAAGTTATGAAAATGAGAAGAAGGAATATACTAAAACCTCAATACGAATACGCAATAACGAGTAAGGGTATCGAGTTCTTTGAAGTCCCAAATCTTGAAAGAACCGAATCTATAAGTAGGGAAAAAATTACAACGGGAATTGATAAATTGGATGAATTACTTGATGGTGGTTTTTATAGAGGATCTATAACAATAATTGCTGGACAAACTGGGACTGGAAAAACATCTTTTGGCTTACATTCAGCTTATGCAAACGCTCTTAATGGGCAAAAAACGATCTTTATAACGTTTGAGGAATCTGTTGGAGACATTCTTCGGGCTATGGATTGTTATGGCATGAATTACGATTCTGTAAGTAATAGAATGATTATTTTATCAATAATTCCCGAATCCGAAAGCCCTATAAGTATTTTTGTTAAGTTAAAGGAGATAATTGAGAAGGAAAGACCATTTGTTCTTGTAATAGATAGTTATTCTGCTCTAGAAGACCGTATGGATCCTAAAGAATTATCGAAAATGATAAGATACCTTCAATTATTGGTAAAAAATCACCAAGTAGCGACAATTTTCACCATGAATATAGATAAAATTAATCGTTTACCTTTGATAAAAATTAGTACATTTGCGGACAATATAATATACCTTGGGTATGATATAAATTCTAAAATTTCAAGAAAAATGATCATTCTTAAGTCAAGGGCCTCAAATCATTCAAGGAAAGTTCACAAATATGAAATAACTTCAAAGGGGGTGGAAATTTATGATTAGTAACCCAGAGGACGTTTTGATTCAAGCAATTAAAAATGCTACAAAAAGGGCAAATCCCGCTTTAGAGAAGGTAATTGAAACTCATCTAGAGGTAAATGCTAATACCAAGTTTGAACTGGCATATAGAGACCCAAAGAGGTTTAAAGAACTTGTTAATAAGCTTTTTGGGGAGTATAGTGGTAGATTGCTTGAAATGCTCATAGTTGAAGAGATAAAGAGACTAGTAGGAATTGACGAAGATATTGAAACGCTTGAAGATGCAGTTAAAATACTGAAATTACTCTAATCAAGAAAATCTATAGAATTCTCAAAGAAAGTAACGAAAATAAGGTTGATATTACCTAACATAATATCACTTAGTAATTCGGCATAAATGATTTTTAATAATCCCAACAACATTCTAAATGATATCCATAGCAATACCATCTTCAGCTTTGATAAATGAAAATGATCCTAAAATAAAGACTTTCAAGATAGGATTAATTGCAAGAGCATGTGCCATTTTCAGGGTTGAAGAAATTGTAATTTACAGGGATCCAAGGCTTAATGAGTCAAATTTAATCAAGGATGTTTTAGAATATGCTGAAACACCACAATATTTAAGAAAGTACATACCTCTGAAGCAAACGCTAAGATATGTGGGAGTAATACCCCCTCTAAAAATTCCATCCCATAAGCCGAAACGTTTAAAAGTCGGTGAATTGAGGGAAGGGATCGTAGTAAGGGTTGGTCCTGACGGGACGCGATGGGTTGATATAGGTGTAAAAGCCCTGGCACCCCTGAAATCCAAGGCAAAAAGGGGTGCCCGCGTTACCGTCAGGGTCTGTTCGAAGAATCCGTTGGTGGTGGAAGAGGCAAAGCCTGAAGAATATTGGGGATATAGGGTAAAACTGGATGAGTTGAAGAATGTGCTGAGGAGGAGGAATGTAATAATAACTTCGAGGAGATGTGATGTTCCAAAAATAGGAAAAATTGGGGATGATATAACACTCGTGTTTGGAAGTCCTGAGGAAGGGGTGTTTGAAATTATGGAGAGATTGGGAATAGAATGGGAAGGTGAATGCTGGAATATCATTCCGATGCAGGGAGTTGAGACTGTAAGGTTAGAGGAGGCTATATTCGCAACATTATCTATATTGAACTATGTGAGGTGGTTGAATGAAGTATAGTAAGCCAAGGAGAGGTTCCTTAGCATTCAGTCCAAGAAAGAGAGCTAAAGATATAGTACCCAGAATAAGAAGCTGGCCAAATTACGAGGGAGAGCCGAAGTTGTTAGGTTTTGCTGGATATAAGGTTGGAATGACACACGTTATAATGATAGATGATAGAAAGAACTCCCCAACTTATGGAGAAGAGATTGCTGTCCCAGTTACAGTTTTGGAATGCCCTCCTTTAAGAGTTGCAGGAATAAGGATATACAAGAATACCGCTTACGGATTGCAGATTGCTAAGGAGGTTTGGACAACTGAATTGGATGATCACTTGAGCAGAAGGTTACCACTGCCAAAGAAGGTTGAAAGTTTGAAGGAAGTTGAAAATATAGCTGAAGTTAGACTTATAACATACACACAGCCCTATCTAATAACTGGTGTTCCTTCCAAAACTCCAGAGGTTATGGAATATAAAGTTGGAGGATCTGACATTGATGCAGTTTTGGATTATGCAATTTCGAAGTTGGGTAAAGAAATTAGGGTAAATGAGGTTTTCAAAGAGGGAGACTTTATCGATGTTATTGCTATAACGAAGGGCAAGGGATTCCAAGGGCCTGTAAAGAGGTGGGGAGTTATAACTTTAGATGCAAAGCATGCGAGAAGTAGTAAGCACAGAAGGGTTGGAACTTTAGGCCCTTGGACTCCTGCAAGGGTTAGATGGACTGTACCACAGGCTGGACAGATGGGATTCCATCAGAGAACAGAATACAACAAAAGAGTCATAAAGATTGGAACTGATGGGGAGGAGATAACACCTAAGGGAGGATTTGTACATTACGGTGTAATAAGGAGTGATTACATACTAGTAAGCGGAAGTGTTCCTGGCTCAGTTAAGAGATTGATAAGAATGAGAGATGCGATAAGACCACCAAGATACGATTATGAGGGTATAAACGTCCTTTATGTAAGAAGGTGAAATCATGATAGCGAAGGTTTTGGATTTAAAGGGAGAAGTTGTAGAGGAGATAGAACTGCCAAAGGTATTTGAAACTGAATACAGGCCAGATGTTATAAAAAGGGCCGTTTTGGCAATACAATCTCACAGAAGACAGCCTTATGGAACAAATCCATTGGCTGGAGTAGATTACGCATGGGAAAATTGGGGGCCTGGATACGGTTATGCAAGAGTTCCAAGATTGAAGCATGGAAGTAGAGCTTTGGTTGTTCCTCAGGCAGTTGGTGGGAGAAAAGCACATCCTCCAAAAGTTCAGAAGAAGTGGGCTGAGAAGATAAACAAGAAGGAGAAAAGGTTAGCATTAAAATCTGCAATAGCCTCAACTGCAAATCCTGAGTTAGTAAAAGCGAGAAATCACATTTTCGAAGGTGAACTTCCAAAAATTGTTGTTAACGATATAGAATCGATAAAGAAGACTAAGGAGGTTATAGAGGTCTTTAAGGCCATAGGTGTTTATGCAGATGTTGAAAGAGCAAAGGAAACTAAGAGAGTGAGAGCTGGGAAGGGAAAGATGAGAGGAAGGAGATATGTAATGAAGAAGAGTGTTCTATTGGTTGTAGGAAGTGATGGAGGTATTATAAAGGCTGCTAAAAATCTTCCAGGTGTCGATGCTGTTTTGGTTAAAGATTTGAATGTTGAACTACTTGCACCTGGTTGTAAGGCTGGAAGATTAACTGTTTGGAGTAAATCTGCTATAGATTATCTGAGGGGATGGTTATGATAATAAAATGCTTTTTGGTTACGGAAAAGGCTGTAAGCTTGCTCGACAAGAACATATTAACGGCTATAGTTGATATAAGAGCTAAAAAACCTGAGATAAAGAGGGAAGTGGAAAAGTTGTTTGATGTTGAAGTTGAGAAGGTAAACACTCTTATAACACCTAAGGGAGAGAAGAAAGCCTACATAAAGCTTAAGACTGGATCGGCTGAAGAGATACTTTCCAAATTGGGTGTTTTCTGAGGTGATGTAAATGGGTAAGCGTATAATTTCACAAAATAGGGGAAGAGGAACCCCCACTTACACTGCACCATCACATAAGTATAGGGCTGAGATAAGACATCTGAGATTTAGGGCTGGAGAAAAGATAACGGCTGAAGTTGTGGATATTCAGCATGATCCCGCAAGGAATGGGCCAGTGGCACTTGTAAAATTGCCCGATGGAAGAAAAGAATACGTTTTGGCTGTTGAAGGTGTTGGAGTTGGAGATTTTATTGAAGCTGGAGAGAGTGTAGAGATAAGACCTGGAAATACAACTTACCTCAAAAACATACCAGAAGGAACTTACGTATGCAATATTGAAAATCAGCCCGGAGATGGTGGTAAGTTTGCGAGGGCAAGTGGTACTTATGCAATCGTTGTTGCACATGAAGAAGACAGAGTTCTCGTTCAAATGCCTTCTGGAAAGCTGAAATGGTTCGATCCTAAGTGTAGGGCTACTATAGGAATAGTTGCCGGTGGAGGTAGAACGGATAAGCCTTTCGTTAAGGCTGGAAAGAAGTATCACAAGATGAAGAGTAAGGCAGCTAAGTGGCCAAGAGTAAGAGGAGTCGCTATGAATGCAGTTGATCATCCATTTGGTGGAGGGAAACATCAGCATGTTGGAAGACCTAAAACGGTCAGCAGAAATGCACCTCCTGGAAGGAAGGTCGGTAGCATTGCTGCTAGAAGGACTGGTATAAGGAAATGAGGTGTATTGTATGGCTTTGAAGAGTAAGATTACAAGACCGAAAGAATTCAGATATCGTGGTTACACTTTAGAAGAATTGCAAAAGATGAGTTTGGAGCAGTTAGCTGAGCTTTTAACGGCAAGAGAGAGGAGAAAGATAAAGAGGGGATTTACTGAACAGGAGCTAAAGCTCTTGAGAAAGTTGAGGAAGAAGGGAACTGCAAGAACACATTGCAGAGATATGATAGTTCTTCCAGAGATGGTCGGTAAGGTTATATTTGTCCATAACGGAAAGGAGTTCGTTAGAGTTGAAATAAAGCCAGAGATGATAGGTCATCGATTGGGTGAATTTGCACAGACAAGAAGGTTTGAGAAGCATTCAGGGCCAGGAGTTGGAGCTACGAGGAGCAGTAAGTTTGTTCCATTGAAGTGATGTCCTATGGCGAGGATAAAGTATTCCTACCAGCCTTCTGATGAAACGAAATGTGCAAAAGCAATGGGATACGAGATGCCTATAAGTTTCAAGCATGCAGTTGAAATCTGCAGATTCATTAAAGGTAGGAAGATTTCTGAAGCTAAGAAGCTCTTGGAAGAAGTGATAGCTTTGAAGAGACCCATTCCATTTAAAAGGTACAAGAAGAAGGTTGCACATAAGAACATTGATGGTTGGTATGCTGGAAGGTATCCACAAAAAGCTTGCAAATACATTCTCAAGATTTTGAAGAACTTGGAGGCAAATGCAGAATACAAAGGTTTGGATGTCGATAAGCTTGTGATAGTTCATGCAGAAGCTAAAATGGGTAGGAAGATCAAGAAATATGTGCCAAGAGCTTTTGGAAGAGCAACCCCTTGGTTCAAGCAGTTAACCACTGTTGAATTTGTAGCTGAAGAGGTGGAGTGATATGGCCGTTGAGAGGAAGTTTATAAGGGACAGAATGATAAGACTTAGAGTTAAGGAATGGATCAGAGATGAAGTGAAAAATGCAGGGTTTGGTGGACTTGACATAGTTAGAACACCCCTAGGAACACAAGTAAGCCTCTTTGTCGAGAGACCAGGATTGGTCATTGGGAGGGGAGGAAGGAGAATAAAGATTTTACAGGAAAAGCTTAAAGATTTTGGTTTGGATAATCCACAACTTAGCGTTGATGAAGTTAAAAGGCCAGAATTTAATGCACAATTGATGGCATCTCTTTTAGCGAGAGCTTTGGAGAGAGGATGGTACTTCAGGAGAGCTGGATACAGATTTTTGTATAGAATAATGGAAGCTGGAGCTAAGGGTTGTTTAATTGAAATAAGTGGTAAGCTTGTGAGTGAAAGGGCAAGGACTGAGAAGTTCATGGCTGGAACGATAGTTCACACTGGTGATCCAGCTTATGAACTTGTTGATAAGGGTTTTGATGTAGCCATCAAAAAACTGGGAGCATATGGAGTAAGTGTGAAGATAATTCCACCTGATATCGAACTTCCAGATGAATTTAGAGTTAAAGATGTTAGCAAGGAGGAACTTGAAGAAATAAAGAGGAGGGTGATATTGAATGAATATGGAAGAGATAAGGAAGATGAACAGAGAGGAGAAGTTGAAAAAGCTGAAGGAACTTGAGCTAGAGCTTTTAAAGTTAAGAACTAAGAAGAGGAGTGGTGCTGGGCTTGAGAATCCTATGGCAATCAGAAGTATAAAGAAAGACATTGCAAGGATAAAGCTTGCTCTTTGGGAAGAGGGTTACAAGGTATGAGACCCGAATATATCATTGCACATGAGTGGATAGGATTGAATGTGGAAGTTGTGAATTCAACAAATCAATCTGAGGTAGGAATAAAGGGTAGAGTTGTTGATGAGACTAAAAATACATTAAAGATATTGACTGAAAAAGGTTTAAAAACAGTGATTAAAAAAGGTAGAGTCTTCAGGGTTAAGTTTGCCGGAAAGTTGATAGATGTGAGTGGTGATTTGATAAACTTTAGACCAGAGGAGAGGATAAAGAAGGGATTGATGTTATTGAAGAGGGGGAAGGTGAGAAGATGGTGAAGGATATAGGAATAGATGTTAAAAAACCTGAAAGGGAATGTAACGATAAGAATTGCCCATTTCACGGAAATTTAAGGGTTAGAGGGCAGATTCTAACGGGAAAAGTAGTAAAGACTTATGAAAAGACTGCAGTGATTGAGAGGGAATTGATTAGATATGTCCCAAAGTTTGAAAGGTATCTTAAGAAGAGATCAAAAATTCACGCTCACAATCCGCCTTGCATAAATGCAAAACCAGGTGATACTGTAGTTATAGCGGAATGCAGACCTATAAGCAAGACTAAAAGCTTTGTTATAGTGGAGGTGATAGAATGAGGGCTGTAAGGGCTTGCATTCCAAGAGCCTTGCCAACTGGAGCAAGGTTGGTATGTGCTGATAATACTGGGGCTAGAGAACTTGAGATAATAGCCGTAATAGGTTACAAGGGAGTGAGGAGGAGGTATCCTTCTGCAGGTGTTGGTGATATGGTAGTTGTTACTGTAAAGAAGGGAACACCAGATATTAGAAAACAGGTGCACTATGCCGTTATAATAAGGCAAAGGAAAGAATACAGAAGACCCGATGGAACAAGGGTTAAGTTTGAAGACAATGCAGCTGTTATAGTCGATAAGAATGGAAATCCTAAGGGTTCAGAGATAAGAGGGCCAGTTGCTAGAGAAGCTGCAGAGAGGTTTCCGAAAATAGGTTCGATTGCTACAATTGTTGTGTGATAGTATGATACCCAAATCCAAACAGCCGAGAAAGTGGAGGAGATGGCTTTACAAGACTTCAAAATTGCATGAGAGACATAGACTACTCCATGCAACACTCTCTAAGGAACTGAGGAAAAAATATGGTAAGAGAGCTATAAGAGTTAGGAAGGGAGATAAGGTTAGGATCATGAGGGGAGAATTTGCTGGACATGAAGGAAAGGTTGTTGAAGTGGACATGAAAAGGATTAGAATCCATGTTGAAGGAGTTACAAGGAAAAAATCTGATGGTACTGAAGTTTACGTACCTATTCATCCTTCAAATGTCATGATAATCGATTTGGGTGAAGTTGACGAAGTTAGGAGGAAGATACTTGAGAGGTGAGTAGTATGCATCAGAAAAGGTTATCTGCACCAAAAACTTATAAGATTCCAAGAAAAATATATAAGTGGACTGTAAAACCATCTCCCGGCCCTCACAATAAAAATGCTGTTCCATTGCTAATAGTTGTTAGAGACTATCTTAAGCTAGCTGATACTGCAAGAGAGGCAAGAAGAATAATTGCAGCTGGTGAAATTTTAGTTGATGGTGTTCCGAGAAAGGATTACAAGTTCCCAGTAGGACTTTTCGATGTTATAAAGATACCAAAACTGGAAAAGAGTTATAGGATGATATTCGATGAAAAGGGTAGATATTTGCCAATTGAAATAGAAGATGACAATCTAAAGCTTTACAAGATAGTTAACAAGACTATGGTTAGAGGAGGAAGAGTTCAGTTGAACTTGTTTGACGGAACAAATATTTTGGGTGACAACAGTTACAAAACTAAGGACAGTATTCTGATGGAAATTCCTGAAAAGAAAATTGTTGAACACTTACCTTTTGAAGTTGGGGCATTGGTCATGATTACTGGTGGCGCTCATGCTGGTGAGATTGGAAAGATTAAGGATTACAAGATAATCAGGAGTTCTTCACCAAACCTTGTTACAGTTGATGTTGAAGGAAGAGAGATTACAACGATTGAAGATTACGTATTCGTTATAGGAAAAAATAAGCCAGTAATAGACTTGGGGGTGTGATGAATGGAAGCTTTAGCTGTTAAAGAAAATCCGATGAGAGAGATTTTAATTGATAAAGTAGTTATCAATATAGGCGTTGGAGAGAGCGGTGAAAGACATAAGAAGGCAATGATATTGCTTGAAAAGCTCACAGGTCAAAAACCAGTTCCTACATATGCGACTCAAACAATAAGAAATTTCGGTATTAGGAAGGGTGAAGCAATAGGTGCTAAGGTTACTTTGAGAGGAAAGAAAGCCATGGATTTCTTGATGAAGGCTTTAAAAGTTAAAGAATTCAAGCTGAGTGCAAGATCTATAAACGCTGGGAACTTTTCGTTTGGTATCGAAGAGCATATAGATTTACCTGGTGTAGATTACGATCCAGATATAGGTATATTTGGTATGGATGTTTGCGTTGTTTTGAAGAGGAGAGGTTACAGAGTTGCTAAGAGGAGAAGATGTAGAAGCAAGGTAGGTAATAGGATTACGAAAGAGGAGACAATAGAATGGCTTAGAAGTTTGGGTGTGGAGGTGGTGTAATGGCCAGTAAGCCTAAGAACAAGGTTTTCGGTAGGGGAGCAAATGAGTGTAGGAGATGTGGAAGAAAGAGAGGTTTGATTAGGAAGTATGGTATTTATCTCTGTAGACAATGCTTTAGGGAAGTTGCAAGTGAATTGGGATTTAAGAAGTTCTGGTGATGTTCTATGAGTGTTGACACTCTTTCAAATGCAATGACAGCAATAAAGAATGCGGAGAGAGTTGGAAAGAGTAAATGTGAGATTAAGCCAGCTTCAAAGCTAATAGGCAATGTTCTGAGAGTTATGAAAGAACATGGTTACATTAAGGGTTTTGAGTATGTAGAAAATCACAAGGGTGGGATATATGTTGTTGAGTTATCTGGTAGAATAAACGATTGTGGTGCAATAAGGCCAAGATTTTCTGTCAAGAAGACTGAATACGAGAAGTTTGAAAAGAGGTTTTTACCAGCTAGAGAATTTGGTATTCTAATAGTCTCAACAACACAAGGTGTAATGTCTCAGAAGGAGGCAATGCAAAAGGGATTGGGAGGAGTTCTTCTTGCTTACGTCTACTGAGGTGATTTGTATGATCGAGCGATTTGTAGAAATTCCAGAAGGTGTTGAAGTTAAAGTTGAAGGGGATACTACAAAAGGATATAATATAATTGCTAGAGGTCCATTGGGTGAAAATTCAAGATTCCTTAAGTTCAGAGGAATATACATTGAAAAAACTGATGGTAAGATTAGAATTTATGCCAATGAGGAAAGAAGAAGGTTTAAGGCAATGGTCGGAACTTTTTGGGCTCATATAAGAAATTTAATAAGAGGTGTTAAAGATGGTTATGAATACAAGCTCAAAGTTGTTTATGCTCACTTCCCAATAAAAGTTAGAGTTGAGGGAAATGAGGTTGTTATTGAAAACTTCCTAGGTGAAAAACATCCCAGAAGAGCTAAAATAGTGGGAAGGACAAAGGTTGAAATTAGGGGGCAGGAAATAATTGTGAGGGGTATTGATAAGGAGGAATGCGGACAGACTGCAGCAAATCTTGAAAGAGCTACAAAGATAAAAGATAAAGATCCGAGAGTTTTTCAAGATGGCATTTACATAGTAGAAAAGGGGTGATATTATGGAAAAGAGGTTATTAAGAGTTAGGATTAGGCAAAAGGCGAGAAAACCAGATTTTAGGCATCCTTATGCTCATACAAAGTTAAGATTGAGAGATAAGAGTTGGAGGAGACCTAAAGGAATTCATAGCAAATGGAGGAAGAGATATGGAGGAAAGTGGAGTGGTAGGATACTTGTAAATATAGGTTTCGGTTCTCCAAGGGCTGTAAGGGGATTACATCCATCAGGATATGAGGAAGTTTTGGTTTACAATGTAAAGGATTTGGAAAAGGTTGAGAAGGAAAGACAAGCCATAAGAATAGCTTCTTGTGTTGGAATGAAAAAGAGACTGGCTATTGAAGAAAAGGCTAGAGAACTTGGAATTAAGATACTAAATCCTACTCAAAGGTGATTTTTATGGATTTGAGGTTGCAGAGAAGACTTGCCTCTGAAGTTTTGGAATGTGGGATTAACAGGGTTTGGTTTGATCCAACAGCTTTGGAAGAGATTGCATCGGCTGCAACTAAGGATGATATAAGAGAGCTTATAGAGAGAGGGTTGATAAAGAAAAAGCCCGTTAAAGGAGTTTGCAGAGTCAGAATAAGATATAAGAGAATGCAAAAGAGAAAGGGAAGGAGAAGAGGACATGGAAGCAGAAAAGGAAAGAAAACTGCAAGATTATCCAAGAAAGAAGCTTGGATGATGAGAATAAGAGCTTTGAGGAAGAGATTGAGAGAGTTGAAAGAGAAGGGTGTTATAGACAGGAGAACTTACAGAATGCTATATTTGAAGGCTAAGGGAGGAGAGTTCAGGAGTATTGCACACCTAAACGCTTATATAGAGCAGATGTTATCAAGGTGATTGCATGGCAAAGGGACCGAGATATAAGGTACCCTATAGGAGGAGGAGAGAAGGAAAGACGAATTACAGGAAAAGACTTAAGCTTTTATTGTCAAGAAAGCCTAGATTAGTTGTTAGAATAACAAATAGAAGAGTTATAGCCCAGATAATTGAATATGATCCAAGAGGTGATAGAGTTTTAATTGGTGTTGATTCTTCAATGCTAAAAGAATACGGTTGGAAGGGTGATTTGAACAACACTCCTGCCTGTTATTTAACTGGTTTGTTAATAGCTAAAAAGGCATTGAAAAAAGGTATTAGAGAGGCTATACTTGATATTGGTTTACATACACCCACAAGAGGTGGAAGGGTTTTTGCTGTTTTGAGAGGTGCTGTTGAAGGAGGTATGAAAATTCCTCACGATCCCGATATATTACCAGACGATTCACGTATAAGAGGTGAACACATAGCTCAGTATTATGAAATGGAACCTAAATTTTTCAGTGATTATGAGAGGAGGGGTTTAAAACCAACTGAATTGCCCCAGCATTTTGAGGAAGTAAAAGAAAGAATATTGGGTGATTAACATGGAGATTCAGATTCCTGAAGATTGGGTTCCCAAAACGAAGTTAGGAAAGTTGGTTTACGAAGGCAAGATCAAGACGATGGATGAGGCTTTAGCAAGTGGTTTGCCTCTGAAGGAGCCAGAGATAGTTGATGCTTTGTTACCTAACCTTAAAGATGAGGTTTTGGAAATTTCAATGGTACAAAGGATGACAGACAGTGGTAGAAGGACGAAGTTTAGAGTGACTGTAGTTGTTGGTAATGAGGATGGATTTGTTGGGGTTGGTGTCGGAAAATCTTCTCAAGTTGCACCCGCAATTCAAAAAGCCATAAACAATGCAAAGTTAAACATATTTAAGGTTGAGAGAGGTTGCGGTTCTTGGGAGTGTGGATGTGGTGAACCTCACTCCATACCTTTCAAAGTAACTGGCTCTTGCGGTAGCGTGAGAGTAACTTTGATACCTGGGCCAAAAGGGCTTGGAATTGTTGCTGGTGAAGTTGCCAAGAAAGTTCTTGAGCTTGCTGGAGTTAAGGATGTTTGGACATTCACTAAAGGACAAACTAAAACTACTATAAATTTTGCTCAGGCAACATTCGATGCTTTGAAGAAGACTGTATTTATGAGGTGATGTTTTTGATAGCTGTCGTTAGATTGAGGGGGCAAGTGGGTGTAGCAAGGAAAATAAAAGATACATTGGCCATGCTTAGATTGCATAAGAGGTATCATTGCGTAGTAATACCAGATACACCATCCTACAAAGGAATGCTTCAGGTCGTTAAAGATTATGTCGCTTACGGTGAAATAGATGCAGAGACTTTAGCTATGCTTTTGAGAAATAGGGGAAAACTCGTAGGTGATAGGCCTTTAACCGATGAATACGTAAAGGATAAGACAGGTTACAATTCTATTGAGGAGTTTGCAAAAGCTGTAATAGATGGAAAAGCAAGTTTAAAGGATATACCAGGATTAAAGCCAGTTTTCAGATTGCATCCTCCAAGAGGTGGTCTTAAAAACATCAAATGGCATTATCCAATGGGAAGCTTAGGTTATCATGGCAAAGATATTTGCAAACTCCTTTACAAGATGAGGTGATTGAAATGAAAAAGAAGGTAAAGAAGTTTAGAGGTTCAAGAACACATGGAAAAGGTAGAAACGATAGGAATAGAGGTGCTGGATGTAGAGGTGGTAGGGGAAATGCTGGTAGGCATAAGCACAAATACATAAAATTCATAAAACTGGCTAAAGCAGGACTTTACCAGTTTGGTAAGTATGGATTCACTAGGCCAACAGAAGTTACCAAAAGATACAGAATGATCAGCAATCTTAAGAAAAAATTGAGAGATTTGAAGGTTGAAGGAAAAATTGATGATTATACATATAAATTCCTCTATTCAAGGCCAGATCTAAACGTTTCGGATTTAGATTACATTTTGGATAAGTTGGTAGAACTTGGATTGGCCAAAAAGAAAAATGACAAATATTTTGTTGATCTAACTCAGCTTGGATATACCAAACTTTTGGGTGGAGGTGTAGTTACAAAGAAGGTGGAAGTTAAGGTTGAAAGTGCAACACCTAAGGCAATTGAAAAGATTGAGGGTGTTGGGGGTAAGGTATGGACATCAACGAAGCTCTAAGGAGATTGCAACCTTATTTTGAAAGAATACCAAGTGTAGAAAGGCCAATTGGCCATGTTCCATTTAAAGAGAAATTTGGTTGGACTATAGCAATTCTTCTCCTTTACTTCATACTTGTAAACATTCCCGTATTTGGTTTGGATCCCAGTTCCATTGATATATTTGCCCAGTATAGAGCTTTCTTTGCTGGAGCGACTGGTTCTATCTTGGCTTTGGGTATAGGCCCAATTGTTACTGCATCAATAGTTTTACAGCTTTTGGTAGGTGCTGGAATAATAAGATTGGATTTAACAAATCCAGATGATCGAGCAGCTTATCAGGATTTTCAGAGGTTTTTGGTATTTGTAATGATTGCTCTTGAAGCTTTTCCTCAGGTAGCTGGTGGCTTGTTAAGGCCCAATTTGGATGTTGCAAATGCATTGGGTATATCACCTTCAATATTATCCTTCCTCATATTTCTTCAGCTCTTCATCGGTGGAGTTCTAATTGTTTATATGGATGAAGTTGTGTCTAAATGGGGAATAGGAAGTGGTGTAAGTCTATTCATACTGGCAAGTATATCTCAAGCAATGATTGTAGGACTTTTCAACTGGTTCAATCCTCAAGGTGGTATGCCTCCAGGTGTTTTTCCAAGATTGATATGGTTATTCCAAAACTATCCACTTAACTATCTTCTATCTGCAAGTGGCCTTGTCATTTTAATAATAGATGGAGGAATACTTGCTTTAATAACAACCATTATTATAATATTACTTGTAGTATTTGCAGAAGGCACAAGAGTTGAAATTCCACTTGCTCATCATTTGGTAAGAGGAGCAAGAGGTAGATTTCCAATAAAATTGATTTATGCAAGTGTTCTACCTATGATATTTGTAAGGGCTTTGCAGGCTTTGATAGTTACATCTGGATTTGCACTTTACAAAAATGGCATAAAGATATTTGGAGAGTATATTGTAACTCCTGGAGGGAGTGCAGTTCCAATTTCAGGATTGATGTATCTTCTTTCACCAATCAGAAGTCCATACGACTGGATACCATCCCTTTTAAAAGATCCAAACAGAAACTCCCTAGCTCCATACTTTGCGGATATGCCTGATTGGTTGATATATACACATCTCTTAGTGGATGCAACTGTATTGATTGTTGGAGGAATTCTATTTGCCAAGTTCTGGGTTGAAACGAGTGGAATGGATGCTAGGACTGTTGCTAACCAAATTGCCAGATCCGGATTACAGATTCCTGGATTCAGGAAATCACCACAAGTTCTGGAAAGAATTCTGAGCAGATACATTCCCAAGGTTACTATATTGGGAGGAGCAATGATAGGTTTACTTACATTGATAGCAAACATGTTGGGAACAGTTGGAAATGTGAGTGGAACTGGTTTACTTCTTGCTGTAAGTATAGCGTATAGATTTTATGAAGATTTAACAAGAGAAAGATTGACTGAGATGCATCCTATGTTAAGGAAGTTCTTAGGTGAGGAGTTATGAAGGTAATAAAAAATGTAATAATGGTCATCGGAATAATATTTTTCGTTGGTATATTTATTCCTCAATTCAGAATTGCCTTAGCACAATATATGGATCCAATACTTCATCCTTTACTCAATTTTGGTAAAATTCATCTTGTGATATTCATATTGGCAATATTTACAGCTTTTTATTCTTCACTCATACAGAGATATGCAATAGATCAAAAATTCATGGTTGAGGCACAGCGTAGAATATCTGATTTTCAGCAGAGGTATTTTAAAGCTGTAAAGGAGAATAATCAGTTTTTGCTGAAGAAATTGGAGAAGGAGAAGGAAGAGATACACAGGATACAGTCTCAACTCATGAGCATGAACTTCAGGACTATGTTCTATACTGTCATTGTAACAATTCCAATATGGGCTTGGCTGTGGTACATAATATATGACATAGGACATGTAGGGATTCATGGAGGTAACTACTATGGTATGGTAAGCCCATTCAATGTAACTGTTCCTTTTTCTGGGGAGATACATGTAAGTGATGCTTTCATCATTCCATGGTGGCTTTTCTGGTACATACTTTGTTCCATTGCAGTTGGACAGATTTTTAGAAGAATTTTGCAGGAGTGATTTTTCATGAAGATAACTATATCTGGATTACCTGGGAGCGGAACTACAACAGTAGCAAGGATTTTGGCTGAAAAATTGGGCTGGAAATTGATTTCAGCTGGAGATGTCTTTAGAAAGCTTGCTATAGAGAGGGGAATGACTTTGGAGGAATTCAGTCAATATGCTGAGGATAATCCTGAAATAGATCTATATATAGATAGGATGCAGAGAGAACTTGCAGAAAAAGAGGAAAATGTTGTTGTGGAAGGAAGACTTTCTGGATGGATGATAAAAGATGCCTTCAAGGTTTGGATATATGCAGATGCGGATGTAAGGTATGGAAGAATAGCTAGGAGAGAGGGTATAGAGATCAGTAGAGCTAGGGTTGAGACTAAGAGGAGAGAGGAGTTGGAAAAGAGAAGATATAAGAAGTTCTACAGTATAGATCTCGATGATTTAACCATATATCATATTGCAATCAATTCTGGAAAATTTAAGCCTGAAGAGATAGTTGAAATAATTTTAAAGGCCTTCAAACTATCGCAACAGTTATAAACTAAATAGTAAATTTAGATTGAGCGCCGGTGGTGTAGCCTGGCTAACACAGGGGCCTGCCACGCCCCAGCCCCGGGTTCAAATCCCGGCCGGCGCATCTATTTTTTTATTAGTAAGATTGATCCTCAATAAATCCAAATTCACAACAGAACACTCAATATTCTGGGTTAATCGAGTAAAACTTAAAAATAATGAATAATAATGAGCACCGTGCAAATCGTGTTGCAAATATTAATTGTGATTTTAGGATTTGCCTCATTGTTAAGTAGAGATAACTTTTATTCCGCCTTGTATATGTGCTTAACAATGATTTTTGTAGCGGGACTTTATGCATATTATGGAGTTCACTCAGCCTTTGCACTTATTACCCTCACATTTATAGGAGCATTGGGGGCTGTAACATTAGTTTTAGCATATTCATATAGAGAGCAGAAAGCAATTGAATACAAACTTAGATGGTTTTTCTTTGCACTGATTACAATCTCTCTTCTAACAATACTTACACCAATTACAGCAATAAACCCCAAAGACTACATTACAACACTAATAAACTTTGAACCAATATTCATGCTCTTTACATTACCCCTACTCACGATGGTTGTTTTAATTGAAGCTTGGAGGTGTAAGAGTTGATTGCCATATCACTGATACTGCTTGTGATTGGAGCTTTAATGCTCGTACTGAGTAGGGATTTGGTAAGACTACTTATATCTCTAGAATTTCTATTCGCATCACTATTCACATCTCTTTTAGAAGCATTAAATTCTCCACAAGGATATGAAGTGCTTGTTGCAGTTATATTTACGAGTTCATCTGAACTCATGATACTAGCTGCAGTAATAACTGTATTTTCAAAAATTTTGAGAACAACAAGTTTGGAGGGGAAGAATGCTGATTGAGATTGTAATACCTTTAATTTCCCTGATTGTTGCGCCAATAGTAAGGAGAGGAGACATAGTAACGTTTTTAGCTTATACAATATCAGCACTATTGATATTCTCAAATATAACATCATCAAATTACTTTTACATCACTCACTTCCCTCCACCAATCGGTGAATTTTACCTGTACAGCGATGGTGTTAGCAACATATTTGGATTCACAATTGCCCTAATATCTGGAATTGTTGCCCTTTATTCCTTTCCCTACATGACAAAAAGATTTGGGGAGATGGGACTAAATAAATCTGAATTCAAAAGATATTGGTTGTTATATAATTCCTACACGTATTCGATGTTTCTTTTAGTGTATTCAGCAAATTTAATAATGCTATACATTTTTCTCGAAATAACGTTAATTTCATCATTTCTACTGATATATTACTACGGTTATGGAAATAGAAGATTTGTGGCTCTACTCTACTTTGTTTGGACGCACATTGCAAGTGTTCTAACGCTTTTGGGATTTATCTTAATAGGACTGAACGATAACACATTACTCTTACCATACATAAGGTACATTCCAAAGATTGCATGGATCCTAATTTTTGTAGGAATGATTGTCAAATTGCCCGGACTTGGTTTTCATATATGGCTGCCTTATGCACATGCAGAAGCACCTACACCAGTAAGTGCCCTACTAAGTCCATTAACAGTCGGTTTAGCTGGATACATCCTCCTAAGAATTTACGAAGTTGATCCAAGCTTTATAATTGATTATAGAGATTTAATATTCACATACGGATTTCTAACGAGTTCAGTTGCAGGTTTCCTAGTATTTGTTCAGAAAGATTTTAAGAGGCTTTTAGCATATTCAACAGTTTCTCAAATGGGATACATGCTAATGGCCATCTGCTTAGGAGAATATGGAGTATTTGGTCTTGTTATCCAATACGTTTCTCATGCTTTCGGTAAATCAATACTATTCATGAGTGCTGGAGCAATAATAATGGCATATAACTTGAGGAACATTGAAAAAATGGGAGGTTTGCATGAACAGATTCCACAGATTTCAAATGCATCTCTCGTAGGATTCATGAACTTAAGCGGTATAATTACTGTTGGAATGATTGGAGAATTTTTCATTTTGAGAGGTGTTGCAGGTATTTATGGTATTGGTAGAGAAGCTATAATGGTAATTCTAGCATTTATAATATCTGGACTCTACAGTTTTTACACGATGAAGAGAGTGTATTACGGAAAACCAAAAGATTATTCAAGTGTAAAAATACCTTTACCAGTTAACTTTTCTCTCTATGCAATTGGTACAATATCGATAGTGCTTTTATTTACAGCTGGATATATAGTTGAAGCTTTAATGGAGGTGTTTGTATGGAGTTGATTGCCTTAATAATTGCTCCTCTTATATTCAGCATTCCTTCAGTTATATCATGGTATGTTAAGAAAAAGGATTTCGGAATTGTAGCTGTAATGGGATTACTTATATCATTCCTACTTTCTATAAAGATTTACCATACACCATACACAAAAATATACTATCCTTGGATTCCACAACTTGGAATAACATTCACTTTCATAATAGATTATCTCAGCAAGACTATGGGGCTTTTAACAGCATTTATATCTCTGATGATAGGTATATACAGTTTGGAATACATGAAAAGAGATTACAGACTTGGATGGTACTGGTTCTTCTTCAACACATTCACAACATCCATGCTTCTCGTAGTTTACAGCGATAATTTACTGGCACTTTTCATAGGATGGGAAGGATTGGGTTTGTCATCTTGGGCACTGATAGGGCATTGGTTCAGAGATGATGACTATTTAAGCTATGTTGGAGATTTAGGAAGGAAGATCTGGAAGATTAAGATGTTTTGGTCACCAAGTTACTCTGCTTGGAGAGCAATTTCTACCATAAGAATTGGAGATATTCCAATGCTTTTTTCAATTGCAGTAATATTTGCTCTAACAGGTAATACTGATATATCAAGTTTGAATTGGGTCTATATATTTAAGACATTAGGCTTAGCTTCCAACATACTACTCCTAGCATTTCTAATTGGACCTCTAACAAAATCAGCACAACTACCATTTAGTGAATGGTTAATGACTGCAATGACTGGCCCCACAACTGTTTCAGCTTTATTACATTCAGCAACAATGGTTGCTGCTGGTGCCTACATCTTCATGCGCTTAAGCCTGTACATAAGACCTTGGGAAATTAAAGAACTGGAGATTGTTTACACATCAATTCTTATTATAGGTATTGTATCAGCTTTCTATGGAGCTATTGTAGCATTAGGATGTAAAGAAAGAAAGGTTTTGCTTGCATCTTCAACATTATCGAGTTTGGGATTGATGTTTGCAGTAACTTCCCTAAGTTTCTGGTTTGGAGAAATAGCAGTAATACTGGCTTTCATGTATCTAATTATTCATGCCTTAGCTAAAGCAACATTATTCCTCGTAACTGGACATTTAATTCATGCAACACATTCAAGATTTCACTGTAAAGTGAGTATAAAGAAGATGTTTCCAGCTTTCATTACAACTTTAATTGCCACATTGTGCCTATCAGGTATTCCACCATTTACAGCCTTCTGGATTAAGGTGAAGATTGAAGAAATTATGCATCATTTCAAATTGCCATTCGTACTTTTCATACTGACATCCATAGTATATTCAGCTTTTCTCGGAAAATTTTTGAGTCTCAATTTTATCAAAGGTAAGGAAGGTAAAATGTATTTGCATAGAGAAATTCTCATGCCCACTTCATACATTTTAATGTGTTTAATATTAATACCTCTCATACTCTATGTTAAGCATGAAGAATTTTGTTTTAGTTCAATTATAATGGGTTTTGCTTTGATACTTGCTTATCTCATTGCAATATTTAAACCAAGCTATAAATCAAAAGTTGGAGAAGTTTTGAATGATAGGCTTTATCTCATGGCATTGAACGATCTAGTATTTCCAGCAATTGGTAAGGTATTAACATTTCTAAGTTATTACTTCGATAAAGCTGTAGATATATTATCTCATAGAATAATACCTGAAATTTTTGAAAATATTTCAAATGCCATTAGAAGCATTCAAAGAAGAAAAATTACTGACTATATTGAATTTATTGTAGGTTTGATATTCATGATATTAATAATTGCAGGGTGGTTCGAGTGGAGATCCTTGCACTGATAATATTGACCATTGGATCATTAGCATCTTTGAAGAGTAGGAAATTAGGGGTATTTGCTTGTATATTTGCAAGCTTACTTGTTTTCAAGCTCAATTCATTTTTAGCAATGATTGTTTTGATAGCAATTCTAAATTTAGCATCTCTAACTCTTTTAAAATGGAAGAGTCACTTAACTTTGCCAATTTTAATGCTCATAGCTACATTACATGCATTTCAATCTAATGATCTGGCAGTATTGATAGTATGTCTAATAGTTTCAAGTGTACCAACTTATGTATTAATATTCCTTTCAAATGGTCTTAAACCCGAAACAGCCGTGAAATACATAACTTTCATGGTTTTGGCAACAGTTTTAATGATATTGGGATTAATTAATATGGACAATTTTATTGGTCAATTATTATTCATAATTGGTTTAGCATTAGAGGTTGGAATTGCTCCACTACATCTATGGGTTCCAGACGTGTTTGAAGAGGGCGATGCTACATCTGTTTCCGTGATTGCAAGCTTAGCAAAATTTGTTCCCTTTTTGATTGCATTCAGATTTTTAAATATAAATACTTTGACTTTCATTCTTCTCTATGCATTATCTGTAACTTCAATGTTCGTAGGAAATATAGGGGCTTTAACATCTAAAAAGCCAGAAAGAATCTTGGCCTATTCAACAATTGCCAATATGGGCTATGTAACATCAACATTAACGGCTATGAATCCTATAGGATTTGCTGGAGCATTCATTCAACTCCTAGCCAATTCATTTGGAAAGATAGGATACTTTACAGCTTTGAAGGATGGTGCAAACAGAGTTCAAACTTACATACTATCCTTCTCCCTAATAGGAATTCCACCACTTTTAGGATTCTGGGGGAAGTTTTTCATAATAACATCCCTCCTTCAGTCTAATCTTATACCTTTAGCAATTATTTTAATAATAAACTCGGCTATATCTATCCCATATTATATCAGATTGGCTAACATGTATGAAAGAGGAAAGAATTTACTTGTAAGTGCCATAGTCACAGTTTGTGTAATAGCCTCTCTAATAATTTATCCCACACCGATATATGAGGGGGTGATAAATTGGATCCACTAATTTTAATAGGATTGATTGTTGGGATTGGACTGATAATTGATCTAATTGTAATCCTGCTTGCAAAGATTAAAGGAGATGAAAGTAAGTTGAAAACACTGAGATACGAATCTGGAAACTTACCAGCAGAAAAACCGAAATACGAACTACCATTTCAGTATATACCTTATCTAATTCTTTTTCTTTCAATAGAGCCTATAGCTGTCATAATTTTGCTACTTTCTCCTCTAGAAAATTTTTACAAAATTTTTGGAATAACTCTAATACTGCTAATTCCACCACTTTTGGGAGGTGTCAAACTTGTTAAGGAAATGGGGTACTAAATGGAGTTTATGGCCGGTTCATTTAGTTACAGCATGTTGTGGAGTTGAATTGGCTCATACTTATGCATGTGGCTACGATGCGGAAAGAATTGGAAGTCTGAACTACGGAATATGCAGACATACAAATCTCATAATAGTTGAAGGTGCAATTACAAAGAAAATGGCTAGAGTGCTCAGAATTACTTGGGAACAAATGCCAAATCCAAAGTTTGTGATAGTAATGGGTGCCTGTGGAATAAAAGGAGGTATATTCTGGAACAGTTATCATATGGTAAGACCTTGGGAAGTTGTACCAGTCGATGTCTTCGTTCCTGGTTGCCCTCCAACTCCTGAAGCTCTGATAAGGGGAATAGTATCTTTGCAAAAGAAAATTGAGGGTAAGAAAGATTTTGACAAATTTGAAGAAGTTAAAATTAGGTTTGAAAGAGGTAAAGTTAGGAGTGTTGCTCCTCTAAAAGAATATATTGTAGAAAATCCAGCAATTCTTCCAAATGCAGAGAGGGGAAGAGATTATTATTCGAAACTTTTGGAAGATTTACTCAATACAAGAGTTTACACTCTTGAAGAGAATTTGCATTATTATGTTTTCGTTGAAGACTTTAGGAGATCTGCTCAAGTTTTGAAAAAGTTGGGATTCGATAATGTAAAGAATGTGAACGTTATAGATATTCCGCATGAAAATTCATTCATAGTTGAGTTTACTCTACACAACTACAACGACTACAAATTTGTAACACTTTCCAAAAGAATTGATAGAGAAAATCCAAGAATTGAAAGCCTCTCCGAAATATTCCCATCTGCAGATTATCTTGAGAGAGAAATGCAAGATTTCTTTGGTATATCATTTGAAGGAAACTCTTGGAAAAGTAGTTTCATAATAGATCCAACTGTAAAAAGTCCATTAAGGAAAGATTTTAAGGTTGAAGAACAAAGCATAAGTGAAGAAAAACAATTCCTTCAAAGTTTTGATTGGAAACTGGATGTAACGAAGATTGAAGGTGATAGAATACTAATTGTAGGGCCACAACATCCCGGTAGTGGACACATAAGATTGATAGTCAAATTGAATGGGGATACAATAGAAGATATTGTTCCCGATCCGGGTTATGTACATAGAGGAGTTGAAAAACTAGCTGAAACAAGAATATACCTTAAAAACATTCCTCTTGTAGAAAGACCATCTATAATGGACTTTGCAAACTACGATATTTGCTATGTGAATATAATAGAAAAGGCGTTGGGGATTGAAGTTGATGAGAGAGCAAAATATATAAGAACCGTATTGGCTGAACTTTGCAGAATAGGAACTCATTTATACGATGCTGGTATTCTATCAATATTTTTGGGACATTCAACGGGTTTCATGTGGGCTTTTGGGCTTAGAGAATTTATATGTGAAGCATTAACAATAATGACTGGAGCAAGAGTAACTGGTTCTTTCATAGTTCCAGGAGGTTTGAGGAGAGATATTAGTGATGAAAAGATGAGAAATGTTAGAGATATAATTTTATCAATGAGAAAAAGGCTTAAGAAGTTTGAAAAGATATTTGTAAGAAATCCAACAGTTCTTGCAAGACTTGAAAACGTTGGAGTTATTGAGAGTAAAGAAGCTAGAGAAATTGGTATTGTAGGTCCTTTTTTAAGAGCTTCAAATGTTATGCACGATTGGAGGTTGAAGGGTTATGAAGCGTATGAGAATGTTGAGTGGGATGTTGTAACGGCTGAAGAGGGTGATTCCTATGCAAGGTTACTTGTAAGAGTTGAAGAAATAAATCAAAGCATAAACATAATAGATCAGTTAATCAGGGATTTGCCCTCAGGTCATGCTTCAGTTGACCTCTGGTCTCTAACAGATATTGTACTACCTCTTGGAGAACACATTTCGTGTGTCGAAGGTGCAAGAGGAACTATATTCATGTCAATATTGAGTGATGGAGAATCAAATGTTCCATACAGGTTTAGAATGATAACTCCAAGTTGGTACAATCTAAGAGGATTTATAGAGGCATGTAAGGGAGAAAAATTGGCAGATTTGCAGGCTATATACGGTAGTTTTGGTTATTTTCCTCCAGAGGCAGATAGGTGATCATCATGTTGAAAGTTCCAATATTTCAGAATATGATATACAAAATTGCGGAGATACCAGTATTAAAGTTGTTAATTGAGAGAGATGTTTTTGCTGTATTGATATCTCCAGGATTACTTACACTTCTGATATATTTGGGATACATAATATGGTTTGAGAGAAAGATTGCTGCAAGAATACAGTGGAGAGTTGGTCCAAAAGAAATTTCACCAAAATTTGGAGGAATTTTACAGGTTTTGGCAGATTTATTGAGGTATTTAAATCAAGAGGTTATAGTAAACAGAGATGCCAACAGAGCTTATTTTCTGCAATTACCCATACTTTCAATTATTCCAGTTCTATTAGCTCTAACACTTATTCCAGCAGGAAATGTTTATGCCTTCAGAAGCCCCTACTCACTTCCATGTTTTATAGCCTTAACAGCTATGATCCCACTTTTCAAAGTGGCTATAGGGTGGAGTTCAAACAACAGATTTGCCTATATTGGATTGATAAGAGAGTCCTTCATGTACATAGCTTACGAAATTCCATTGATACTTTCAGTAGTAGCAATGATAATTTTGTATCAGAGTTGCGATTTTTACGAAATTGTTAATAGGCAAAAAGTTCCAGGAATAATTCTAAATCCTATTGCATTCCTAACATTCCTAATTGCAACAATTATGGCAACTGGTAGATTGCCTTTCGATATACCTGAAGCTGATCAGGAAATAGCATTTGGCCCCTATGTTGAATACAGTGGAATAATGTTTGGACTTGTCATGATTTTAGCATACGAGAAATTATATCTACTTTCACTTCTCATGACATTACTCTTCTTTTCTGGATGGAAAGGTCCTGAAATTGCAATTCTTGGAGATCTTTCAAGCGTTTTATGGCTTATAATTAAAGCAATTTTCATATCATCTCTCATAGTTATAACAAGGGCTATATACGCAAGATATAGAATAGATCAAGCATTGAAGATTGGCTGGGGATTTCTAATGACATTATCAATATCATCTTTAGCTCTATCAGGGGTGATAAGATGGTTGTTGTGAAGAGAAAGGTTAGCAAAATTGGAGGACATTTGAATGCAATTTTTGAGGCTCTTAAGGAAATTTTAAAGCCCAATACAATCACAGTTCATTATCCAAAGGAAATTAGAAATTATAGTAATATAAGGGGCTATTTGGAAATAGTTATCAATGATAAGATCTGTATAGGATGTGCCAAATGTGCGAGGATTTGTCCAGCAAATGCCATATTAATGAAAAAAATTGAAGGAAAATATTATCCAACAATAGATTTTGGTAAGTGCATATTTTGTCATTTTTGTGTAGATGTCTGTCCTGCAGGAATTTTAAACAATACTATGATTCACGATTTATCTTTTGAAAGCCCAAACATTGTTATAGGTCCGCGAGAGGTAATTAGAAGAAGAGAAATTAAAAGGGTAAAATACAAATTCAAAGAAGATTTGAAGGTAGAAAGATGTTGAAGTTGTTGAGTAAATATGTCGCTCACCATGTAAATATTGAAAATTGTGTTGGATGTAGAATGTGTGTAGATGTTTGTCCAAGCGGTGCACTCAGTTCTAAATTTAATGGAAATATAGTAACGATAATCCTTAATGGGGAGATTTGCACAGGTTGTGGTGTTTGTGTTGATACTTGTCCATTCAACGTTCTTGAACTAATTCCAAGAGAGGAAGTAAGAGATTTTAAGATAGAAGTGGATGTTTTAAGGCCGGAAAAGATAGAAAAAAGAAAGTATTATATGATAGCGAGAAAAGTTGTTGATGCCAGCTATTGTACTGGTTGTGGAGCTTGCACTGTCTGTCCACCCAACGGAATAATTTGGAAGGATGGAGTTGTGTATTTTCCAGACTGGGTTAAAAATTGTAGGGACTGTGCAATTTGTATAAAGGTTTGTCAAAGATACATGGGAGTATTTAAGAGAGGATTGGGAAACATTATTGAAGCTGTTAGTGCTAGATCAAAGAGATTCAAGGGTCAAAATGGTGGAATAGTTTCAGAATTTCTGGCAAGTTCTCTTGAGATGGGAATAATAGACACTGCTTTAGTTGTTGGAAGAGATGAAAAGTGGAAACCCATAGTTGTTCATGTTAAACATCCAGAACAACTGAGAAATGATAAATTGAGATTTTCCAAATACAGTTTAGCCCCTGTCCTTCCCGAATTGAACAAAATTATAAAGAGGGCTGGAAAGATTGCAATAGTAGGAACTCCATGCATAATTACTGGATTAAGAATGCTGCAGAAGGAAATTCCACTCTATAACAAAGTTGTTTTGGCAATTTCTCTATTTTGTATGGAGAATTACAGGTATTCAAGTTTAATGGAGTTTCTCAGTGAGAAGGGTATAGATATAAGAAAAGTGAAGATGTTTGATATTAGAAAAGGAAAGTTTATAGTTAAAATGGAAGATGGTAGGTTTGAGTGCAGTATTAAAGAACTGAAAGAACATGTCTCTGGTGGATGCGAATACTGTCAGGATTTCACTGGTGTTGATTCAGATGTTAGTGTTGGTAGTGTAGGCAGTTCAAAAGGTTATTCAAGTATTTTGATAAGGAATGAGATTGCAAAAGATGTTTACGAATACATGATTGAGAGAGATTACATAGAAGTCAAGGAAGTTGATTTAAATGCAATCGAAAAGTTGTGCAAGTTCAAGGAAAAGAATGCTTTGAAAAAAGATGTGAATACAG
>CAZKQI010000002.1:0-40593 GCA_964554855.1 uncultured archaeon | reverse complement strand
AATGGTGCTTAGAATCGATGATGTCATAGCCGCTAAGGGTCTGGAGAAGGAGAAAAGTGAAATGCCTGAAAAAGAGGAAGAAGAAGAAAGTGATTAACAAGTCAGATGAATTGCTAGAGCAACTTTTTTACCTTCTTTTAATAATCTATTGTATATCTCAACAGCCTTCTTAGATTCCTCACATATCACTTCAATCCCCTCTTCTCTCAACTTTTCTATTACATTTCTATCTATCTTTACAGCACCGTAATATCCCGTTCCAAAAACAACAACTTCGGGTTTAAGATTTAGAATGTCCTTTATATCATCCAACTGAACTCTATGTCCTTCCTTTCTCCACCATTTCTTTACAAAATTGCCGTAAACTATGACATCATGTTTAAACTCCTTTTCTTCCAATTTTATCATTCCAAAACCGTAATACTCAACTTTCATATCATATTGGAATATCAAAAATATCATATACCTTTTGGAGAAAAGCTTAACTAAATAACTTAGATGGTGATTACATGAGATTCTTCACAATAGGCTTTGGGCAGGCTGGAGGAAAAATACTTGATCTGTTTCTAGGTAGGGAGAAAGAGGCAGGATCAAATATTAAAATCAAACCCTTAGCTGTCAACACTGCAAGAACAGATTTGATTGGTCTAAAATATGTTCCAAATGATTGTAGACTTTTAATAGGTCAGACAGTTGTTAAGGGGCATGGTGTAGGGACTGATAACAAGTTGGGCGCAAAGATTGCTCAGGATGAGATAGATACTATATTGAATGCCATAGATAAAATGGGAACTCACGATATTGATGCTTTCCTCATCATAGCTGGTTTGGGTGGTGGAACGGGGAGTGGTGGATCACCTGTTTTGGCTAAATATTTGTCAGAAACATACTCTGAGCCAGTGTATACTATAGGTGTTTTGCCAGCGCCAGAAGAGGGAAAACTTTACTCCTTAAATGCAGCTAGGAGCATGATATCCCTTCTAAAGTATGTTGATAATCTGATATTGGTTGACAATGGTGCTTGGAAGTTTGAGGGAATGAGTTTGAGAGAAAGTTTTTCGAAGATAAATGAAGAGATTGTAAAGAGATTGGCATTGTTGGCAAGGGCTGGAGAACCAATTGAAGTAGAGATGGTTGGAGAGATGGTTGTTGATAGCAGTGAAGTCATAAACACTTTGAGGGGTGGAGGTATTTCGACAATAGGTTATGCAACAACGCTTATAGAGGAAAAGAAGAGTAGATTCACTTTATTCCAGAGAAAGAAAGAGATTGATGAATTTGCTAAGAACGATAAGGCTACAAGGATTGCATCTCTTGTCAGAAGAGCTGCACTTGGGAGATTGACAATTCCTTGTAACATAAGAAGTGCTGAAAGAGCTTTGGTTTTGGTTGCTGGACCTCCAGAGCATTTAGATAGGAAGGGTTTGGAGAAGGCAAAGCTCTGGCTTGAGGAAGAGATTGCTGGTGTTGAGGTTAGGGCTGGTGATTATCCTACGAGAAGAACAAAGCATGTAGCAGCTTTGGTAATTTTGGCTAATGTTACAGATGTTCCAAGAGTTAAGCAGTTGCAAAGACTGGCAGCTGAAGCTAAGGAAGAAATTGAAAGTGTTGAGAAGGAAAGAATTGAGAAGACATTGGAGATTTTCGATGAGGACATAGAACCTTTAATATAGGGTGCCAAAATATGAAGAGATTTTTTCTCATAGTTCTGTCTCTTCTACTTTTTATAATTCCCGTATTGGGTGCGGAAACAGTTACAAGAGATAATTATGCGGAGCCTATCATAAAGGTTAATAATGAGTCGTATATACTCAATGAAACAGTTCTGATCTTTAATGAGAATAAATTTGTCTGGATAGATTATCTTATTGAACCTAAAACTGATGAAGATGCAAAAAAAATAGATGACAGAAATTATGATATCTCTACAGAGCTAAACAACGCTAAACTTGAATACAGGATTATATTCAAGAATGGAGCAAGTATATCTAAGAGTGATTTCACAATCGATGTTCCCGATGCGGATGAACTGGATGGAGTGGATAGAATTGAGATAAATCTTACGGGATATACTCCATCAATAGATGAAAGATTGAAAGAAATATTCGCTCTAAGAATAAGGATACAAGATGGTGGATATATCCTTCCAGATGTTAAAATGTATATAATTGATCTAAATATGTTTTCAAATGATATAGATAAAGCAAAGGATAAATTAAATGAGTTAAACGATTTTCTTGTAAATTATACTGGAAAGGCTGACGTTTCAACCTTAAAGGATTATTTGGATTGTGCAAAAGAAAACATAACTTTGGCTGAGGACAATTTCGAGAATGAAGATTATATCTACGCTGAGGAGAAATTGAAGAATGCTGAGTTCTGGCTTGAGAAAGCTGAGGAAGAGAAAATAGGTGTTGAAGCGAGATATCTTTACTCAGAAGCTGATAGAAATATTAAAGATTTGGGAAATATTCTGAGCAAAATAGAAGCTTACTTGGAGGAGATAGAAGAGAAAAATTTAATGAATACAAGCACACTAATCGATTACAAAACAAATTACAGTGGGTTGGAAAATAGATTCGATAGTTTAACAAGTGATCTTGCAATTGCAAAGGGATATTTAGATATTGGAAGTTATGAAGATGCAAAGAGTAAGCTTGAGAAGGTATTGAGAGATATAAGTGATGTTAGAGATGATGCTGAAAGACTATTGAATGAATTGAGTTCTTATTTGGAAGTTACTCCTACAACTCAGCAAAGCTCTTGGATAAAATTGCCAGAAATGGATTGGGATGTATTGGGATTTTATGCTGGAATTGCTGGGGGAGTATTGGTTGCTTTGGCATTGATTACTATAGGTGTAAGAAGGTATTTAAGGAGGAGGAAATGGGACGAACTTAAATGAAGTTTGTAGTAGCTTTGACTGGAGCAAGTGGTCAGATATACGGTTTTAAGCTTGTGGAAAAGTTGGTAGAATTTGGTAAAGTTTATACGGTTATTTCAAAAAATGCAGAAAGGATTGCAAAAATGGAAGGCTTGGATTTGAACATTCTTAAGTCAATTTCAGAATTATATACTGAAGATGATATTACTGCACCTATTTCAAGTGGTAGTTTCAAGCACAACGGTATGATAATAGCACCTTGTAGTGTAAAGACAGCTTCAAGCATAGCTTATGGTATAGCGAACAATCTCATAACGAGAGGTGCTGATGTAACTCTCAAAGAGAGAAGAAAACTGATAATTTTGTTCAGAGAAACACCCCTTCACATTGGTCATCTAAAGACACTTCTCAGATTGGCCGAAATGGGTGCAATAATAATGCCTCCCGTACCAGCTTTTTACATTCATCCAAAGACAATTGATGATATTGTAGATCATACAATTTTCAGAGTTTTGGATCTATTGGGTTTGGATGTTGAATATGAGAGATGGGAAGGTAATTTAAACACTGATGATTAATTTATTAATATAAATAAATACCTATTAGAGCAACTCATTAAGTTTAAATATTTCCTCTTCTACAGACAAATATGATTAAATTCTTCAGAAAGGACAAGGTAGAAGTTGAGGAGTATGAAGAACTTGATCTGAGTGAATATGAGGCTGAGATAACGGGTGAGGGAGTTACTTACATAAAGGTTGCCGAAGTAACGGGAATAAATGAAATTCCAGAAATAAGAAGACAAATTTACAATGGAAACATTGTCATTGCAGACATTGCATTCATAAAGCATGATAAATGGATTTACGAGAGAGTTTTAAAGGATTTGAGGCAATTGGCAACAGATGTTAAGGGAGATATAGTCGGTTTGGGTGAGGATTACATCATAATAACTCCTACGGGAATCAAGGTGGATAGAGTAAAGATAAGGGGTAGCAAAGGTGAAGAATGATAAACTGTCCAATCTGTGGTGAGAAGTTAAATGTAAAAACTGTACTGTATGATACTCCATTCTTCGGAAAAGTACTTATTACTACAATTGTTTGTGAATGCGGTTTTAAGCATGCAGATTCAATAGTTTCGGAAATTAAAGAACCTACAAGGTTTACAGTTAAGATTAACAGAGATACACTCTACGATAAGGTGATAAGGTCTACATCTGGAACGATAAAGATTCCGGAGATTGGTGTCGATGTTGAACCTGGCCCAGCATCTCAGGCATTCATAACGAATGTTGAAGGGATCTTGATGAGAATAAGGGATATAGTTGAAACAGCTAAAATGTGGAATTCCGATAATGAAGAAGCTGTAAGAAGGTGCGATGAGATATTGAAGAGAATTGATGACACTCTAAATGGTAAAGATGAACTGACTCTTATACTCGAGGATCCTTTTGGAAACAGCTTAATTTTATCGGATAAAGCTTTCAAGGAAAGAATGAGAGATGAGGAAGCAAGAGCTTTAAAAACTGGTATGACAGTAATGGATTTAACTGGGCTAAGCGAGGATGAAATTCTTAGATTATAATTATTTCATTGAAAAAAACTTGAACGAGGAAGATTTAAGCAAGAAAGAAGCTTTAGAACTTTTTAACTTACCTTTTCCCATTTTAGGTAAAATTGCAAATGATATAAGGAGAGAAAAATGCGGTGAATTGGTAACATTTGTTGTTGGTACAAACATAAATTTTACAAATATATGTATTTCAAAGTGCAAGTTTTGTGCATTCTATGCCAGAGATAATGGATACGTCTTAAATAAGGAGCAAATTCTTGAAAAGGTTGATAGAGCAGTTAAAAATGGAGCAACTCAGATTTTGATGCAGGGTGGTATGAATCCTGATTTAGGAATAGAGTGGTTTGAGGATTTATTTAGGTCTGTAAAAGAAAGGTATCCAAACGTTCATATTCACAGTCTTTCCGCTCCAGAAATATACTTTTTATCAAAAAGAGAGAAAGTTGGTATAAAGGAGGTTATAGAGAGATTGAGAAATGCAGGTTTGGATTCTATTCCAGGTGGTGGTGCTGAAATTTTAGTTGATAGAATTAGAAGAGTATTAAGTCCGAGGAAAGTTGATTCCAATGGCTGGTTGAAAGTTATGGAGATTGCACATAAACTTGGTATTAAGACAACAGCAACAATGATGTTCGGACATATTGAAACTAATGAAGATATAGTTGATCATCTATTCAAAATAAGGGATCTTCAGTCAAAGACTAAAGGCTTTACTGCATTTATTCCTTGGACATTTCAGCCGAAAAATACGGAGCTTTACGATCTAATTAAAGAACAAGCTCCACCTTTAAGATATCTTCAAGTTCTGGCAATCTCAAGAATAGTTCTACACAATTTCAGAAATATTCAGACTTCTTGGCTTACTCAAGGTATTGATATTGCTCTTTTAGGTTTGTTTTTCGGTGCAAACGACTTCGGAGATTTGATGCTTGAAGAAAATGTTATCAAAGCAACTGGGAAGGAATTCAAACCTCTTGAGATTGAGAGAGTTGTTAGAGCAATAAAATCTACTGGAAGGGCAGTTGCACAGAGAGATACCTATTACAGAATTTTAAGGTATCTATGAGAAATTTAACTTCACTACATATTAGAATTCTTATAGGAGTTGGAATAAAATCTTTAGGTTATCTCATTGTTGCAAGCGGGATATTTCTCTCCTTAAGAGATAAAAGCCTTTCCTTGAAAGTTATATATATAGGAGTTTGTTTTGTAATTTTTGGATGGTTTTTGATTGTAAGAGCTTTAAAGTTGGCTAAATCTTTTAAATTAGGGAAAAGTGAAAAGTTTGAGAGATTTTTTAAGATATCGGCACATATTGATGGAAAATTCTTGGGTATTAAGGAGGGAGATACTGTAAATGTTAGGGGTACTGTTAGGGAAAGGATTGGTAAGTCATGGAAAGATGCTTGCGGTAGTGTCTTATTGGTTTTAAACGGAATTCCAGTAAGTAGAACTACTGTTGTGAACGGTAAGTTCAATTTTAAAATACCCAATTTGAGAAGAGGAGTTTATGATATATGTGTGAGGTTTGTGGAGGGATGTGAAGAAAAGAGAATTAAACTGAAAGTTATGAGCTTTGAGGAATGGAAAAGAAATTTAATGATATTTTTTGTTGCAATACTTATTCTAATTTCACTTATGTGTCTTCCCATATTTGTATTAATTCGCTGACCGTAGAATTTATATGATTAATTCTGTCATTTTTGCCATGCGAGAAATAATAGAGCTCAAGGGTCACATAATAGACTCAATGATACTACCAAGAGTTTTGGACACAATAATGGACATGGGTGGAGATTTTGAGATACTTGAGCTTAAAGTTGGTAAAACTAAGACTGATGAAAGCTATTGTAAAATTCTGGTTGAAGGGGATGAGAAATTATTTGAAGAACTTGAAAAGCTTGGTGCTATTTTACCGAAGAGAGAAGTTAAGGTGGCACCAGCCCCAGCTGATGGTGTTTTACCCGATGGATTCTATGCAACAACCCATCATCCAACATACGTTTATATAAATGGTGAGTGGAAGAAGGTTAAGCACATTGAAATGGACTGTGTAATAGTTATTGAGGATGGTGAACCAGTTTGTAGGAGGCAGGGTTTGGTTAGGAAAGGAGATCTTGTTGTTGTTGGTAGGGATGGTATAAAAATTGAACCTCCTCAAAGGCCAAGAGAACCCAGCGATATATTTGGTTTTATGACATCTGAAGTTTCAGCTGAAAAACCTGTGAATTCACTTATAAAGAGCTTGGCAATGGAAATGAAAAGATTGAAAGATAATGATGGTTTTATAATTCATGTTGTAGGAACAGCAATAGCTCATACTGGTGCAGATGAGGCTTTAGCTGAACTTATAAGGATGGGTTACTGTCATGCTCTATTCACGGGAAATGGATTTGCTGTAATGGATGTTGAGAAACAGCTCTTTGGAACTACACTTGGTATGGATAAGAACACTGGGAGAGTTTACAAGGGGGGTTATAGAAATCATCTAGTAGCCATAAATGAAATTAGAAAGGCTGGTAGTATTAAGAGGGCAGTGGAGATGGGAATTTTGAAATCTGGAGTTTTGTATGAGTGTGTTAAAAATAAGGTTCCATTTGTAATAGCTGGATCGATAAGAGATGATGGGCCATTACCAGATACAATTACAGACGTTATGAAGGCTCAGGATGAAATGAGGAAGTATATATGGCAGGCGGATGAGAGGGGGGGAATATGTATGATATGGGCATCCATGTTGCATGGGATAGCTACCGGTAACATGCTCCCTTCAACTATAAAAACTGTCATAGTAGATATGAATCCCTATGTTGTTACAAGATTACTTGATAGAGGTACAACTCATGCCTTAGGAATTGTAAGCGATCCCGGTGTTGTTATGCCAATGTTAGTTCGAGAACTGAAAGAGCTTGAAAAGGGTGAGGAGTAATGTACTGGAATCCAAGTATTGAGAGAATGAATTTGAAGGATTTAGATGACATTCAAAACAGAAAACTCAAGGCTCTAGTATTTTATGCCTACGAATATTCTCCTTTTTACAGGAGGAAGTTTAAAGAGATAGGTTTGAATCCTTGGGACTTCAATGGTTTGAAAGATCTGCAAAAGCTACCTTTCACAACAAAGAAGGATTTAAGAGATAATTATCCATTCGGAATGTTTGCAGTTCCTCTTTCTCAAATAGTTAGATTTCATGCTTCAAGCGGAACAACGGGAAAGCCTACAGTAGTTGGTTATACAAAAAATGATATAGATGTATGGGTTGAATGTCTTTGTAGAGGTTTGACATCTTGCAGTGTAACAAGTGAAGACATAATTCAGGTTTCTTACGGTTATGGATTATTTACAGGTGGATTAGGTTTTCATTATGCTGTTGAGAGATTGGGGGCAAGCGTAATTCCTTCTGGTGCTGGAAACACAAGAAGGCAGATCGAACTGATGAAAGATTTACATGCCACTGTTATCTGTTGCACACCCTCCTATATACTTTACATGAGCGAAGTTGCTAAGGAGATGGGAATAGATATAAAAGAGGATACAAGACTTAGAATGGGAATATTTGGGGCAGAGCCTTGGAGTGAAGAGACAAGGAGAAGGATAGAAAATAAAACGGGAATTACAGCTTACGATGTCTATGGTACCTCGGAGTTGGGTGGGCCACTTTTTACTGAATGCGTTGAGAAGCAAGGAATTCATGTTTGGGCAGATCATTATCTTATTGAGATAGTTGATCCAGAGACTGGAGAAATTTTGAGTGAGGGTGAGAAAGGGGAATTGGTCGTTACGACACTTAGTAAAGAAGCATTACCATTGATAAGATGGAGGACAGGAGACATTACTTGGATGGAATCTGATAAATGTGCTTGTGGCAGAACGCATCCAAGAATTATGAGAATAGTTGGAAGAACAGATGACATGATAATAGTCAGAGGTATAAACGTATTTCCTTCACAGATAGAGCATGTTCTGATGCAGATACAAGAGTTGGGAGAACATTACGTTATAATTCTTGACAGAAAACCAGATGGTTTAGATGAAATGACAATTCAGGTTGAGTTGAGTGATAAGGTAAAAATTGATAGAACTACTGATATACTTGAGCTCGAAAGTAGAGTTGAAGAGCTTTTGAAAGAGTATTTGAATGTTAGAGCGAAAGTTGAAATTGTAAATCCAGGAACACTTCAAAGATTTGAGGGTAAAGCTAAGAGAGTAATAGATAGAAGAAAAATATAATTTAATTTGAAAAATAAAATTAATAAGGTTATCTGTCTCAGTTTACATCATGAGAGTAAACTTGAAAGATTATGTGAACTCTTTGGGACTTGATGAAATAAATCTTAACGATATATTCAGAAGGTTGGGATACTTTGACGATGAGATATTTAGGAATGTGACAATAGATCATCCCCTCACAACTCTAAAGTTCGATTACGGTTTGATCAAGTATGGTGATGATAAATATGGAATTGTAGTCTGCATAGGAAATGTTGATGAAAAAGGTATGAGAAAGCTTGAAGGTATATGCAGGCTTGTTGGGGCTAAATACGGAGTTTTAACAGACTTGAGAGAAATGGTAATAATTGGTGAAGATGGAGCTTACTTGGACTACATTCCAGATAGAGATAGTTTGAGAATTGAGCTTGGCTTGGTTGATGCTTATGCTTTGGCAATGAGCTATGACGAATTTGAGAAGGTAAGCGATGCCGATTTTATTGTAAAAAATAGCAGATATGTCTATTCGGATATGGATAGAGATAGAGTTGTTATATTTCTACCAAATAGAAAATTGATAGAATGGTTGGAGGAGAGGAATGTAAAATTCGAATTGCTTGAAGCTGGAAATATAATCGATAAATGAAGCAATTGTTTTATACATAACTGTACATTAATGACATGCTTAAACAGATCTCCGTATTTGTTGAAAATAGACCGGGAAAACTTGCTGAGATAACGGGTATTCTTTATAAAGAGGGTATAAATCTCAGAGCTTTCACAATAGCTGAAGCAGGTGATTTTGGAATTATAAGAATGGTCGCTGATAGAACTGAAGAGGCTTACAATGCTTTAAAATCTGCAGGATTTACTGTAGCTCTAACAGATGTTTTAGCTGTTGAAGTTAAGGATGAGCCTGGAGGATTATACAAAATTGCAAAAGCTTTGGGAGATGCTGGTATAAACATTGAATACGTTTACGCCTTTGCGTTTGAAAGGAAGAAAGCATTGATTATTCTTAAGCCAAACGATTTGGAGAAGGCAAAAGCTGTGCTCGGAGCTAAGGGATATCTCTTTAGAGAGAAGTTTGAATGAAGTGTGAATGTGGAAACCCTTTACCAAGTCCCACTTCATACTGCTTAGTATGTGGTAGAAGAAATGCTTTAGCTTGCGGTCTTTATGTTTCTTCAAAGATTTACTTGATTTTCATTGGTAAGGTCATTGAAACAATACCTTTCAAGATTTATGATGAGGAACAATCTATAAGGAATCTTTTTGAGATTTTGGCTGAAAGAATACATGATAGAAGAGTGGAGGAAGTGTATGTATGTGGTGAAAATGAAAATCTTATAGATTTTGGATTTAAAAATTTGAAAAGATATTCTTTGAGTAATTTAAGAATTTATTTAACACAACCTATGAAATTTGATGAGTTTGTTTCAAGGCTAAAGGATTTTGTTATGAAAAAAGAGGAGATTAAAAAGGTTAATTTATCACCAGAATATAAAATTCAAGGTTCTCATTCAACAATAATCGGTGGGAGGCAAGGTAGAGATTTTTTGTATAGGATTGCTTGCTGTGAATATGTGAAGAGAATTGTTCCAGGTGTAATAACTGGAGGTTCATCAACTTTGGGTGGAGGTGTTAGATTTAAGATTACAAGGTGTGATGAAAAGGGCAATTTGAGAGCTCTACTCATAGATGGTTCAAGTGTTCAAGAGGTGTATATAATAACAACTGCAAAGAATAAGGAGCAAGGTGAAATAATTTTGAAAATTCTTAAGAACTTTTCTTCCTCCTGATAACAGCTAAATCTCCCAATGTTGGAGTTAATGACTTTGAACTTTCTATTTTCACATCTTCAACTCTTTCTCTTAAGCTTATATTGAATAACCTTTCAAGTTTTTCTATAACATCTTTTTCTGGAGTTATTTCCTTGTTTTCAAGCTTTTTTATCAATGTAACTTTTTCCTGAATTCTTTTAGCTAATTCCTCTTGCGTCCATCCTCTTTTTTCCCTCTCCTTCCTTATTATTTCGTGGAAATTCTCAACAACTTCATAATCTTCCATTATAGGTTTTGGAGCAACCTTCCTTTTGACAACTCTAATCTTAGTTTTTGCTTCAACACCTAAATCCCTACATTTATCACAGACGGTAAGTTCACTACCTTCCACAACTATTCTATAACCCCTACCAAAAATCTTTCCTCCGCATATCTCACAATACATATAATCACTTAACTGTTCAATTAAAAATGTTGAGGATTAACTACTTATACTCCTTATTTTAAACTTAGGTTGTAATGAGTGAAGTTGACTACAATTACCTACTTGAGAGATTAAAGAGATTGGAAGAGGAATTTGAAAGGCTCAAAAGAATTGAGGAAGAGTATTACAGACTTAAGGAGCATTATCGTAGGTTGGAGGATGAGAAGAGGTTTATAGAGTCAGAGAGGTTAAGATATGAAAGAGAAATTAGAAGGTTGAGGAGTGAAATTGAGAGGCTGAGAAGTCCACCCCTATTAATAGGTGTAATTTCAGATGTTTTGGATGATGGTAGAGTTATAGTCAAGAGTTCAACTGGACCTAAATTCTTGGTCCACGTTTCCCAATTCGTTAATATGAAGGATTTGAAACCTGGTGCGAGAGTTGCAATGAATCAGCAAACTTTGGCAGTCGTCAATGTACTACCACCATCGAAGGATCCTATGGTGTATGCATTTGAGGTTGAAGAGAGGCCAAATGTTACTTATGATGATGTTGGTGGTTTGGATAAGCAAATTGAAGAAATAAGAGAAGCTATAGAGCTTCCTCTTCTGAAGCCTGATCTTTTTGAGGAAGTGGGTATAGAGCCTCCTAAAGGAGTTCTCTTATATGGTCCACCTGGAACAGGTAAAACATTGTTGGCAAAAGCTGTAGCAAACAAGACTAAGGCAACATTTATAAGGGTGGTAGGTAGCGAATTCGTGCAGAAATATATTGGTGAGGGTGCAAGATTGGTTAGAGAAGTTTTTGAACTTGCAAGGGAGAAGTCACCTTCAATAATATTCATAGATGAATTGGATGCAATTGCTGCAAGAAGAACTTCAAGCGATACAAGTGGTGATAGAGAAGTGCAGAGAACTTTGATGCAGTTACTTTCAGAAATGGATGGATTTGATCCGAGAGGAGATGTAAAGATAATAGGGGCTACGAATAGGATAGACATACTCGATCCAGCAATACTTAGGCCTGGAAGATTCGATAGAATGATTGAGGTTCCATTGCCAAGTTTTGAGGGAAGGATTCAGATATTCAAGATACATACAAGAAAGATGAAGGTGGAAAATGTAGATTTCAAAGAACTTGCAAGAATTACTGAGGGAGCAAGTGGTGCCGATATTAGAGCTATATGTACGGAGGCTGGTATGTTTGCTATAAGAGAGGATAGAACTTTTGTAACAATGCAAGACTTTCTTAGAGCTGTAGAGAAAGTGCTTAGGAGAGATATGAGTTATAAAGAGAAGGGTGTAATGTTCGTTTGATCACCAATCTTCAATAAGCTTCTTAATCTTTTCTACTTTTTCAACTTCGTTTTCCTCAAATTTCATTTTCGGTCTATATCCGAACTTTGTTCCGTAAAGTTCAACAACAAACTTTGCAGCGAGTTTTGCAATTTTTATCATATCTTCATCTACTCTTAAATCTTCCCTCCTTTTCTCTCTCCTCTTATCTGTATAGTATGAACAGAACAAGCATCTGTATATACTAAGATGCTCTGGCATTCTATCTTCAAAAATATCATTTAAACTTTCTAAGAGGCAATATTTTCCATCACTATACTTACAGTTTTTAATTCTTTCAGCTCCTATCTTTTTTGCATAAGCTATAAACTCTGAAATCTCAACAGGTTTTGCTTTATACCTTCTTATGAAGTACCATTCAAGTAAAGCTAAAATAAATTGTGATGGAGTTAATCCTTTCTCCTCACATACCTTCAAAAGTCTTTCCTCTATATCTGGGGGTATTTCTATAGTCACCCTCATTTCTTCTTACCTTTCTTCTTTTCATCCTCCTTAACTTCTTCTTTAACCTCTTCTACATCCTTTCCCTTCAAAATCTTTGCAAGCTTATAAAATCCCTTTGCATTTGCTGTTATTGGATCGTCAGGCCTATTTATACTCCCTATATCCTCAAACTCCTTTTGGAAGAGTTCATAGACCATTGGGAGTAAACTTCCGCCTCCAGAAATTATCAAATTCTCTATTATACTTGTTGAAAGTCCCTCAAGCAGCATCTTAACCCTACTCGCAACCCTATCCACCCAACCCCTTACAATCTCCTCATAACCTTGAATTATATCATCTCTTCTAACAACTATTTTCTTACTACCCCTAATCCTTCCTACCTCCTTGTTTTCAAGTAAAAGCTTTGCCATTTCCTCAGGTGTTATGCTTATCCCGTATTCATTTCTTATGTACAATTCAAGATTGCTGTATATGTCATCTACACCTACAAGCATTGTATCTCCCTTCAAATATTCCATGTCAAACAAGACAACTACATCTGTAGTTCCAAAACCTATATCTACACAAACACCAGTTGTTTTACCCATGTAAATCAAACTTCCAACTGGTTGAGGTAAAAGTACAACTTCACAGTTTAAAGACTTTTTAAGACTGTTTAGAACTTCTTCTCTTTCCTTCTTTGAAGATTTTACTGGTAATCCTGTTGCTATGACCTTAGCATTTTCACCAAGCAAATTTAGAGCGTACTTAGCAATCTCTATGTACGATTGATGCATAACCCTACCTTCATGTATAGGTCTAAGAACTTCAGCATTTTCCATTGTTTGCGATACTATCATTGCATCTTCTCCAATATAAACCCTTCTAGATTCTCCCTTTAAGCTCCAATCCTTTTCTTCCCCATAAACGACTAAGCTGGGGAAAACTATAACTTTTTCGCCATCACTCGTTGCTTTTGTTAGGTTTGTTCCTATATCCAATCCAGCAATCATAGGTGTTTATCGATACGAATTATGTAAAAATGTTCCGATTCGAAAAGTATATTTTTCTATTGAACGCATAATATAAAATGATAATCAGCGGTAACTTTTTTTATAGGGGTAGAATAATAGATTGTGCAGTAGAAATAGAGGATGGATTGATTGTTGATATTTCTAAAAATAAGAGAGGTAAGAGATTGAAAGGAATAGTAATGCCCGCTGGAATTGATGTTCATGTTCATTTCAGAGATTTTAAGGAGAGCTATAAAGAAACTATTGAAACTGGAAGTTTATCTGCTTTATATGGTGGAGTTTGTTTGGTTGTTGATCAGCCGAATACAAATCCTCCCATAACTGATGAGAAAGTTTATTTCGAAAGAATGAGAAAGGCTGAAAGGAGCACATACATAGATTATTCTCTAAATTTGGGATTAATTGAAGAAAATTCTGAAAAAATTAAGAATATAATTGAAAAAATTGAAGAAAAGTATTACATTCCAGCAATTGGTGAAGTCTTTTTAAAAAATGCTATGATGGTTAGCTACGAAACTCTTGAAAGAGTTCGAAAATCTACGAGTAAAATAATAACAGTTCATGCTGAAGATCCTAAGGAGGAGGATGATGTTCTGGCTGAGGTGAAAGCTGTTGAAAGATGTTTGAAGATTGGAAATTTTCACTTCTGCCATATATCTACTTCAAAAGCTCTAAATATGATTTATGAATCGAATTCAACTTCAGAAGTTACTCCACACCACATACTTCATTCCAGGGAGAAAATAGATTTTAGAGTTAATCCACCTCTGAAGAGTAATGAAGAAAGAATTATGTTATTTAAAAATTTTCAAAAGGCTGATATACTAGCTTCAGATCATGCACCTCATACAATTGAAGAGAAGAAGGAGGGAAAACCTGGATTTCCTGGAGTGGAAGTCGTATATCCTATTTTCTTTTATATGGCTAAGAAGGGAGAAATAAGTTTGAATGAACTTGTCAAGAAGTTTTCGAAAAATCCAGCTAAAATTTTCAACTTATCAAGGTATGGGGAAATTGAAGTTGGAAAATATGCAAACTTTGTAGTATTCGATCCAAGTGATGAGAGGAGAATAAGGAGTGATGACTTGCATTCAAAGGTAGGTTGGACAATTTATGAGGGATTTATGGCAATATTTCCGAGAGAAGTTTACATAAGGGGCGAAAAAGTTTTAGAGGATGGAGATGTTTTGGTAGATAAGGGGTTTGGTGAAGTTTTATGAAGGTTGTCCAAGTCGAAGTTTCAACGAAATGCCAATTGAGATGTATGATGTGTCCTCATACTATATACAGAAGGAAATGGATAAATGCAGATATGAGCTTAGAATGTTTCAGGAAAATTCCATTCCATAAATTTGATTTTGCACACTTGCAGGGTTGGGGGGAACCACTTCTAAATCCAAATATTGAGGAAATGATTGATATTGCCAAAGAACATTGCAAGGTTGGTTTGACGACAAATGGACTGTTATTAGATGAGTTTAATATAAAAAAGCTGGATTATCTTGCAGTTTCAATTGCAAGTGCTGATGAGGAGAAGCATAGGAAAATTAGAAAGACAAGCTTGGAGGATTTGTTGATTAAAGTTGAGGGTATATCATCTGATGTTGATGTAACATTGGCTTTCATGATGATGAAAGATACGTATCATGAGCTTCCCGATATAGTTGAGATTGCAAAGAGAATTGGTGCAAAAACGGTGATAGCCAACAATCTAGATTATATACCAGTTAAGGAGCTTGAAAAGCAGGCAATATTCTTGCAAGAAGTTGATTACAAACCAATTGAAGTTGCAAAGATTAAGGCTGAAAAGCTGGGAGTAAAATTGATAGTTAAGGATGTTAAGATGGAAGAAGTTTTAGTCTGTGCAGAAAATCCAATAGATAATATTTTAATTACCTACAATTGTAAAATTACACCTTGTGTCTATCTTCATCTGCCAACGGAATCGGATAAGATTCCGAGAGTTTTCATGGGTAAGGAATTTGAGATTGAAAAGGTTTACTTTGGATATGTTGATGATAGGGAGAGCTGGAGGAAGTATAAGGAATTTGGAAAGATTTTTGAAAGGAGAAAGAATTTAGTTTATTCTTCATTACCATTGGATTTCCCACAGCTTCCAGAATGCTGTAAAACTTGTTACAAAGCTTACGGTGTTTAATCAATCTTGAATATTACTTCCCTGTTGAAGTAGTGAGGATGGAACTGTCTAATCCATTGCGGGATTGTGCTGTAATCAAACTCCATGTAAACTTTTATTTCTCCTCTAAAACCCTTTTTCTTAAGTTCCTCCTCAATAGCTTTATCAAGATCTTCTAAAGTTTCAGCAGATACTTCTAAAATCTCTCCCTTTGCTATCCATTTTTCATTATAACTCAGAGATAATTTTATTTTCATACAAAGCTTAAAAATTTATTAAAAATAAAAATTTATTACGGTGTTACGTGGGCAATCATTGACCAGCTTATGTAGTAGAGTATCACTAGCAGTATTACTGCAATTATTAAGCTTATAGCAACTAACTTTTTCTCTACTGATACAATTTCTTCCTTGCCCGCTATTGCATACTCTCTTCCACAGTTAGCACATCTCAATATTGTTCTGTCATCCATTTCAATTACATCTGCTAGTGAACCGCAGTTTGGGCAAGTTTCTTGCCTAACAATTTTTTCCATTTCTGATCACCTCACTTCAGGAATAACCAGTGTACATCATGGAAGAACAGCCAGCTTATGAACAGTCCGATCCATAGTATGAATCCGAAGAGGCAGACTAGGTATACAAGTGCGAGTCTTCCAAGACCCTCCTTTCTCAATGTTGAGAATTCTGAAATCACTCCAATGCTGAAGAACGTTAGAGCGAAGAATATCCTTCTGAAGTTGTTCATTTCACTTTTTACAGCTAAGCTCAAAGGCTTCAAAGCTTGAGCATACAGTTCATGCGGAACTCCTGCTACGAACGCTTGGGCTATTAGCATAACTATGAAGAATGTCAGGAAGTAACCGATGACGAACTTTGGAAATCTGTACCATATCTCTAACTTCTCAACCTTCTCACCTGGTCTTCTCTCTATCCAATATACCCATATGACTGCTAATATGAATGCCCAGACACCTATGAATATATCGATGAATATCTTTGTAATGACTGCTGCATTTAGAATCCATCCTTCAAGTGGTGCAAATTCTGGATGTAATCCAGTTATTAAAGCATCTACGATTTCACCACTTGCCGCTGCGGCACCATCAGTTTTAACGGCTAATCCCATCCAAGCACCAGCAACTAATGGCTGGTTCCATAGGAACTCTACAGCTAAGAATGGCACGAATAACAACTCTATAACTGCAAATACTATAACTAAGGATGCAACCATTACTGGAACTATTGGTCTAGATCTTATTGCACCACCAGTAGCAATTGCAGCAGAAACACCACATATTGCAATACCACTTGCAAGTGGTGCTGCCCATTCTCTTGTCAAACCAAAGTATCTTCTTGCAATCCAGTAAACCAATGCCCAATAGATCAAGTAAGCCTCAACTATGGCACAGATACCTCTGAACAGGAAGTTTGCCAAAATTTCTGGTGGAACCGATGGTGCTTTCAAACCTACAACAGCACCAAGCAGAACTATAGCTGTCTTAATGAACCACTCTGGTTTTGCAGCTTCTTTCAACCAGTTTGCAAATCCCTTGAATATGTTACCAATTATTAGACCGACTATAAGTGCTATTATGTATCCTGCCTCACCAGTCATGTGTGCTGACCATGGTAATCCAAATTTTTCTGGTTTTGTTGCAGCAATCCAAGCGTTGTGACCTATTATCCAGCAGAGCCATGTCAGGAAGAATATTACAGTGAATCCAGCTGCAAATCTTCCCACTTTCCATCCCATTGCTGCAGCTCCTATTGTAGTCAGAATCAGTAGAACAATCCAAGTTACAATCAATGATCCTATTGGGCCAAGATAGGCATAATTAGGTGATCCTGGACCCATTGCTTTCGCTGGATCGATCCAGACGCTTGCCTTGACCACCCATCCCATGATGTCGTAGCCATAGGCTGCTGCAAGGCATAGGAAGAATATCAGCATACCGAGCCATACTGACCACCAGTCCTCCTTTTTGTACAATGAACTCCAATCTATTTTTCTTTCACCCACCATAACCTACACCCCCCAATACAAGCGGATATGCAGTACTATATAGGAGAACATAAGTATTTATAACTTTCGAAACATTTAGTATTTTTAATAATGATTTTTGCAGAGTAGTATTCGTTACACCAACTCTTCAAATCTTCTAGTAATTCTTCAGTAAGTATAATTTGAAAGCTTAGAGTGCTGTTCTCACAATATTGAGAGATTTTTAAATTCTTTAACAAAATACATTACGATGTATTATGGTTCGAAAACTTGGAAAAATAGCAAATTTTAAATATATGGCCTCAGCCCTAACGTGTGTTATCTCCTCGAATGATAAATGCCTAAAAACTTTATAGGGTGATAGGCATGGAGAGCACAGAAATTCTCGAAAAAATTAGAGAGGCTGAATTGAAAGTTGAAGAAGACATTGCAAAAGCTAAAGAAGATGCTCAGGATATTATCAAAAATGCTAAGGAGGAAGCTGGAAAAATAATAGAGGATGCAGAAAAGGAAGCTGAGAAAATAAAGTCAGAGATTTTAGAAAAGGCAAAATCTCAAATTGAAAAAGAAAAGCAAGATCTTAGAAATTCATTGAGTAAAGAGATATCAGAGATTGAATCTAAGGGTAAGTCAAATTTGCAGAATGCTGTCGAATTCTTATATAAAGAATTTATCGGGATGATCGAGTATGCTCAAGCCTGAACGAATGATTAAAGTTTCTGTAGTGGGTCCTAAGGATTACTTTGAAAAAGTATCAGAAATACTTTACGATCTCAATTTAATTCATATTGAGGATCCAGAAGAGACAGAATACTTCAAGCTTGGTGAACCATTTGAAAAAGCTGGTGTTGTTTCAAGAAGTTTGGTACAGTTGAGAAGCATAATATCTTATCTAAAACTTGATCCAAAAAAGTACTTCCCGAAGAGGAGGTACAGGGTTGAGGAAGTAGTTGAAGAGCTTGATGCTAAACTTGAAGAATATAGAATTGAGATTGGTGAGAAGATAGACAAGATAAAGAGTTTGCAGGATAAATTGAAAGCTCTCGAAGATGAGTTGAAGGTTTTAGAACCATTGAAGACACTTGGAATACCACCCAAGCTTCTTAAAGATTATAGAACCATAAAACCGTTTGTAGGATTCATAAGAGCAGATCCAAGACCAAGAATAAGGGAGATAACTTCTGAATATGAAGTATTCATAAAAGATTATGGCAAGGAATATGTCGTTGCGGTCTTTGTAAGGGTTGAGCATGCTGATGATGTTTTTAGAATTCTTCAGGAATACGGTTTCAGAGAAGTTGCTGTTCCAGATATTGAAGATTACGATGAAAGAATATCTGAAATACAATCCGAAATTTCATCAATTCGGGAGGAAATTAAGAGACTTGAATCTGAGATAGAGGAAATAAAGGAGAGAGAAGCTGACCTAATGTTGGCAATAGAAGAGTATCTTAGCATGGAGCTTGAAAAATCTGAGCTACCACTGAAATCTTTGGTATCGAGATATGTATTTATCGTTGTTGGTTACATTCCTAAAAGGGACTTTGATAATTTTAGAAGTAGGGTTGAAGAGGAAACTGGTGGAAAAGTGAGTGTGGAAGTTATAGAAGATAAAGAAAAATTTGAACCTCCAACGAAGTTAACTAATCCTCTGTATGTCAAAGACTTCGAAGTTCTGTCCACTACTTATGCAATACCAAAATATCATGAAATCGATCCTACATGGATAATGTCAATATTCTTCCCACTCTTCTTCGGTTTGATGCTTGGTGATATAGGTTACGGTGCCATAATTACAGCAATATCCTTATATCTGAAGAGAATATTCAAGACTGAAGGTTGGCAAAAACTTTTGAATATAGGTGTTTACTCTGGTATTGTATCTATAATCTTCGGCTTTATCTATGGTGAATGCTTTGGTCCATTTGTCGTTGGAGAAGGTCTAAAACCATCTCAAGTTCACTGGTTTGGAGATTTGATGGCTGGAATATATGCCTTCAATCATGGACATCCAATCTTTGACAGAGTTGAAGCATTTGGTGTAAAGGCACTTCTCTTCATAACACTACTGATAGGTATGTTCAAACTTCTCTGGGGATTTGCATTGGGTTTCAGGAATGTTGCAGTTGAACATGGTTACAAGGAAGCTTTACTTGAAAAGGGATGCTGGTTCATAGGTGTTTTGGGTCTATGTTTCATGATATTTGGCTTTACATACAATTTAGGTCTATTCACATCACCACCACCCGATGGATTCGGAAAGGTAATGCCAGATAATTTATTCGTTTTCGGAAGTTATACTGTAAGCGATGCAAGGGCTGTTCCATTACCAATTCCTGGATTGGTCAAAGGTTGGCAGGTTGGAGTTAACATCTTCTACCTCTTAGCATTACCATTGATAATAATATGGTTCATACTCTTTGCCAAAGCAGAGATTCCAAAAATGGGTGCTATGGGAATAATAATGGGTGTTGAACTGCTTACATGGTTTGGTCAGATACTCAGCTTTGCTCGATTGTTGGCAATAGGTTTGGCATCGGTCTACTTCGCTTATGTATTCAACTATCTAACATTGAAGATGGCTTTTCCACCAGGTATGGCAATATTACCAGTAGCTATAATAATACTTTTGCTTGGACATTTAATAAACTTGATACTTGGTATCTTAGATCCAGGTTTACAGTCACTTCGATTGCACTATGTTGAGTTCTTTACAAAGTTCTTTGAGGGTGGTGGTTTGTTGTATAAGCCGTTTGGAAAAATTAAGAAGTTTTTGGAGTAGGAGGTGATGTGAATGGCACCTGAAGCTTTGATAGGGGATGAAGCGTTTATAAAGGGGTGTGCTGCGATAGGGGCTGGATTGGCTGTTGGTTTAGCTGGGATAGGAGCTGGAGCTGGTGAGAGTGGAATTGGGGCTGCTGCTGTAGGAGCTATAGCAGAGGATAGAGGATTTCTTGGTTTGGGACTTCTGTTCACAGTTATACCAGAAACAATAGTCATCTTCGGATTGGTCATCAGCTTCATACTGATGTTCGCTTACGGCTAAAAACATATTCAAAATTTTTTGAAATGATAGGAGAGAAGGTTGTAAGGAAGATTGCCGAAAGGATTGGAAGCGAAAAAAATATAGAGAGATTCGTCAAATATTACTGGATGGTATCTACATTCAGAATGATGGTAGGATTTACAATAATGGCTTTGATATTGCTGTTCGGATACAAATTTAAGGATTTGGTTAGATGGATTGATGTATTTATAGGGAGGTGATGTGAATGGCACCTGAAGCTTTGATAGGGGATGAAGCGTTTATAAAGGGGTGTGCTGCGATAGGGGCTGGATTGGCTGTTGGTTTAGCTGGGATAGGAGCTGGAGCTGGTGAGAGTGGAATTGGGGCTGCTGCTGTAGGAGCTATAGCAGAGGATAGAGGATTTCTTGGTTTGGGACTTCTGTTCACAGTTATACCAGAAACAATAGTCATCTTCGGATTGGTCATCAGCTTCATACTGATGTTCGCTTACGGCTAAAGGTGGAAGTCATGTCACTCGAAAATGTCATAGACGAAATTTATAAGAAGGGACAGCAGGAGATTCAGAAGATAAAGGAAGAAGCCGAAAAAGAGGCTGAAAAAATAATAGCTGAAGCTAAAGAGAAAGCTAATGAAATAATAAGAAAATCTAAGGAAGAAGCTGAAAAGGAAGCTGAAATACTTAGAAGGCAGGAAGTATCGAGTGTTAAGCTTGAAATGAAGAGGAAGATGTTGGATGTTCAGAAGAGAATATTGGATGAAGTCTTTGATTCCCTTAAGCAGAGAGTAAAGGAGATGGATGTTGAAACGAGAAGAAGGTTGACAGAAGCCTTACTTAAATCAGCAACTCCAGGAATGATTGTATATTCGAGAAGAGAGGATGAGGATTTGGTGAAATCTATAATTCAGGAGCTAAAATTGGATGTTAAATACGGTGGTTATGTAGATTGCATTGGAGGTGTTGTTTTAGAGAGTGAAGATGGAGAAGTGAGATTGAACCTTACATTCGATGAACTTCTCAACAGACTTTACGATCAAAAAGTTGGAGAAGTTGCCAAAATACTTTTCGGGTGATAACTATGGTTTCTTTGACTGGTAAACATGCAACTTGGGCATACATAGTTGCAAGAGTAAAGGTTATGAAAAGGAATCTAATTCCGAGTGAGGAATACAGAAAACTACTGAATATGAGCTTTGATGAAATTGTAAGGTATCTCGAAGAAACTGCCTACAAAAAGGAGATAGATGAATTGGCTTATAAGTATTCAGGACCGAGATTGCTCGATTATGCACTCACTTTAAATTTGGGTAGGACTTATAGAAAAATACAGGATGTATCTTTTGGATTGGCAAAGGAAATAATAACAGAGTTCCTAAAGAGATGGGACATTTGGAATATTCTGACAATAATAAAAGGTAAGCTTGCTGGAGTTAGTTCTGAGGAGATAGAGGAATCTTTAGTTCCGGTAGGTAGTTATACAATGGATTTTTGGAGATCCCTAATTCCGAAGGATGTTGATGAGATAGTTAAAACATTCGAAGGAACACCATATTACGAACATCTATCAAAGATTGGACAAGTATCTTTAAGTGAAATAGACGATGAACTTTACAAAGTATATTATTCGAGGATAATAGCTATGAGACCGAGTGAATTAGCACTTAAGCTGTTTGTAGATTTCATAAGAATGGAGATAGACATAAAGAACATAAAAACTATACTCAGATTGAAGAGAGAAGATGTTTCCGTTGATGAAATAATGAAGAGAATTATACCAGGTGGATTTGAATTGACTACAGATGAGTGCGGAAAACTTTCAGCAATGCCATGGGATGAACTGACAAAATCTCTTGAAGGATACTGGTTTGGTAAGGGAATAGAGATAACAGATAAGGATCTTTCAAGAATAGAAATACAGTTTGATAAAGTATGGATGAAAGAAGTTGCAAGGAGGGCAAGTAACTATCCGTTATCTATATTACCTGTGCTACAGTATATGATATTGAAGAAGATAGAGGTTGATAACCTAAGAACTTTGGGTTGGGGTAAGTGGCAGAATGTGCCAAATGAAGAAATAGAAAGTCAGCTGGTGATACTATGAAAGTGGCGGTAGTTGGTGATGCGGATTTCACGTTGGGATTTAGACTTGTTGGAATTAGAGATATTTATGAAGTTAGCAATGATGATGAGCTTGTAGAAGCTGTAAGGAATGTTTTAGATAGGAAGGATGTTGGTGTTGTTGTTATAAGGTATGAGGATCTTAGAAAGTTGCCTCCCATCTTGAGAAGGGAGATTGATGAGAGAGTTGAGCCAACTTTTGTTGCCGTTGGTGGTGTTGGGGCAGTTGAGGAGTTGAGAGATAAGATAAGAAAGGCTTTGGGTGTTGACCTATGGAAGTGAAAACTGTTGGTTCGGTTGGAGAGATTTACAGGATTTCAGGGCCCTTAGTTGTAGCTGAAGGTTTAAAGGCTAAGATGTACGATGTCTGCAAGGTCGGTGAAGAGGGTTTGATGGGCGAAGTTGTTGGTATAGTTGGAGAAAAAGTGTTAATTCAGGTGTATGAAGATACGTCTGGTGTAAGACCCGGAGAAAAAGTTGTGAACACTGGAATGCCATTGAGCGTTGAGCTCGGTCCAGGACTAATTAGAAGTATTTACGATGGTGTTCAGAGACCTTTACCAGTTTTAAGAGATATGAGCGGTGATTTCATAGCGAGAGGACTTGAAGCTCCAGCTTTGGACAGAAAGGCAAAATGGGATTTCAAGCCTATTGTAAAGAAGGGTGATAAGGTTAAAGGTGGTCAAATAATCGGTGTAGTTCAAGAGACAGACGTAGTTGAGCATAGAATATTGGTACCACCTAACATACCAGAGAGAACTGTAGTTGAAATTTATGAGGGTAGCTTTACAGTTGAGGATACAATAGCTGTTTTGGATGATGGTACTGAGCTAAAGTTGTATCACAAATGGCCTGTAAGGATTCCAAGACCTTATGTCGAAAAGTTGCCTCCAGAAGTGCCACTGTTAACAGGGCAAAGAATATTCGATATATTCTTTCCAATTGCTAAGGGAGGAACTGCAGCAATTCCAGGTGGTTTTGGAACTGGTAAAACTGTTATGCAGCATCAATTGGCTAAGTGGGCAGATTCTCAAATAATCGTTTACATTGGATGTGGTGAAAGAGGTAATGAAATGACAGAAATTCTTGAAGAATTTCCAGAGCTAATAGATCCAAGAACAGGAAAACCATTGATGGAAAGAGCAATTTTAGTAGCTAATACATCAAACATGCCAGTTGCTGCAAGAGAGGCGTCTGTGTACACTGGGATTACTATGGCAGAATACTTTAGAGATATGGGTTACGATGTAGCTTTGCAGGCAGATTCGACATCGAGATGGGCTGAAGCTATGAGAGAAATGTCTGGAAGATTAGAAGAGATGCCAGGTGAAGAAGGTTACCCAGCTTACCTTGCATCGAGACTTGCAGAATTCTATGAGAGAGCTGGTAGAGTAAGGACATTGGCAGGTAACATTGGTAGTGTCAGTGTTGTTGGTGCAGTTTCACCACCTGGTGGAGACTTCTCAGAACCTGTTACACAGAACACTTTGAGAATAGTTAAAGTATTCTGGGCATTGGATACAAAATTGGCTGCAAGAAGACACTTCCCAGCTATAAACTGGTTAACTAGCTACAGCTTGTATGCTGAAGGACTTCAGGAATGGTTTAAGGAGAAATTCCCAGAGTGGCCAGAACTTAGAAGATGGATGATGGAAGTATTGCAGGAAGAGGCTAACTTAGAGGAGATAGTAATGTTGGTTGGAAAAGATGCTTTGCCAGACAGACAGAGAGTTTTGCTTGAAGTTGCAAGATACATAAGAGATTTCATACTACTGCAATACGCATATCACGAAGTTGATACTTACTGTTCACCTGAGAAAATGTATGACATGATGAAGGCTGTTAAAGAGTTGAACGACATATTCTACAAAGCTTTAGAGCTTGGAAGGACAATAGATGAGATAGAGAATGTTGAGGGTAAGGATGAGTTCATGAAGTCAAAGTACTTTGAGGATTATAAACCTAAGCTTCAGGAGGCTTTGGAGAAGATTAGGAAGAACCTTTTAGGGGGGTGATTTGAATGGCAAGTGAAGGTGTTAAGGAATATAGAACAATTAAAGATATTGCAGGTCCTTTAATTTTTGTTGAGAAAACAGAACCTGTAAGCTACGGTGAACTTGTGTTGATAACTTTGCCAGATGGCACCGTTAGAAAGGGTCAAGTTTTGGATACTTCTAAGGATATAGTAGTCGTTCAGTCCTTCGAAGGTACGAGAGGTATGGATAGATCATGTGCTGTAAGGTTTACTGGTGATATAGTCAAATTGGACTGTTCACCAGATATGTTAGGTAGAGTATTCAACGGTAGAGGAGATCCCATAGATGGCGGGCCAAGAATAGTTCCCGAAGAGAGAAGACCTGTCGTAGGTTCTGCTATAAATCCAGCTGCAAGAGCATATCCAAGAGAATTCATTCAAACAGGTATTTCAGCTATTGATGGAATGAACACATTGGTAAGAGGGCAAAAATTGCCAATCTTCAGCTGTTCAGGTTTGCCTCATAATGATATAGCTTTACAGGTTGCTAGGCAGGCTAAGGTTCTTGGTGAAGCTGAAGAATTTGCTGTAATTTTCGCTGCCATGGGTATAACTTTCGAAGAGGCCAACTACTTCATGAAGGACTTTGAGAGGACTGGTGCATTGGAGAGAGCTGTTGTTTTCTTGAACTTGGCAAATGATCCAGCTATTGAAAGGTTGATAACTCCAAGAATGGCTCTTACAGCTGCAGAATATCTTGCTTACGAATACGACTATCACATTCTTGTCATTCTTACAGATATGACAAACTACTGCGAAGCTTTGAGAGAGATTTCTGCTGCAAGAGAAGAAGTTCCTGGAAGGAGAGGATATCCTGGTTACATGTATACAGATTTGGCAACCATTTATGAGAGAGCTGGTAGAATTAGGGGTAAGAAAGGTAGCATAACACAGTTCCCAATCCTAACGATGCCAGCTGATGACATAACACATCCAATCCCAGATCTAACTGGTTATATAACGGAGGGACAGTTGGTTTTGAGCAGAGAACTGCATATGAAAGGTATCTATCCTCCAATTGATGTATTACCATCACTTAGCAGGTTGATGAAGGAAGGTATTGGACCTGGAATGACAAGAGATGATCACAAGCAATGGAATGACCAGATGTATGCTGCATATGCCGAAGGTGTTGATTTGAGAGGTTTAGTTGCTATAGTCGGTGAGGAAGCATTGTCTGAAAGAGATAGGAAATTCTTGCATTTTGCAGATGAGTTTGAAAGAAGATGGCTTAACCAAGGTAAGTATGAGGATAGAGACATAGATTATACATTGGACTTGGGATGGGAGCTACTTGCAATGTTACCAGAAAGAGAACTTGTTAAGATAGAGAGACACTTCATTGAGAAGTATCATCCAAAGTATAGAAAGAAGGAGGTAAAAGAAAAGGAGGAAGGGGAAGCTGAGTTAACCAAAAGATAATTTCTTATTTTTTTAGGTGATATATATGGCTTCAACTTTCAAGGTTCAACCAACTAGAATGGAATTGATAAAACTCAGAAGAAGGATAAAAATGGCAAAGAGAGGCTATGAACTACTTAAAATGAAGAGAGACAGTCTTATAACTGAATTCAGGGGTCTTTTGGAGGATGCCAAGAGAATAATGGGTGCAATGGCTGAAAAGTATGAGAAGGCTATGCAAAGGTTGGCTTTAGCTATTGCAGTTGATGGAATTGTTACTATAAGATCGATAGCTCTCTCAAGACAATGCGAACCCACATTTGTCATGCACAAGAAAAACATAATGGGTGTTGTAGTTCCCGTAATAAGGAGAGAGGAGAAGATAATAAAGTGCTGTATTGAGAGAGAGTATGGTGTTATTGGAACTACGGCAAGGATAGATGAAGCTGTAAGATCTTTTGAAGAGCTTGTGGACTCAATCTTGGAAGTAGCTGAAATAGAAACAACTGTAAGAAGGTTGCTTGAAGAGATAGATAGGGTTAAGAGAAGAGTAAATGCTCTTGAATACAGAATAATTCCGGGAATGGAATCTACTGCAAAGTTCATATCCTTTAAGCTTGAGGAGATGGATAGAGAGAACATCATAAGATTGAAGAAGTTGAAAGGCAAAAAAGCAAAGAGATCTTAAAGATACATGGCATCCAAATCTTTCCTCTTTTCAAATTCGTAATTTACATTCCATATTATATACAACTTGCATTTAAAAATCTCTCTCAAAGCTCTCATCAATTCGGGTTTTGTCAATTCCTCTAAATATATTGGTACTTGAAACTCAATCTGCTTGATATTTTCAGCGTTTGGTATCATTCTAAATTCCGCATTTCTAAAAAGAAGATCAATCTTCCATTTATGTATTAGAGCTCTCTTTTTCTCAATGGGTAGGGAATGCAAGGCTTTGTAGTGCTCATCACTCAGTACGACACCACTCACAACTATAACAACATCTCTTCCTCTAAGCTTTAATATATCATTCATTTGCTTTGAATTTTGTGGAAATTCGACAAGAAAATGCCATTCCGCATTTTCATCTGGAACTTCAGCCTTTAAAATTCCTTCTTCAATTAACCAACCCTTTACAATTTCCTTCATGAAATACATTTTGCTTCCAAATTAAATTTCTTTAGCTTGTAATTTTTTATAAAAATTTATGTAAAATAAATGCTAAGTATAATATATATGTTACTCCCATCCAAATTTTATGGAAAGGATAGAGGAGTTGACAAATCAGATAGTGAATCAGTTTGCTGAATTGGGATATGAAATAAATAGGGATGAAGTAATTAAGCGATTGAAGTTACTTCTTTACGAGTTTAAAGTTCCGGAAGGTGAGGCAGTCAGAACTGTGAGAAATTGGATAATAAAGGAGTATGGTATTCCAAGGGAAAAAGTTATTGAGGCTCCTTTGGTAAAGATAAAGGATATAACGAAGTCTGGGAAGTGGGTGAGTTTGAAAGCTAGGGTAGTTCAGATATGGGATTCTTCAAGTCCAAGCGTTTCTCAGGTTGGCTTGATAGGTGATGAAACTGGAATGATAAAGTTCGTGATATGGGCAAAATCTGGGAAAAATCAGGTTGAAGAAGGTAAGTGTTATCTCTTTAAGAATGTTGTAACTGACAGCTTTCAGGGTAGAATGCAGATAAATGTTGGTAGGACAAGCGATATTATAGAGATTGATGAAGAAATACCTCTTCCACCTCGTGAGATAGAGGTTATAGGCTCTTTGGTAGCAATACAGCAGAACAGCGGCTTAATTCAAAGATGCGAGCATTGTCATAGGGTAATGACTAAGGGAATATGTCCTATACATGGGAAGGTAAGGGGTTACGATGATTTGAGGATAAAGGGTGTTTTGGATGATGGTGATAACATTTACGAAATAATATTAAATGAAGATAATATTAAGGAGTTAACTGGAATAGATTTGGAGAAGGCAAAGCAGATAGCATCGGAAAGACTTGATAGAAATGCTGTTCTATCAGAATTGAAGAAGATGATTTTAGGTAGATACTTTAAAGTTGCTGGTGTAAGGGGTGGGAGGTATTTGCTTGTCGAAAAGGTTGAGAAGATTTCAGGTGTTAATGCTGATGATGTTGACAATCTTCTGGAGGTGTTAGCATGAACGCTATCAGGAGGAGAGAAGTGGCAAGAAGAGCGTTTGCTTACGAAATAAACAGATCTACATACAGATTTCCAAGAGAAGATGAAAAATCACCAGCTTACGTTCTAACACCTTTAGGGATTAGGGTCAATAGAGTGTTCATGGTTGGTGCATTGCTTGATAAAGAAGAAATTAAGCCAGATTCTGGAATATGGAGAATTAGAGTTAGCGATCCAACTTCTGCTGTCTACGGTTATGTAGGTAGATTTCAACCAGATGCTTTGGAGAGTCTTATGGAGATAGATGTTCCAGAGTTGGTTGCAATTGTTGGAAAGGTAAGGACTTTTGAGGTGGGTGCAAGGATATTTGTTTCTTTGAGACCTGAAAATATCTCTCCAGTTGAAAGCTATGTTAGAGATTACTGGGTTTATGAAACTGCAAAACACACAATTGAAAGGATAAAGGCAATGGAGAGGAAAGATGATGAAGATGTAAAGTTGGCTTGGCAGATATACAATCCAAACTTGGATGAGTATAGGGCAATTGTAAAACAGGCTTTGTTGAGCTTAAAGGGGACAGTTGTTGAGGGTGGTGAGGAGGAGGAAGAAATACAAGAATTTGAAGAAAAGTTTGAGTTTGAGGAGGAAGAATGGGATTTGAGTGATATTCTCAGAGAATGATTTTAACTTTGTATACAAGGTTGAAGCAGAAAGGATGATGGATATAGTAGAAAAGAAACTTTCGGATATATTTGAGGTTGCATACGAGAAGGCAAAAGCTGAAGGTAGGGAAGAAATAAAGCTTAGAGACTTACCTTTAACTAAGGGCTTTCTCAATTCAATGGAACTATTTAGAAAAGCTATAGAGAGGCAGAACATTGATGTTGAACCAATAAAAAAGTTTGTTCTTAAAGAATTAACTGTTGATGCTCCATTACAGGATGAACTCGTAGATGAACTGCCAGTGATAACGAGGACACTGTTCGTTTTAATTGGTAGAGTTATAAAGGCATTACATCCAGATGAAGCTAAGAAAGTTTTAGATTATACTCTTTAATTAAATCACCCTTTCAAAATCTCTCTTTCTATCTAAATACTTTGTTGCATCTATTCCCCATTTTGCAGTAGTTTCATCTGCAGAAGGATCTAAACTGCTTCCTCTCGCACCTTCTATCAAAATAAAATCTCTATCAGCCTGAAACCTTGTGGCAATTGCATATTCAACATCTTCATAGCTATAGATATCTATATCATCGTCAACAACTATAACACCCTTTAAACTTGGATTTGCGGATAGAGCTGCTATTATTGCATTTTTACCATCTCCTTCCGTAATCTTCTCTATTTGCACAATTGCATGAAAGTAGCATCTACTTCCAATTGTCATTACAACATTCTTAACTTTACATACATTCGAAACTGCTTTGAAAATTATTGGCTCATAGGGTATTCCCATTAAAACCATGTGCTCGTAACTTGCCGGTGTTATAGAGTAATATATGAAGTTCTCAGCCAAAAACATTCTATCTATTTCTATTATGGGCTGTTCTCTAACCTTATCGTATGTTCCAGTTATATCGACAAAGGGTCCTTCCTTGGTAAGTTTATCAGTAATCCTTCCCAACAAAACTATTTCAGAAGATGGAACGAGAAAATCTTCTATTCTGTAAAGCTTTAAACCTTTCATTAGGGCTGAGGCAAATTCAAATTCTTTCCCAAAAGGTAAACGAGTTGCTGAGGCAAATAGGAAAAGAGGATGAGCACCTATTACAATTGCAACAGGCAAATCTTTTCCCTTCTCCAAAGCATTCTTCCAGAGCAAATAAGTATGCCTAGGCTCAACCAACCTTGCAACCAATTTATTCCTTCCCAAAAGCATCATCCTATGAATTGAAGCATTGAAAGAACTTGGCTTAACTTCGGAATCAACATCCTTTGCTATTATTATGCCAGCAGTTATATACCTACCTCCATCTTCGGGATAATATTTTATTATTGGTAGTTCCTCCAAATCAACTTCTACCTCCTTAAGGGGAAAATCCTCAGAAATCTCTACACCTCTGTAATTCAAGTTTACAAGATATCTGCAAAGATCTTCCTTTTCAACACCCAAATATCTACATAAAAGATCTCTAGAACATATGAAATTTTTAGCAACCCTCTTTCCCTCAACATTCAAAACAATCGGTGTTTTCTCAAGCTTATTCCTTCTTATAAAATCTACTACTTCATAGTGCCTTATCTCTTCATCAAAAAATTTGACTTTTAAAAATTTTATAACTTCTCTTATCATCCCGCCTGAACACCACTTAACATGGATTTAACCTTCTCCTGCAATTCCTTCAATCTTTCTTTAAGCTTTTCTTCCTGTCTGCCAAGAGCTCTTATTCTTACTTCCATTGTTTCCTTTTTCTCCTTCAGTTCTTTCAAAATATCTTCCTTCTCAGCTTTTACCAAAACAGTTCCAACACTCTTGTATATCGGTGTATTCTCATGCACCTTCTCCACCTCTCGTATAGCATTTTCAACCTCCTTTAAAGCATTTTCAAGCTGAATTTTTTGGCTCATAACCATCTGAAGCTGTTGCTGAACTGTTTGCAGCTGTGCTATCATGTTTTGAACTTGAGGTGGAAGCTCCATGCAAAGCCTTAATCTAACCTTTTAAAAGATTTGCTACAAAACATCTAAGCAGGCTTTAATAGTCCTAAGCCAAGCGTTAATACTTGCTCTCAATTCAGCCAAATCTTCAGCCCAAATCCTTATTACAAGCTTCTTGTTAATTAATTCGATCTTTGTAGGTGTCATGGAATTCTTTTCCTCAACCTTCAAAGCTCTATAAATTATTTCAGCATCATCCAATTCAAGAACAAATTCAGCCTCCACTTATACCACCTACTCTCATTTTGAAGACCATTACATCCTTATAATAAAATTCAAGTTCTATCCATTCCCCTTTCTTTCTAACGTAAACCTTCTTCGGAAAATCTACTTTTCTTGCCAATTTTAAACCAGCTCTATCTTGAGGTAAAGCTCCCAATAATAAAGGATCAAAAGGACATTTCCCCACAAAGACAACTGGACTATCGTTCATCTTAATCTTTTCCACATTACTGGCACTGAACCTTATTTTTAACAACAAATTACCTTTTTTATCATAAATTTCCAAAAATGCTGGATTTCCTTTCACTTCCTTCAAAATTGCAAGCTTATCATGACAAATCTCTAAAAGTTCATTCATGCTAAGTTTCCCTCTATTTATGTAAATCCAGTTCATAAATCTTGCCAATACTTTAGCCAAACTTCTCGTTCTTCTGCTTGGTTTTCTTGATGTAGTCAGTAACACTTACAGATTTTGCATTTTCTGTTTATTGTTCTTTCGTATTTCATCAGTTATCATTTCATGTAACTTCCTCAAAACTTCCCTTCTATCTGCCATGAGAACAATATCTTCTCTACCAATCAAATAAGCGTTGAGAGCGAATGGGCTGACCATTGGTCTCTCAACAACTTCAATTTTATCAATCCTCTTAAGGTAATCGAGAGCATTTCCTATATCCATATAATCCTCTATTATTTCTCTATAAGTTTCTTTCAAAACGGGGAAATCTGGATATTTCTTCTTCAATAGTTTCAAGAGGTTATCTGCACTGAGCTGTTGTCTATAAATACTTTTTTCCCTACCCAAATAGTTTTTTAAGATCATGAAGCTCCTGACAGCCACATGCCTAAATCTCCTTCTCAATAACTCTGTTTTATCAAGTGATGACTTTAAATCATCTATAAATCCTTCAATTTTGAAAAGATCCTTTATCTCATCTTCTTTAAGCTTTACAGATGTTTTAAGAATAAAGCAGTTATCAGTTAAGCTTATTCCAACGTTAACTCCCTTAGATTTCCCTATTCTGTAAGCAAATACTCTTGATATGGCATCATTTGCTCTCCTACCTATCAACGTGTGAAAGACGTAGCAATAATTTTTTCCATCCCTAAAAACTTCTACAACAAGTTTTCTATCTGTGGGAATTTCACTAAATTCCTTTTGCTCGTAGAAATAATTAACTATTGCTTTTGCCGATCTGTAATCCAAATTGTATTCTCTACAAAGTTTTTCTATCAAACTTTCAACATCATTCAAATTTTCTTCAACAAATCTCCTAAATCTTTGAATTCTTAAAGCCAAATCGTAACTTAAAGGCAACTGCTCAGAAAACCAGCTGGGTATTGTAGGCTTAACACCTTCCACCTCTTCCACAACTATACTCATTCCCCTCGAATATAGATATCTGAAAGTTTTTCCAGCCAAAACAAAAACATCACCTTCTAAAAGTCTCTCTGCAAACTCCTCCTCAACTTTCCCAATGAACTTCCCATCCTTTGTTATTACATTTATAGCCACCTCTTCTGGAATTGTTCCAACATTCAAGTAATAAATTGGCCTAAGAATCTTGCTCCTCCTTCCAAACTCTTTTCCGTCAAACCATATTTTTCCATAAACTTTTTCCTCTTCAAGTTCTGAAAATTTACCGCTGAGATAATTTAAAACTTCCAAAAATTCTTCAAGTGTCAAGTCTTTATAAGGATAAGCTCTTTTTATCACTCTAAAAGCCTCATCAACCTTCCATTTCCTCTCCAATGCCATTCCTATTATATGTTGGCATAAAACATCAAGAGGTTTCTTCGGTATATGTATTCTGTCCAATTTTCTGCTCAGAGCATCTTTAACTAAAACTGTGCATTCAACTAAATCGTCCTGATCCACTACAACAATCCTTCCAACGCTAACATCTTCAAGCCTATGTCCAGCTCTTCCTATTCTCTGCAAAGCCCTATTTATGCTCTTAGGCGATCCTATAAGTATTACTAAATCTATGTATCCTATATCTATTCCCAACTCCAAGCTTGTTGAAGAAACTACAGCTTTCAATCTACCCCTTTTCAAATCTTCTTCAACTTCAAGCCTAACTTCCCTCGATAGAGAGCTGTGATGGGCTTTTATTGGATAATTGGGCAAAAGCTTTTTTAAGTGATATACTACTCTTTCGGTAGCACTTCTCGTATTTGTGAATATAAGAGCAGTTCTACATTTTTTTATCATTTCTGCAATAGTTTTATACAACCTTTCGCTTATCTCATCAGCAGAAAAACTGAAAAAATCCTCTATAGGTGAAATAACTTTTATATCCATTTTCTTTTCAAAAGTTACATCCGCAACTATACAATCTCTTCCGTAACCAACCAAAAATTTTGCAACCTCTTCAAGGGGATGAATTGTTGCAGATAAACCAATTCTAATCATATTTCCATTTTGTAAATTCTCTAGCCTTTCTATAGAGAGTGCTAAATGTGATCCTCTTTTATTCTCAGCTAAAGCATGTATTTCATCAACTATCACGTATCTCACACTTCTTAAGTACTTCGAGAATTTTGGTGTTGAAAGTACTATTGCCAGTGTTTCTGGTGTTGTTATGAGTATATGTGGTGGTTTTCTTAGCTGTTTGGCCCTTTCTTCAGGAGTTGTGTCACCAGTTCTAACTGCAATCCTTATTTCCTGCAAATCCACATTCGCAATTTCGTATATCTCTCTCAAAGGTTCCTCTAAATTTCTCCTTATATCGTTATTTAAAGCTCTGAGAGGGGAAACGTAGATGGCGTATACTCTATCCTCCAATGCATTTTTTTCAGCTAAATCTAATAATTCGCTTAAAACTGGCAAAAATCCAGCTAATGTTTTTCCACTACCAGTTGGCGAAGTTATTAAAACATTCTTACCTTCTAAAGCTGGAAAAATATAGCGTTGTGGAGGTGTAAAAGTTCTAAACTTCCTCTTAAACCACTCTGCAATCAACCAGTTCAGTTTGGATAGAATCTCTTCATCGCTGTAAGGTTTTCCCTCTATTATCATTCCCCTCTCAATACTCTTTTAAGATTGATAAAACGTTCGATTACTTTAGAAGAGTAAAAATCTTTTTAACATCTTTAGCATGCAATTGCCCAGGAGCTACAGCTTTACTTATGGAGCAATATATGAAGGGAGAACCAAGAAAGCATGCAAACAATCTCGTCCAAGCAAAATCCTTACCCATTAAAAATGCTACAACATTTTCGTATTCACAAAGAATTTTAACCATCTTTAGAACATCCCTCCTATCTCTTCCCATTGTTGCAATTTTGAAAATATCACCTCTCTTATTCTCAATTAAATCTTTTAGAAAATCGTAGCTGGGAGTTTCTTTAAAATTATGATAGGATTCTATTACTTTCGATCTCATCATTTCAAAAGCATCATCTGATAAATCGCATTCCAAATCGACATAGTCTGAATGATTTGAATACCTCGATAGTAACTCTATTCTCTTACCTTCACCACCCCTATACTCTCCTCCGTCAACAACTCTCCTTATCGTCACTATTTTCGGTATTTTTATACCTTCAAGCTTCTTTTCATCTGGAAAGACAGAAAATAAGTCCAATCTCAGTTCAACTATATCTGCAAAACTTGTAGCATATATGACATCTGCAAAACTGGTTGCAGAAACTACAACCTTCACACAAATTATTTAACTGCTGGTAAAAATTATTTTTGGTTATTACTCTTCCTTTCTATTTCCTCTATAGCCTCTCTTGCACTCTCCTCAACATCTCCTCCCTCCCTTAAAAGTTCCTTTAGAAATGCCTTATCACTTTTATCACCTATATTTCCAAGTAACATAGCAATATCTTGTCTTATCCTTTCATCTTCATGTTTCAAAAGCTCCCTAATTTTATCCTTAATTTTTATTATTAAATCTGGTTTTTTCTTTGCCAGCTCTTCAACAACAACCATTGCACCAAGCCTTACCATGAAATCTCTGTAAGTTAAAAGTTCAATTAGTACATCTGCATCTTCATCTCTAATTATTTCTCTAAAAACATCTTCAGCACTTCCATCTTTCAATAATTTTGCAAAATACTCCTTTCTATCGTATCCCTTTTCTATCCATTCAAGAATCTCTTTTCTATTAACTTTTCCAACCAATTTTATCCTATCAATTACAACTGTCGGTGTGGCCATAACATTGTAATTCTGAGCAATTTCGGGATAATCTGTTACATCTATAATCTCCACACGCTTTACTGGAATGCTACAAACCTCTTCAACTACATAGGGACATGTAGGACAAATGGGAGATATGAATATTTTTACAGTTGAATTTATTTCAAAATCTTCAATAAAATTGTCCAATATCTTCAAGAATAGTTCCTTTTTTCTAATTACATCCCCAAAAATTATAATTTCTCTTAAATTTTTTATAATCGTCTTCGGTCTTTCAGATTTAATTAACTTACCTCCAGTAATTTTGGCAAATTCTCTTGATGTAGTCTCAATCCTCATCTTTTCCCTCTTCAAATTCAACTTTCGGTTTTATCCAAACCCCTTTTTTCCCAACTATGGAACCTTCAACAACACAACCTTCTTCCATGTAAACGTTCTCAGCTACAATCTTTCCCAAGACGGTTGAGCTGTTAACAAGGTATACATCCCTACCTTCTACCACTCCATGAATTCTACTCCTATCCAAAACAACATCCCTACCTCTAACACTACCATAAAGCTCGCTTTCAACAATTTTTGCATCCTTGCACCTTAAATTACCCAAAACTCTACTACCTTCTATAATTGCATCTCTTCTAGTTTTTATGTAATCTAAACTGATCTCAGAATTCTCTGGAACTTCTATTGGACTAACAAAATCTTCATCAAATAATTCCTCAATCTCCTCAACCCTTCCTAATCTAAGCATTGCCATAATATACAGGAAAATGAAGACGACTATTGGCATGGGATCTTGTATTGTAATAAGCCCTCTTGCCTCAAAACCTTTCTTAATTTTGACATTTCTTCCTATTTCCAGATCACCATAAACAGTAAGTCTTCCATCTATTGTTGTAAACTCTCCTATATACGTATCTCCCTTGCTTATTACATCTCCTTTAACATTACACCAAGAACCAAGCCTTACTTCTTCCTTACCGAATACATCACCTCTTATCTCAGCCCTATCTCCAATAATAACCTTCCTAGCTATTAGACCGTAACCTATTTTCGAATTTGCACCTACCAATGCATCACCTTCAACTATTATATTCCTCTCCTCAAACTTCGTGTTTCTTGGTATTATCAGCCTATCCAACATATCAGGCACCAAATTTCTTTGCTCTGTTGGTAAGATCAAGCAGTATATTAAACAGATCGTTACCGGTTATTCTATGAAGTCCACCTTTATAAGCTTTTAACTCTGAAAACTCTTCAACATCATCAGGTCTAACATCCTCATAAACTATAGTAACTGGAACGGGATCTGATGTATGATCTCTGACTTTAACAGGGGTTGAATGATCAGCTGTAACAACCAAGCAAATTTCTGAGAAATCTAGGCTTAGTATAGGTTTTAAAGCTTTATCTACTTTTTCAATAAAATTTTTCTTCCCTTCGAAATCTCCATCGTGCCCATATTCGTCTGGAGCTTTAATGTGAAGTAGAACGAAGTCATATTCTTTAAGGGCATTGATTGCTCCTTCAACCTTAGCATCTAAATTTGTATCTTTACTTCCAGTAACTCCTCTGATTTCAAGCACATCCCCACCAACAATCCTAACTACACCTTTTATCAAAGCTGTACCAGATATGCATGCCAGCTTCATACCAAACATGTCTTCAAACTTTGGTAGATGGGGAACTTTTCCAGCACCTCTAAGCAAAAGCACGTTAGCCTTAGGATTGCCATTTTTAGCCCTCTCAACATTGAAAGGATGCTTTTCTAAAATTTCATGAGATTTTTCAATGAAGTAATTTACCACTTCAGCTGTAAATCTGGCTTTTTCATCGTCCTCTAGAGGTAAACATCTCTTAACCTTCTCTCCAATCTTTTTTGGATCTACATCACTTATTTTATCTGACAAATCCCCTCTAAAAACTATGGCACCTCTATGCCCACTCCCTCTCTTAAATACAAACTCAACTCCAAATTTACTCAAATCAACATTCTCATTAACAGCTTTTACAAGTTCATCGGTATCGCTTATCCTTCCTGCCCTCCTATCTACGACAACCTTGTTAAAAACACTACCTTCACCTTCAACTGTTCCGAAGTTAACCCTAAAAGCTACATCTCCCTCCTTAAGCTCTATACCAACACCAGCAGCTTCTATAGGCCCTCTACCAGTATAATACTTAAAGGGATCGTAACCCAAAAGAGCTAAATGTGCTGTATCACTTCCAGGCCTTATGCCCGGCTTTATAGTGTCCATAATTCCATTTATACCAATTTTAGCCAGCTTGTTAAGATTTTCTTTTCTTGCGGAAGAGAGAGGAGTGATTTTACCTCTATCTCCCGCACCATCTATGACTATCATGAGAATTTTTGCCATGATTTAGCAATCAATCGAGTACTTAAAAAGCTTCCTTAAATCCTCTGCTATGTAATCGAAAATTTTTCCTTCAGCTTTGTCAAGTTCGAGTTGTTTTACAAGTTTGGCATAATTTCCACCTGCAATACCATTTGCAATTAAACTTGCACCCTCCGCAGAACTTTTAATACTTTTTAGTCTGAAAACATTACGCCCAATGAATTCTTCGAAATCTTTCCAGTAAATATCAAATATCCTGCCTGAGACAACAATATCATAATTCGATCCAACTACCGCTTCCATAACCTTTATACCCTTTAGTATATACTCAAATAGCCATTTTAGAGCATAATCTGGAATATTTTCTATATCACAATTCAAAAAACTCTTCAATCCTCCATTGAAAATCAAATTCTTTGAATATTCCTTTATTAAGGAAACAATCTCTAAATCTAATGCACCGGAAGATGAGAATGATATGAATCCAGCAGATCCACCCAAACCATCTACAATCTTTCCGTTTTTAACTGCTATAAACGAATTGAAACCGAATCCACCCTCTACAAGAATGAAATTCATTTTTTCATAAATTTTGCCAATCTTATCCATGGCTAAAGCTGTTGAACAGACCTTATCACTTGTTCCCATATCTATTCTGTTAAATTTTCTATGAATTGGGACGGTAGGTAAAAGTTTGACTGAAGGAATTGTATAGCAGATTTTTCCGAAATATTTCTTTAATTCCATTACAAATCTCCTAACACCCAGTATTTCCCTATCAAAACTCAATGCTAAACATAAAATATCTCTTTCATTTGTCTCGGATAATTTCTTAATTGGTAGACCGTATCCAAATCCGCAACCTATGGCAATGGGATTGTAATCCTTAAGAAATCTGATTATCTCAAAATCCCTTAAGTCTTCAAGAATCAAATAGTCTATAATTCTTCCATCATCTGTCACAACAACGCATGTATCTTTTGTTCCTATATCTATTCCCGCAGTGATCATATTTAATTATAAATGCTCCGGCCGGGATTTGAACCCGGGTCACGGGATCGAGAGTCCCGTATGATTGGCCGGGCTACACCACCGGAGCTTGTCAATTTTGATATTAGAAGCTTAAAAAACTTTTTGGTCATTTTAACAGTTGTAAGTTTCCCGTAACTCTATCAATCTTTTTTGCATCATCTGGACCTATCACTATTGAAGTAATAGTTCCTGAAGGAATCTCCGTTAAACCTGCATCCACAACAACACCTACTGGCAATCCCAATTTTTCAGCCTTTTCCTTGACTCTCATCAATTCCTCAAGATCCTTAACCTTCAATACAATCTTTTTTTGCCCCTGTGACTTCCATTCTCTTAAAATCTCTTTGCTGGCTTTTTCGTATCCTATGATAGATGCATGTGCAACTTGAACGGCAAGTTTTCCTCTTGAGAGATTTAAGTCATCTCTAACAACTATGACTTGCTTTACCTCATTCATAATCCCATTTTTTCAAGTTCTTCCAAGCTTACAGGTTTTGATTTTTCTTCAATCCATTTCTTTCCAACCTCTTTTGCCAGCATTATATCAAAATCCTTAACCTTAATATTCTCATTATCAACTTCCATGATACAATCAATGGGAATTCCTATGAAATCACTACCAATTTTGACAATTAAGTTATTCTCATAAACATCAATGCTTTCTCCAATTTTTTTGCCATCCTTTATAACAAACTTGCAAATTAAATCCATAGCTACAATAATCTTACATGTATTTAACCGATACGCTTAATACATTGCTAACACATTATCTCCAATGAAGTCGATTGACTTACCGCTCCATACTGGTAAAGCTCCTATTTGGTTGTTTAGAAGAATGGTAAAACTGGCAGATTGCATAGTTGCAATTATAATTGAAGAATTTGGGGAAAGTGAACTTTTGAAAAGATTGAATGATCCAATATTTTTCCAAGCTTTTTCAAATGTATTGGGTTTCGATTGGAACTCTTCAGGCTCTACGACAGTATTAACAGCTGTCTTAAAGGAGGTATTAAATTCAAGGGATTACGAAGTAAAAGTTGCTGGAGGTAAAGGTCTCAATGCAATTAAAACTCCAGAGGAGATAAAAATTCTTGCTGATAAGATCAATGCAAATCCCGACGAACTGATAAGAGTTAGTAGATTGTCTGCAAAAATAGATAATGTAGCTTTGCAGGATGGGTATGATATATATCATCACGCTATATTTTTCACAAAGGATGAGTGGTGTGTAGTACAGCAGGGAATGAATTTAGATTTAAAAATGGCAAGAAGGTATCATTTGAACAAGTTCGATTATCAGAACATAATAACTCAAAGAATTGAGAGAAAAGTTTTAAACCTAATTTCGGAGAAAAGTAAGGATTGCAGAGATGTTATACTTGATATTGTAAGAGATAGGGAATTCAAACGGTTTAGATTGCCTAGAAAAATTGATTGGACAGCTCTTGAAAGAGCTTACAACCTACAACCAGAATCATTTGAGGAATTTTTACTTGTTAGAGGGATTGGAAAGAAAACTGTAAGGGCTTTAGCACTCATAGCTGAACTTGTTTATAATACTCCTTACGATAGGACAGATCCAGCTAAATTCTGCTTTGCCTTAGGTGG
>CAZKQI010000001.1:0-46022 GCA_964554855.1 uncultured archaeon | reverse complement strand
CTTGATCGTTAATATTGGCTCTTTCTTTCACAAATGATAAAAATGAGTTAACATCTTCAACTTCAATCTCCCGAGGTGGTACTGCAGTTTCACCTATCGTAGCTTTAACTAGTGTTGGATCAATAGGTCCTAATTCTGCTTTCTTTCCCATTATAATATTATCTGCACCCATGGATAGTAAAGTAGCGGCACTCTGAGCTCTGTAAGGTATTAACACATTAAATTCATCACAAAATTCTCTTATCATACTAACAATTCTCCAAGGCACACTTACATCTCCACCTCTACTATACAGAAAGAGGTCTATACGTTTTTTTATCTTCCTTAAATTCTAAACTTAGGAGATGATCATATAATGGTCTTACAGCGTCTTCCGCAATGCGTGCGCCAAAAGGACGTCTGTCCCCAGTGAAATACACTATCACTTTACTTTGTCGTTTTTCTTCTATTTTCTCTATCAATTCTTTACCAATTTGGTTATTTCCTGACATCATCATACCTCCGTAAGATTAAATTTGTTTTAAACCTTTCTCTTTAACATCTGGAGTTTCTTCTAAAGCACGAGGAACGTAAAACTCCAATTTGAGCGTTTCAAACACTATAATAAGGTATATGTTTAAAGTTTTTAAAGTTTACTGCTCCCTACTACCCCACTCTACCTTACAACGATAAGTTAACAGAACCTGATATTTTATCTGGAGAAGAGTTCTATGGAAACCCTAAAAAATTGGTAATTAAAGTTCCGGCTTACACTTCAAGATTATTGGTGAGCTGATAATATTTACTTTCTCCTCAATTCCTCATACTTTCTTCTAACCTCTTCTGAAAGCTTTTCATCAAGTTCTCCTCTGAAGTAATCTAATCTTGCTGCTATAGCCAATTTTGCAGCCATATACCTTGCCATCTTCCCTCTTTTCTTCTTTGGCAAAGATCTTATGAATGGATGGAGGAATATTATACCATGTTTCGGAGTTTTTGCTCTTTTACCTCTCCTCATTCTTGCCAGAGCCTTGTATAAGCTTTTCTCTGCACCCAAAATCTGAATCTTGCTACCCGGTAAGAATGCAAATCTTTCCAAGCTTCCAGCTTTCTCCAACAGTCTTGCAGTTATCAAAGGGCCTGCGATTTCTGAGAGATTTGGGGCAATTTTAGTTACTATATCTTCAATTTCCTTCTCAATATTCCTTCTCAATAATCTTAGCCTATCAATATTTTCTCTGAACTTCTCAGTAACTTCGCTTATCTTAACTTCTTCAACATCTCTAAGCTTTTCCTCAAGCATGTTTATAGATTCGTTCAACTTATCAAGTGCTTTGAGAAGTAGAATTGCATATCTGTCCTCTCTCTTTAACTCCCTTTCAACATCCTCCTCAGTTACAGCAATTGCAACTTTTCTTAGATTTTTATAATAATCTTCAATTGATTTGAAGACATTTAAGCCAATATCTGGCAAATTGAATGGAAGAGGTTCTAAATTTTCAGAATTTCTGAAGGCTTTAATGAAATCATCAGCCTTTTTAACTATGTATTTCCCATTTTTCTCTTCTACTTTACCAAACCAAGTTCTCCACATGCATGAAAATTCTTCAATTTGTTAATTACTTTTTCTCAGATTTTGCAAACTACCCTTCTACCTTCCAAATCTATACCGTACAACTCCCCCCCGATCTTTAGAGGAATTATTATCTCTCCATAAGCATCGCTTAAATCTCTTATCTTTCTGACATCAACAATTTCAAAGTCATCGATTGTGATAGCCAAAAATTCAACATCACTCACAAATTCACAGTCCTTACCTCTAAGGATTGCTGGCATAAGGTTGTAAGAATTGTCAATCCAAACACCTTTCTCTTCTCCGTATATCATCTCCTGAAGAATTTTATTGTAAAAGAACCAATCTTCCTCAGCCAATCTCTGCCTAGAATACCCTCCAAGTCTGTAAACTATTTCTTCGGCAATATTCCTTTCATGAACGTATGTGCAGTTCTTGCAACTCCAAATGTATCCATCTTCTGTCAATACCAAATCTCCTCCAAGATCGTATATTAGGCAGGGGTAAAAGGGGCAGTAGCAGAAGGTGCAATCTTGACCATAGAAATGGCAAGGATAATATTTGCATTCATAATTTGGCCCGTATATTCCATCTAACGCCCTAAAAAGCTCTATCAATGCTCTTTCTCTATCTTCTTTCATTCTGATAATTTGAATACTGAGACATTTTAAAATTATCGTCTGAGCATTGCAACCATATCTCCCACATCAACACCAATATCTTTTGCTACTGGTTCGCATTTGGCTTTGAGAAGAAATGCTATTGGTTTGAATCTGCTTTCAGATAAACTCTCATAATTTGCCATACCTTTTGCTATTATGATATCAGAATTCTCAAGCCTTTCGAGTGTATCATTTGGCAACTCTTCCTCTATTATACCTATTGCCCCCTTTCCATTCGTAAGTATTTCATCGGCTATTTTGTCTATGCCAACATTCAAAGCATCTTCGAGTGTTGCATCACTTATTATCGGTCTTCCCCTTACGACAACAGTAATCCTCTCACAGATCTTCTTTATCTCTTTCATAAAGAGGGTATCTACTACAATCTCACCGCAGTTATCAGTTAAATAGCAAACCTTACCACTGCAAAGCTCTCTAACCTCATCGAGATCATCTATTCTCAAACCCCTCTTAAACTCACTTATAAAGAATGTTAGAAAGTTTTCATCTTCAACTTCATGTCCCATAACTCCGTAGTCGAAAGTATTTGCTATTATAGAAGCTATTGCAGAAGCTTTGAAAACGTCTGACTGATTTTCCACAAAAGCTCTTATTATTGGTAAATTTTCCATTGCAATTTTGTTTGCCCTCTCCTTAACTCCTTTATACGGATCTTTAACACCTAAAACATCATAAACTCTTCTATGCATCTCAGTAGCTATGTGAGCATTTATACCTCTTGTAAAATATTTATTGTATAAAATCTTCAAAGCCTCTCCAACAGCCTCAAATATCAAATTTTCATCATCTGTAACAAATCTGCTTTCCATATACGCTCTGTTCAGTAAGCATGACAGACATATTGGATGAATTCTCATGTTCTAAAGTCTTCTTTCAGTAGATAACGTTTTTGGAACATTCTCATCGTATGGAGGATATATTACTCCCTTCTCAGTTATTAAAGCTGTGACGTAATTCAATGGAGTTGCATCAAATGCTGGATTGAAAACTTTAACATTTTTTGGTGCTATGAAAGATTTCTTGCACTTTACATGACAGTATATCAATTCTTCCCTACTTCTCTCCTCTATTACAACATCATTTACAGTTTTCTTCCAATCAAATGTTGTAAGAGGTGCAACAACGTAGAAAGGAACATCATGCTCTTTTGCAACTATTGCAACAGTATATGTACCTATCTTGTTGAAAACTCCATCTCTAACAATTCTATCAGCTCCTACTAAAACCTTGTCTACCATTCCTCTTTTCATTACAATTCCAACCATATTATCTGTAATTAACATGACATCTATTCCATCCTGCATCAATTCCCAGCATGTTAGACGGGAACCCTGATTTAAAGGGCGAGTTTCACATGCAATTACACTTATTCTCTTCCCCTGTTCAACTGCACTTCTTACAACTCCTAAAGCAGTTCCCCAATCCACAGTTGCAAGCCTTCCAGTGTTACAGTAAGTTAATACGGTATCACCATCTTCCAAAAGCTCTGCCCCATACTTTCCCATAAGCTTATTCCTCTTTACATCCTCTTCAGCAATCCTTTCAGCTTCATTCAAAGCCCTTTTTCTAGCCTCTTCAACATCATTGCAGGAAAAAACAACTTTTAAGACTCTTTCAATTCCATAGAAAAGATTTACAGCTGTAGGTCTTGTTGAAGATAGTAAATCTGCTCTACTTTTAACATGTTCTTTCAATTCTTCAATATTTTTAAAATCTCTCTCATAACAAGCTAGAGCAATACCATAGGCACCACTCGCTTCTAAAGCCGGTGCACCTCTAACAGCCAACCTCTTTATAGCATTTGCCAACTCATCAACACTTCTGCAAGTTAAAATTTCGAATTTATCGGGTAAAACAGTCTGATCTATCAGTTTTACTGCATTCTCCTCCCAATATATTGTTCTCATGCTTAGAGTTCTTAGCATGCGTTTATCTACTTTTTCAATTAGAAAATCTTTAAATATCGATCTGAAATTTTATTGATTTGATGCTTTTACCGAGAAAAGTATTCTTCACGAAAGGCGTCGGAAGGCATGAAGATCCTCTGGTTAGCTTTGAGCTTGCTTTGAGAGATGCAAGAATAGAAAAGTTCAATCTAGTTCCAGTGAGTAGCGTTTATCCACCGAACTGTATTGAAGTTAGTAGGGAAGAGGGATTGAAGGAATTGAAACCGGGACAGATAGTTTTCTGTGTTATGGCAAAGTTTACGAGTAATGAGGTAGGAAAAACTATCTATGCTAGTATAGGTGTAGCAATACCAGAGAACAAGAATTTAAACGGTTATATTACTGAATATATGGGTTATTGTGATGAGAAGGAAGATGTTGGTAAATACGCTGAGGAAAATGCAAAATATATGCTTGAAACAGCTTTCAATGTTAAAGCGGCAAAAGTTTTCAATGTTACAGCTAAAGCTAAAGTTGAAAATTATACTACTGTCGTTGCAGCTGCAATTTTCATCATTTAATGATAAATCTTGCAGGTTCAATTCTTTCACTCTTACATCTTGGGCATTTGGTCGCTTTGTGCTTACTGAATTCAAATCCGCAATTTTTGCATCTTGGTGATATCATCATAAGTCTTTTTCCCTTCCTTCTAACTATCTTTGCAATCTTGTTTATTAAAGCATAAATTTCCTTCTCTCTTTCAACTTCTAAACCCAATCTATAGCATATTTCTCTAACGGTCAAAGCTTCTTTCTCAAGCAAGTTTATCACATCCTCAACAATCGCCATGCTGAAAATTGGAAAACAATTTAAATAATTCTTGCAATTTGGTAGCATGGCAAAGATTTACTATGATAGAGATGCGGATTTAAGCTATCTAGAGGATAAAATTGTTGCAATTTTAGGTTATGGAAGTCAGGGAAGAGCACATGCACTAAATCTTAAAGATTCTGGTGTGAAGGTAGTGATTGGATTGTATAAGGGTAGTAAAAGCTGGAAAATAGCTGAGGAGGATGGGATGAAGGTCATGGAAGTGGGAGATGCTGTTGAGAAAGGGGATGTAATAATGTTCCTCATACCTGACATGGTTCAGCCAGAAGTTTATAAGAGATTGGTTAGGGATAGACTTGGGGAAGGTGATATGCTAATGTTTGCTCATGGCTTTAACATTCACTACAACCAGATTATTCCACCCGATTTTGTAGATGTTACGATGGTTGCACCTAAAAGCCCGGGACATTTAGTTAGAAGGATGTTTGTTGAGGGAAAAGGTGTTCCAGCTTTGGTAGCTGTTCATCAGAATTATACTGGAAGAGCTTTGGAAATCGCTTTGGCCTATGCAAAGGCAATAGGTTGTACTAGAGCAGGAGTTATAGAAACAACATTTAAGGAGGAAACTGAAACGGATTTGTTTGGAGAACAAGTAGATCTTTGTGGTGGAGTTACAGAGTTGATTAAGGCCACATTCGAAATTATGGTTGAAGCTGGTTATCAGCCTGAAGTTGCCTATTTTGAGGCTTTGCATGAGCTGAAGCTCATTGTAGATTTGATTTATGAAGGTGGTTTGATGAGAATGTGGAGTGCTGTAAGTGAAACTGCAAAATACGGTGGATTAACAAGGGGTAGGAGAATAATAGATGAGAAAGTTAGAGAGGAGATGAGGAAGGTACTGAAGGAGATACAGACAGGCGAATTTGCAAGAGAATGGATTTTGGAGAATAGAGCTGGAAGACCAGTTTATAATAGAATGCTAGAAATGGAAAGAGAACATCTAATAGAAAAGGTGGGAGCTAAGCTTAGGGCAATGATGCCTTGGTTGGAATAGCGAAAGTATTTTAAACACCTCTTTATATTTATGTTTTAGCTCCGGTGGTGTAGCCCGGCCAATCATACGGGCCTTTCGAGCCCGTGACCCGGGTTCAAATCCCGGCCGGAGCATTTATTTAGTTCGTTTGCTTAATTTGCAAATCCTTTTATTACACTCTAACAAGTTTGTATTCAATGCTGATTGCAATTGAGGGTATAGATGGATCGGGAAAGACTACAGTAACAAATTATATTGCTGATGAGCTAAGAAAGAGAGGATACGATGTTGTTGTTCTTAAAGAACCAACAAACAGTGAGTATGGTAAGAAAATAAGGCAAATTTTGAGGAGTAGGAAAACAAATCCTTTTGAAGAGCTTGAGCTTTTTGTTAAAGATAGAGAATGGAATGTTCAAAATAATGTTTTACCTGCTCTCAAAGAGGGAAAGATAGTAATAATGGACAGATATTACTATTCAACGATAGCTTACCAAGGTGCTTTGGGAATAGACGTTGAATATATAAGAAAGATGAATGAGACCTTCCCAAAACCCGATTTAATTATTATACTTGATGTTAGCCCTGAAACAGCATTAAGAAGAATAAAAACAAAAAGAAAGCCTGACAGATTCGAAGATTTGGAATATCTTAAGAAGGTAAGGGAAATATTTTTAAATTTGAAAAATAATATTGTTATAATTGATGCTGAGAGGAAATTGAATGAAGTAAAAAGAGATGTTTTGAAAGTTGTTCTAAATACTTTAAAAAATTTTAAAGAGAGGGATAAACATGACAATTCTTGAACCAAGAGTTAAAGGAGCTTTAGCATATCTCTTTGGGCCTATAAGTGGTATAGTCCTTCTTTTAATTGAAAGGCATGATTTCGTTCGATTTCATGCAATGCAGTCTACAGTTACTTTCATAGCTCTCTGGATCTTAGCTGGAATTTCAAGATTAATTCCTTTCATAGGCTGGATAATTGCTGGATTGGTAAACATAATAGCTGTAGCTCTTTGGATCGTGGGGATGTACAAGGCGTACATTGGTGAATATTATAAGTTTCCGTTTTTTGGAGATATTGCGGAAAACTTTCTTCTAAAATTGTAGCCCGTCCTGTGGAATCCCCCTCATCAAATCGGGGGACGCATGGCAGACGGGCCTTAATTAATTATCTTTCAGTCTTTAAAAGTTTTTTCTCAGATACTCTATCACGCTCTTAAATATTACTGCTCCATCTCCATAAATTTCATCTTTACCCTGCTGGTAACCCCAGAAAACCCTTTCTGGATGTGGCATCAATCCAAATACGTTACCCCTGACATTGCATATTCCCGCAATGTTATAAGTGGAGCCATTGGGGTTCCATGGATATCCAGCATAATTTCCGTTCTCATCAACATATCTAAATACAATCTGTCTATTCTCTACAAGCTTGTTAAGAATTTCTTCTTTTGGAAAAACAACTCTACCTTCCGCATGAGCAACGGGGAACATAACTATTTTATCCAAATCCAAAAGATTTGTAAAAATGCATTTGTTTTCATGTTTTAGATATGATGGTCTGCATTCAAATCTTGCAGATTTATTTACAGTTAAAGCCATTTCAGGCATTTCAGAAATGGGTTTATCCTCATCAAATCCCGGTAAAGCACCCAACTCAACCAAAACCTGAAAACCGTTACATATACCAAGAACTGGATATCCTTCACTTATGAATATTTCAAGATCCCTTCTTAAAACACTCTTCATCCTTGCAGATAATATTGCACCAGCTCTAACATAATCTCCAGCCGAAAAACCACCGGGAATAACCAAGCAGTGATAATCGAAGAGACTTCTCTGTTCACTCTCTTTAATGGTATCGCTGTAGAATTGCTTTAGATGGACAGCTTCAGCATCAACACCAAGATATTTAAAGGCTCTAACAGTCTCATCTTCACAGTTATTTCCCTCTATTCTGAGAACAGCAACTCTTATCTCTTCCAAATCCATACGTAAATATGATCCAACCTATTATTATTACTATCGGAAACTAAATTTATAAAGTGTAGAGGTATGTATGTGAGGAAGTTTAAAAGAATTGAGGCTGGAAGTTTTTACAGTTACTTGAGTGAAGGCTGTAAAATTTGTAGAAGAGGTGCGAAGATGGTTTTATTCATTACTGGAATATGCAAAAACTCGTGCTTCTACTGTCCAATTTCTGATGAGAGAAGGGGTAAAGATTTAGTTTTTGCAAATGAAAGAGAGGTTAAAAGTTTGAAGGATGCAGTGGATGAGGCTGAGGCAATGTCCGCTGAAGGAATAGCTATAACTGGAGGAGAACCTCTTTTGAAGTTGAATAGAGTTATAGAATTTCTTAAAGTATTTAAAGATTTGCACAGCCATCTTTACACATCAATTCCAGCAAGTTATAATATTTTGAGTAAGCTAAAATATCTCGATGAGATAAGATTTCATCCTCCAGAACTTAAAAATATAAAAATATATGAAGAACCTATAAAAGTTGCTAAGAAGATGGGAATGGAGGTAGGTTTTGAGATTCCTTCAATTGCAATAAATGAGGAAATTGTAGATGTTGTAAACAAGTATGATTTATTCCTGAATTTGAATGAATTGGAGTTTTCATCTACAAATTACTATAAATTAGTTGAGAGGGGTTTTAAGCCGAACGATCACTATGGCTGTTCGAACTGTGATGAAATTGTTAAAGCTTATGCTGAAAGGGTAAATAAGTTTCATTACTGTAGTGCCAGATTTAAAGATAGGGTGCAGTTGAGAAGAAGGTTGATCAGAATGGCAAAGAAATTGCCAGACTTTTACTTGATAACGAGAGAAGGTACAATTGTATGTGGATACATTGAAGGTGATATAGAAAAGATTAGGAGATATTTGGAATTGAATGGTTTGAGAAATTATGTAGTTGTGGAAGGGGGAATTGAGGTCTCTGTTGATTTTATCGAAAAACATCTTGAAAATTTGAAAAAAATTGGAAAAAACGTTTTTATAATCGAAAGATATCCTACATCTAAGAGAATAGTGGTAGAGGTAAATCCACTATGATCGAAAAAATTAGGGAGAGGCTTATAAATTATTTGAGGAGAGATAGAAAGGGTATTAGAAGGGAAGTATTGAGTATTATGAGTGATGGGAGGAAGTACACAACGATGGAGATATACGAGATTTTAAAATCTAAAGGTTACAAAGTCAACATCAGAGGAGTTTCTGCAATGCTGGGACTTATGAACACAAGATTGGGTATAGTTAGGACTGAAATGGGTGAGAAAAACAGATATTACGTTAAATCGGAATATATTGAATTGGTTAAATCTGTTTTGAGGGAATTTTCATGAAATTTTTTAAACCAATTTACAAACTCTACGAATTCAATTTAATTAAAGAAGTAAGGAAATTTCCACCTCCAAAGCATGTAGCTTTCATAATGGATGGTAATAGAAGATTTGCTAAGAGATTGGGTTTACCTCCTTATGTGGGTCATGTATTCGGTTCGAAAAAGGCTGAAGAGGTTTTAAAATGGTGCTTAGAATTGAAAATTAAGACAGTTACAGCTTATGCCTTTTCAACTGAAAATTTTAAGAGAAGTGAAGAAGAAAAGAAGAATTTATTCAAATTGATAGAGAGACAATTGAAGAAGTTGATTGAAGATAAGAGAATACACAAAAACAGAGTTAGGGTTAAAATAGTTGGGAAGAGAGAACTTTTACCTGATAGAATAAAGAGAATTGCAGAAAAACTTGAAGAAGTTACATTTAGCTATGAAAGACATCTTTTGAACATAGCAATAGCGTATGGGGGTAGGCAGGAAATATTAGATGCTGTTAGAAGTGTCCTTAAAATGATTGAGAGTGGAATTATAAAAACTGAAGATATAAATTCTAGACTTATTGAGCAATTTCTTTATTCAGATAACGGTTATGAGTCTGTAGATATTCTAATTAGAACTGGTGGAGAACAAAGGCTTTCAAATTTTTTGCCTTGGCAAACCGCAAACTGTTTGGCATACTTCTGCGATGTTTACTGGCCAGAATTTAGAAAAATAGATTTCTTGAGAGCTGTTAGAATGTGGCAGAGAAGAGTTTTTGGTCAACACATTTATAAATAGAAACTTAAAATTGTTAGACATGACTTCAAAGCTGATTTATGAATTCAAAAGGAAGTTGGAGGAACTTGAAAGGTATAAGGGAAGAGGTACTGAGCTCATTACACTTTACATTCCTCCCGATAAAAACATAGCTGATGTTGTAAGTCAGCTGAGAAGTGAGCTAAGCCAAGCAGAAAATATAAAGTCAAAGCAGACAAGAGTGAATGTTATCGGTGGATTGGAGGCAATTCTTCAAAGGCTTAAAATGTTCAAGAAACCTCCAGAACATGGAATGGTTATTGTTAGTGGAGTTGTTGAGGAGAATGGTAAACAGAAGAGAGTAACAGAAATAATAATTCCTCCAGAGCCAGTGCCACTCTATAAATATCATTGCGATTCCAAATTTTACTTAGAACCTTTAAAAGACATGCTAAAAGAGAAAAAGGTTTACGGACTCATAGTTTTGGATAGGAGAGAGGCTACAATCGGATTGTTGAGAGGTAAGAGAATTGATGTTTTGGATTACAAAACTTCGAATGTACCTGGAAAGCACAGGCAGGGAGGTCAAAGTAGTGTCAGATTTGAGAGGTTGAGAGAAATTGCAATTCATGAATTCTACAAGAGGGTGGGGGATGCTGCAAGTGAAGCATTTTTACCACATAAGGATGAGTTAGAAGGAATCTTAATAGGTGGTCCTTCTCCAACTAAGGAAGAATTCTACAAAGGTGAATATCTGCATCATGAGTTACAGAGGAAAGTTATAGGTCTTTTTGATGTCGGTTATACGGATGAAAGCGGATTGTATGAGTTAGTTGAGAAGGCACAGGATAAGCTTCATGAACTTGATTTAATTAGAGAGAAGAGGTTGATGAACAGATTTTTGAAGGAAGTTGTGAAAGATGGTCTTGCCGCTTATGGTGAGGAAGAGGTAAGAAAATACCTATCTTTGGGAGCTGTAGATGTCCTTTTACTGAGTGAAGGTTTGAGGCTTGAGAGAGTTAGATACAGATGTCCCAAATGTGGTAGGGAGAAGGAGATAACTTTGAGTGATGAGGTTACAAAGAAGATGATTTGTGATTGCGGAGTTGAGATGGAAGAGATTGGGAGGAAGGATGTTATACTTGAGATTTCGGAGCTTGCAGAGCAAAGTGGTGCAAAAGTCGAAATTTTATCTACAGAAAGTGAGGAAGGTGCTATGCTCTTAAATGCATTTGGAGGAATTGCAGCAATACTCAGGTTTAAATGAAGGGATCATACATACTTTTCTTGAAATTCAATAATGATAGGAAAGTTGTTGTTGGAAGATTGGGCTTGGTTAATATCAAGGCTGGTTGGTACGCTTATGTTGGAAGTGGCATGAATTCATTGATAGGTAGGATTGCTAGACATTTTAAGAAGAACAAAATTTTTAGATGGCATATAGATTATTTAACTTCCATTGCAGATGAAATGGTTGTATTTCTAATACCAAATAGAAAAGTTGAATGTGAGTTAGCCAAACTTTTTAATGGCTTTGAAAGTGTTAAGGGCTTTGGATGTTCCGATTGTTCTTGTAAAAGCCATCTTTTCTATCTGGGTAATTTTTAAGTAGTAGCTGAAAAGTAATTTTATGAAGAAAGGGATTTCAGTTCTCATAATATTAATTTCTCTTTCCCTTTTGGGATGTAGCACTGTTGGGAAGCCAGTTATAAAGGGTGTAGAGAACAGATGGGGTGAAATAACGAATAACTACACAGAAATATTGACTGAAATTGAAGTTTACAATCCAAACCCTTTTTCAATTCCAATAAAGGATGTTTTAACAGAAGTTTATCTAAATTCCATGAAGGTTGGAGAAGGTAAATCTCTGCAATCAGAGATAAAGCCTAAAACAAAATCTACAATTCTAATCTCAACTAAGATAGATAATGAAAAGATACCGAAATGGTGGATAAGTCATATAAAGAATGGAGAGAAATCTATGCTCGGAGTAAAGGGTTATTTGATTTTTGACCTTAAGGTAACAACATTCAAATTTGAAATTTCTGAAATGAAAAGAAAAATAGAAACGAACTTCCTTGGATTTTTTTCTGAAAAACAATCTTTCGATTTGGGGATTTATAGAGTTACTGTTGAATCTGTAAGAACTGAATGGGGTGATGTTGATTATAACGTTACACAAATAATTGCAGAATTTAAAATAAAAAATGAGAATATTGTGCCGTTGTACTTAAAAAGAATGCACTACATAATCACTGTGAATGACATAGTTTTGGGTGAAGGATATACAGATGTAAGTGAAATAGTACAACCAAAATCTTCTGCAGAAATTCCAGTAATCCTAAAAATTCAAACTCAAAAGATAAAGGATTGGTGGATAAGTCACATAAGGAATGGGGAGAAGAGTGAAGTTAGCATTAAGATAAGACAGTATGTTGAGATTGATAAGAAAAAATTTGAATTTGAAATGGATGAAATGAAATTCAATTTTGAAACTCACATACTTGAATGAACTCCTCAATCAATCTCTCCTTTTTGTAATTATGCTCTATGAAATCCCAAGGCAATTCAGATTCAATATCGAATCCATTCAAATACTTTGTCAATCCCAATTTCTCAGCAATCCTTAAGCTCGGCTTAAAATCGAAAATTCTGCTAACATCTACATCCCCTCTTGACAAAATTGTTTGAATTGCAAACTTCTCAATGCTCCCAATATTAAAATTGCAGATCTTGGAAAGCTCCTTTATAAGATATTTTTTCTTTTCCTTCAAAACTCTAAATCCTTCCCTAACATCATATACACAAGTATAAGGGCACCACTGTAAAGGTGTATGAGGTTTTGGAACAAATGGATTTACTGAAACAGAAATTTCAGCTTTCATTTCCCTTACTCTCTTAACAAGTTCTACTATACCTTTAACATCATCTAAACTTTCGTTCGGTAGGCCAATCATGAAGTAGAATTTGAAACTCTTAATGCCTTTATCTATGCAAACTTTAACAGCGTTAATGACATCTTCCTCACTTAAATCCTTCTTCAAAATATCCCTTATCTTATCACTTCCAGCTTCTGGTGCTATCGTTATACTTTTCAAACCACCTTCAACTAGAATTTCTACAATTTCTTCATCCAGCCTATCTGCCCTTGTAGAAGAGGGAGAAACCATAAAACCCATATCTACAAGTTCAAAAAGCAAATCCTTTATTCTGGGATGATCCAAGGTTGAGGGAGCTACCAGACATACCTTATTGACAATACCCCTATAATCTTCAGCAATATCCTTCAAAAGTCTTATATCTCTCCATCTGGGTGGAGAATAAATCTGTCTGGCAACACAAAATCTACAACGCCTTATACATCCTCTTCCAACCTCCAATATAAGGCATCTACCAAAGACAGAATCTGCAATTATTTGCCTGTTCAGATAGAAATCCAGCTTTTTTGGATAAACTCTTTTCACCCTCCCCCTCCTTAACCATATTCCTTCACATTCTAAATCTTCAATCGATCTTGCATTGGCTATAATTTCCAATATTCTTGTATTTTCAACTTCTCCGATAACAAAAGCATCAAAGAATTTTGAAATTGGTTTTGGATTTATCATTGCACATGGTCCTCCAGCTATTTTCAAGCCTTTGAAATTGCTTTTTTTGAGAATTCTTATTGCATTAAAATAGTCTTCCTCAAATTGTAGAGAAAATAAGGCAATATCGAAATCTTTCAGATTTGTCTTACTTTCCAAACTTCTTATACCCTCATGAACATCTATGTAAAATCTCTCGCATATACATTCCAATGAATTTAGGTAAGCGTATATGTACTGAAGCCCTATATTTGCTATTCCACTTGCATATTTATTTGGATATACTAAAGCTATCCTTTTCAATCCCTTTCTCCATCTCTTAATGTATGGATTGTCCTCCACTGCAAAACCTTAAACTTTCACATAATTAATCTTAATCTGTGATAATAGATTATCCCTCAACAAAGGAATCAAAGGAAATTTCGAAACGTTACGGCTACAATGAATTTATTGTGAGAAGATGGATCAACTTCTTCGGAATTGAAGAAACAATTGAGCTAATTGAAGCTATGGAAAAAGGAATACCAAAACATATAAGGGTAAACACAATAAAAATCGATGAAGATGAATTGGTGGAGAGGTTGGAGAGTAGAGGATTTAAGGTTAAAAGAACTGAAATTCCTTACTGTTACGAGGTTTTGAGAGAGCCTTACTCAATAGGTGCAACTCCAGAATATTTGATGGGTTATTATTATGTAATGGAAAAGAGTTCGTGTATCCCACCATTGGTACTTAATCCAAATCGTAACAATATTGTTGTAGATTTTGCATCGGCTCCAGGTGGAAAAACAACATTTTTAGCCCAATTAATGGATAACAAGGGTGTTTTAATTGCAATAGAAGCAAATAGGGATAGAATTCAAGCTTTAATAGATAACATTCACAGAATGGGTGTTTTAAATACAGTTGTAGTTCAAATGAATGCCACTAAGTTCTATAATTTGGGAATTAAAGTTGATAAAATTCTTCTAGATGCTCCTTGCAGTGGAGAGGGAGTTATTCACAAGGATGAAAGAAGAAAGAAAATTAGTGGTAAAAAGGATATTGAATTTTGCTCAAAACTGCAAAAAGACCTAATAACTTCAGCCTTAAAGAGCTTGAGACCCAATGGTATCTTAGTCTATTCGACATGTTCTCTAACTCCTGAGGAGAATGAACTCGTAATTCAGTATGCTTTCGAGAAATTTAACATAAAAATTGATGAAATCGAATGGGGTGAACCAGCATTAACATACATTCCAGATTATGGAGAATTGAATGAGGAAATAGGAAAATGTAGGAGATTTTTTCCCCATAAACATAAAACTTCTGGATTTTTTGTGGCAAAAATTGTTAAAATTGATTAAAGCAAATCTTAAGTACTTACATCTAAAAAAGAAATTATGAAATACGAATCTATTATGAAATCATTAGATGACATAATAATGGCAATGGACTCTGCAATAAAAGAGTTCTGGAAGAATTATACGGGAATGATGGTTTCAACTGGTAGAGTTTTTGGTAGTGAAGCTGTAAAGAGAGGTTTGGCAGAAAATATCGAAGAATTACTGAAAGAAATTGAAAATATAATACCGTTGAAATTTAGTGTTTCTGGTGAAAAAATTAGAATTGAAAAATGCATCGTCAGGGATTTAATTGAAATGGGTGTTTTGGATAAGGAGAACACAATCTGTCCATTTATAAAGGGTTTCATATCTAAGATGTTTGAATCCATAGGTGTTAAAGCTACATGTGAAGAATGTGAGGTGAAAATATGATGCAAAAGGAAGTGATAGATATAAGGGATAGAATGGTTCTGCTATCAATATTGACGAGATCACTGGAACTTTTCAGTGGTGAATGGGCTAAGACCATATGCTACATAGCAGGAAGAAAAATGAGTGAGGTTATGGATGTTGGCAAGTGTGAGAGTGTTGAAGATTGCTTACAAAAGTTGAGTAGTGTTTCTCCGTGGTGGGTTGATTTGTTTGAAAAGGTTAGCGATAATGAATATCTTGTTGTTTTCAAGAGTTGTCCGATAAGGCAGACTCACTATACTGTTTGCACAAAGCAGGGTGGTGCGTTATGTCAGGTGACTCATGGTTATATAGAGTCAATTATCTCAAATCACCTAGGGAAGAAGGTTAGGTTGATTTTGATTCATGCAGGTCCGAATGCATGTCTGAAGAGGTTGGTGGTATCATGAGGGTTGGAATCGTTAAGCTTGCATCGTGTTCTGGTTGTCAAGTGGCATTACTCGATACTTATGAAAAATTCCTTGAAATTGCAGAAAAAGTAGTTTATGCACCTATCATCAAAGATAATAGAGAATTGCCAGAATGCGATGTTGTATTAGTTGAAGGAGCAGTAAGAACTGAACATGAACTTGAAATGCTTAAAAATGCAAGAGAAAAGGCAAAAACTTTGGTAGCTTTTGGAAGTTGTTCAGCTTTGGGTGGAATATCTAGTATGGGAAGTATTTACAAATCAGAAAAATTGATAGGAGAAGTCTATGGAACTGAAATAAATCATAAGCTTTTGGATTTCGCTTATCCAATAGATCACTTTGTCAATGTCGATTACTACATTCCAGGTTGCCCACCAACTCCCGAAATAATTTCGAGATTTATAGAAGGAATTTTGACTGGAAATGTTGTGAGATACGATTATCCTGTCTGTGCTGAATGTGGTAGGTTGGTTGTTCATACAAAAATTGATAGAGTTAGGAAAACTGAGCTACCAGATCCAAAAGTATGTCTACTAAGCCAAGGTTACATCTGCTTAGGTAGTGTCACGAGAGGTGGTTGTAAAGCTGTTTGCACTAAGGCAGGTGTACCGTGTAGAGGTTGTAGAGGGCCTACAGACAAAGTGATGGTCATGCCCTGTAAGGATTATCTTACAGAAATACATGATAGAATTAGGAGAATTGCTGGTTTTGATGTTAAATTTGAAGACATTGCGAGTATTTATGCTTTTGTTTTCACAAGCGATATGATGGATAAGCAAGTATCGAGAATTAGAGAGATAATTAGAATTGGGAGAATTGGAGGTGGTAAAGCTTGATCGAAGTTATAATTGATGAAGATAGATGTGTAAAATGCTTGGAGTGCGTTGATGTATGTCCTACTGAGGTAATAGTTAATAAAGATGATAAGCCATTTGTAGAAAAGCCTGAGAAATGCATAGGTTGTCTGAGTTGCTCTTACGTTTGCAGAGCCGATGCTATATATCATAGAGGTATACATATAGAGGAGAAGATTGTTAGAAATGTTTACCTTGAAGAAAAGGTTAAGAAATTTGTGTGAGGTGTTTTCAAATGATAATTGAACCTGTAACGAGAATTGAAGGTAATGCTGCAATAGAAGTAAAAGACAATAGAGTATATTTCAAAGTTTTGGAGTTTAGGGGTTTTGAGAAGTTTCTGGAAGGCAGGAGTTTTGAATACCTACCAGTTTTAACTGCAAGAATTTGTGGTATCTGTCCCGTTGCTCATGCTGTAGCAAGTGCAAGAGCAGTTGAGAGTGCCTTTGGTTTAGATGTTTCGGAGAGAGTTGAAGACCTCAGAAGAATTTTACTGCTTGCTCAAACAATACAGTCTCATGCCTTACACTTATTTTTCCTAGCCCTTCCAGACTATTTTAAGTCTGACAGCTTTCTCGGTTTACCTAAAGATTTGATACATTTGGGAGTTGAACTTAGGAGGATAGCTAATGAAATAGTGAGTAGAATTGCCGTAAGACCAATTCATCCTGAGGTCATTGTTGGAGGAGTTGCAAGAGATCTGGATAAAGATTATTCAAAAGAGCTTAGATCTCTCTTGAATAAGTTAAATGAAAATATAGATAAGTTCGAAATGTTAAAGGAGGGAGAAGTTTTAAACGAAACTGCCTATCTCTCTCTGAATTCAAAGGGAATCATAGATTTCTATGGAGAGAGTTTGATTGGTTATGATGGTGAATTTTTTGAGTTTAAGTTCGATGAATATCCCAAATATTTGGAGGAAAGGGTTGAGGAATTCAGCTTTGCAAAGTTCCCCTATCTGAAAGGGAAAGCTTGTAGAGTTGGGCCATTGGCAAGATTGAATCTAACAAAAGTAGACACAGATGTCGCAAAAGGATTAGCTGAAATTTTTAATGATGTAAAGCATGAAACCCTTCTTTATAACTACGCAAGGCTTGTGGAAATTATATATTCCATTGAGAAGGCAATAGAGATAATGGAAAATGTCAGGAGTGGTAATATAAGACAAGAGGTAAAACCTAAAGCTGGTGAGGGTGTTGGAGTTGTTGAGGCACCACGTGGAACACTCATTCATCATTACAAGTTTGATGATAGAGGTTTGCTTGTCAAAGCAAATCTTATAGTTCCAACAACAATAAACAATACGGCAATAAATCATGATCTGACCGCAATGTATAAGAAAGGGAATAACAATTTTGAATTAGTTGTTAGAGCATACGATCCATGCTTAAGTTGTTCCACACATTAAGGTGATTAGTATGTTGTTTCGAAAGAAGAAAAAGCTTGAGGATATAAAAGAAATTACAAAAGGTGTTGATTTGATAGATTTAAAAGAAAGATACGGAACAGACCTTGAGGATGAAATTCTCAAGAAGCTTGAAAGACTCACATTTGCCATAGCAGTTGGGGCTAGGGATGCAGATGTTCGAGAAAAGGCTTTAAATCTTTTTGGAAGGGTGAAAATTGCCAGAGCTATAAGGAAAACTGACAAAGAAGATCTAATAAAACTCTATACGAAAATGAATGTTCCAGATGAGTTAATTGAGAGGTTGAAAGGTGAAGGATTTTTGGAAGTGACATACAAAGTTTCTGGTGTTGAGATAAAGGCAAGAGATAAGGAGGAGATTGCTAAAAAAATAGAGGAATTCTTGCAAGAGGAGTGGGATCTCAGTGAAGATGTTAAGGTTGCTTTAAGTGGCAAACCACTTAAGGTTGAAGAGAGGAATGCAGAAATTATGGGGAAGCTTTACGAGCTCGGATTATTTGATATATATCTCGTTCCCAAAAACTGGTTTGATTTGCCATACATAAATGGTATAGATGTTGAGAGAGCACTTAAAGAATTCAGAGAGTTAAAAGAGGGTTTACCTGAACATATTTCAAGGTTTTTGGATGAAAGATCTTAAGAAAATTTACGATAGATACAGAATAAAAATCTGTCTGATCTGCAATGATACTTCATGTTATGGTCTGAGTGAAAAAGAAAGGGAAGATATTATTGAGATATTTGGTGATGTCAAAGAGTTGAGTAGAGTAATTGAATTTGAGGGAGGTATATTTACAAAGAATGATAAGAAATATGTTGTAGTCAAGCATGGGAAGTGTTTTGTAATTGCTTTGGGAGATGATAGAGCGGGAGTTATATATTATAGATTGAAAAGATCTTTGGAGGAGTTGTTATGATAGAGAAATATTTGATAAAATCAGATGGAGAATACTATGGCAGTGAAGATTTGAAAGAAATTGCCAACACTCTTGAAAGTAAATTCAATGAAGCCATAGTATATATGGGAGAAAAGGCCGTATACTTCAAAAAGTTTGAAGAGGGCAGTATAACCGTTTTAGTAGATAAAAAAAATATTGGTGCTATAAAATTGGATAAGAATTTAATAAGGAGATTGGAAATGAAAATAAAACTTGAAAAAGTTGATGAAATTTTCGATCTTGCAAAGAAAATAGAGAACATGAATATTGAAGAATTTATGAAAAAGATGAGGTGATTTTATGTATACCGATATTTTTATGTATACTGATATAAATTTAATAATTTCGGCACTTGTAGGAATTGTAAGTGGTTACTACATTACTAGATTATTAAAGAGAAGAGAAAAAACTGAGAGTTTAAGTTTTGAAGCAATTTCCAAAAGCAGAGAGGTTATTAAGACTGAGAAGAGTATCGTTAATGAAATTAAAGAACCTAAAGATTTTGCAGATCTTGTCAAATTTCTAAGAGATAAATTCATGCTATCTGAGGTTACCCTATCGACATATGAAGGATTACCGATAGCCTCAACCTTAGATGATCCCGAAGAAATTTCAGCATTGGCTCCAGAAATTTTGAAGGATGTTGGTAAGAATATTCTGAAATCAAAGGAGATAACAATTGGTGGTAAGGCGTACAAGATGAGTATATTTGAGGTTACACCTGATGTGATTTGTACAATTCAAAGTACTAGGGACATTCCTTTTGTAGAGATTGAAAAAATTAGAGAGGAGATTAAAGAGTTCATGGAGGTGAGATCTTGATAAATTTAATACTTCTTACTTTAGTATTACTCAATAACACAACATATCCCGGTGAAACTGTTGAAATTTATGTTCAGGGGGAAGGAACCTTGAAGTTATTGGATAACTGTACGTACTTTTGCAATTTCAATAAAAACTGTATAAATGCTACAAGTGGAAATTATACAATTTGCGTTTCTTACTCATGTAAGGAAGGAAATTACACAATAATTGCAGACAATACGTCTTACAATTTTACAGTTCTTAAGCCTACATACGATTATCTTCTAAATTCAACAATAAAGCTTGAAATTGAAAGAAATAAGTTAAAAAAGGAAAATGAAAACTTAATGACCAAATTGAATGAATATATCAATCTTACAGCTATGCTTGAGAAAGAGAAATCCAATTTGGAGAAGACAATAAATGAACTTAAGGATAGATTATCTTATCTCGAAAATAGAGTAAGTGAGCTTGAATTAGACAAAAATTCGTTGGAATCTGCATTGAATTCTCTCCAAAAGCTCTACTACTATTCAAAGCTGGCACTGATATTTATACTTGCATTTGTTGTTGGAGCTTACGTTGCAATAATTAGGAGGTGATTATTTGGCTAGAGTTATCTGCGTTGCAAGTGGTAAGGGTGGGACTGGAAAAACAACGATATCTGCAAATTTAGGAGTTGCCCTAGCTAAGATGGGAAGAGAGACTATTGTTATGGATGCAGACATAACTTTGGCTAATCTGGAGTTAATACTCGGTATGGAGGGTTTACCCGTAACACTTCAAAATGTGTTGGCTGGGGAAGCAGATATTTCTGAGGCAATTTATGAAGGTCCTGGGGGAGTTAAGATAATCCCCGCTGGTATATCTTTGGAGGGTTTGAGAAAGGCAAATCCGGATAAACTTGAAGATGTTCTTACAACTCTCTTGGATATGGCCGATTTTATAATACTTGATGCTCCTGCTGGACTTGAAAAGAGTGCTATAGTTGCTTTAGCTGCATCTGATGAATTTTTACTTGTTGTAAATCCAGAAATTGCATCCATAACTGATGCATTAAAAACAAAATACATCGCTGAAAGGTTAGGAGCAAAAATGCTTGGCATAGTTGTAAATAGGGTTACGAAGCTCAGCGTCGAGATCGCAAAAAAGGAGATAGAAGCAATTTTAGAAGGAAAAGTCTTGGCAGTTATTCCAGAAGATTCAGAGGTTAGAAAAGCTGCAGCTTTTGGGCAACCAGTTGTCATAAGAAATCCCAAATGTCCAGCATCTAGAGCAATGTTGGAGTTGGCAGGTAAAATTGCTGGTGTGGAGGTAAAGGTTGAGGAGAAGGGTAAAGGCTTTAGAAGACTGTTGAGTATATTCAGAAGGAGGTGATTGAGCTTGGACGCTCAAACAATCGTTTACGGTCTTCTTGGAGTAAGTCTACTCTTGAATGGCATACTTGGATATAAGGTAAGATCTTTAAGTAAAAAGCTTAAAGAAGTTAATGAAAGAGTTGAAATTACTGAGGAGGAGTTGAGTCAGATTAGGAGGAGATTGGAGAGGTTGAAAGAAGAGATATGAGGTGATGTTGTATGTTTGAAAATATAATTGCGGATCTGTTAAGAATTGATGGAGTTAGGGGAGTTGCAATAGTTGGAAAGGATGGATTGGTCATAGAGTTTGAAAGTGCTGATAGAAGTATAGATGCGGAATTGGTAGCTGCGATGATTGCAGCAGCCTACGGTTCAGGTTCAACAACTATGGAGAGATTGTTAGGTGGTAAGAGTGACATGGTCATGGTAGAGGGAGAGAAAGGTAAAATTTTGCTGATAGATGCTGGAGAAAATGCAATGCTCAGCGTAATTACTGAACCAAGGGTTAACTTAGGTTTAATAAGAATTGAAATGAGAAGAGCAGCAGAGAAGATTGCCTCAAGCCTATGATACTGCCAAAGGGGGAATTTATAGGAATTTACAGGGGAAAGCCTTTGGAATATGTTGATAGAGTTAGTAAAGGATATCTAAAAATTTCTTGGAAAGATTCGAATGATATATATCTGGGATATCTTGTTGTTGAAAATGGAAGAGTTGTAATGGGCGAGTTGGAATTCATAAGGTCTAAGAAGTCCGTAAAGGGTAAAGATGCTTTTGAAATAATTTCTAATATTGATTATGCTGTTATAGAGGTTTATTCGGTTGATCCAAGAGGTTTACAATCGATATATTCCATGAACGATGAATCTTATCGTGTTGAAGTAGAAAAGGAGGAAGTGGAAGAGGAGGTGAAGAAGGAAGAGAAAGAAGAAATTGAGAAGGTAATAGAAACTCGTAATTTTGAGGATTTTATTTTAAATATAAAAGATTTTTCAGGTATTGTTAAAGGTATGGGGGAGGATAGAACAGCTACTATATATGTTAAGGATGGAAAGATAGTGGGTGCAAAAGTTAGTTTAAATGGAGAAGAATTTGGAGGAGCTTCTGCACTCTATTATCTCGATTTTCCAGCAAAAGTTGTAATGAAAGAGTTGAACGATGTGAATGTAGATGAAAATATTAAGGTTGAACTTACGCTTGATAAGAGTGAAATTATCAAGAAGTACGATATTAAGCCTCCAGATGAAGAAGAAATTAGGGAATTTTTGAGTGCACTTGAAGAATTGAAGGTTGAAGAAGGTAGATTTTTTGACAAATTTAAAAAAATTTTTAAGAAGAAAAAGTAAATTAGATCTTCTCTTTTCTCAAATCTATGATCTGATGCATTTCTGGGCCAGTTGATATTAGGGTTACAGGTACTTTAACATCATCTTCAACCCTCTCTATAAATTCCTTAGCCTTCGGAGTTAACTTCTCCCACTCAGTAACTCCATAACACTCTCTATCCAATTTATCTATACCCGTTATTGCCACTTGAGTTGCTCCATTTATCATTGCAGCATACCTAGCCATCTTTCCATCCCAAAGTCCAATTCTTCTCCTCCTCCCAGTCACAGTCCCATATTCAACAATTCCCATTTTTTCAGCTTCTTCTTGCGGAATTTCCGTAGGGAAAGGGCCACTTCCAACTCTTGTCGGAAAACTTTTGAATACAATTACTACATCATCAATTCTAGTAGGGCCTATACCAACATCAGCAGCTATCGATGATGCAGTTGTATCTTTTGAAGTTACGTATGGATAGGTTCCATAATATAGACTCAATCCAAATCCCTGTGTTCCCTCTATCAGTACGAAATTGTCTTCATCCAAAGCAGAATTTATCTCCAATGGAACATCGGCCAGAAAATCCTTTAGCTCTGAAATATCTTTGGCTTGTTTAGCTTTTCTCCTAACCCTATCCACATTTGCTGGACCACATCCAGTTCCAGTAGTTCCTATTTTTTTTCTAAGGTGATCATCTCCTTTATCTTCCATTACATGCTTTTCTTCAATTATGGCGCATCTGTAATCTATTCCAACTCTATTCTTAACATTAAAATCTCTATCCAAAACTTCAAGTTCATTCAAAAATACGCGAGGATCTACCAAAACTCCAGCACCTATCAACAATCTTGCATCTCTATATACAAAACCTGAGGGTAGCATTCTTACACCGAACTTCTTACCACCTAATTCAACTGTATGCCCAGCATTTGGTCCAACTCCACCTCTCGCTATTATCTTAGGTTTGTCTTTGTAGGCAATGTATGATATTATCTTCCCTTTTCCCTCGTCCCCCCAAAATCCTCCTACAACAATAGTGGCGGGCATGAAAAGATCTAATCCTGAATGTATTTATGCTTTAGTTTAACAAATGTTAAATTTAATTTGTGTAAAATCGAGGTATGCCAGCTGTAATAGATGAGGATGCATGTGATGGATGCGGGGAATGCATTGAAGAATGTCCAACTGGTGCTATAGAGTTGAACGATGTGGCACATGTAGATAATGATATATGCGATGATTGTGGATTGTGTGTTGAAGTTTGCCCAAACGATGCCATAAAGATAAAATGATTAGAAAAGGAGTTATATATGGAATTCCAATAGCTTTGGGATACTTTCCAGTTGCTGTAACTTTTGGATTAACAGCTTTAGCAATGGGAATGAATGAAATTAATACTGTATTAGCTTCTATGTTAATCTTTGCTGGTTCTGCACAATTTGCTTTAGTAACACTTATAAAATTACCAATCAATGCAACAATAATTCCCATACTTCTTAATCTAAGGCATTTGATCTATGGTTGTATAATTTCAAAGAGAATTGAAATTAGAAGACCATTTTTAACATCTTTCGGTTTGACAGATGAGGTATTTGCACTTTCATTCAAAGGTAAAGATGAAAAATTCGTTTGGGGGCTTGCATTAATAGCATACATTGCATGGGTTTCTGGGACTGTTGTAGGTGTATTGGGAGGATCATTTATAATTTCGAATGAATTTCTCTACAGATCTTTGGTATTTGCATTTCCCGCCCTCTTCTTTGTATTGTTGTTATCCAGTAAGGACTGGGCATCAACTTTCATAGGTGCTTTCATAGCTCTAACTTTAGGTGCACTTGGCTATTCATCCCTTAGCATACTCCTCTCTGGCATAATTACACCATTAATTGTGAGGTGGTTGTCTTGGAAATTATAGTAATACTGATTGTTGCAATTGCAACATATCTAACAAGACTTATGCCAATTCTATTGAAGGAAAGGATTGATTTCGAAAAATGGGGAAATTTTCTCTCAAGCTCATCTACAGCTATAATCTCTTCCCTCTTTATAATCTCCTTCATAAATCAGGGAGAATTGAAAGATATACCAATTGGTATATTTTCTCTAATAGCAGTTTTCTTAACATTTGTTAGGTGGAAAAATTTAGGTTTATCGGTGATTTCTGGAGTGATAGCATATTTCTTTATAAGCCTAGCATTCAAATTTACATTGTGAAACTCTGGAGGGTTGTTGGATTCGATGATAGTTTTAAAGATAATGTTGCTTATCTAGTTGGTTGTATTACATGCAAAGATTATGTTGAAGGGTTTCTGATAGACAGAATAAATGTGGATGGAAGAGATGTGAGTGAAAAGATTGTAAAACTTGTTTCAAAATCGAGGTTTAAGGAACAGATAAAATGTATTTTGCTAAGTGGTCTAACCTTTGCCGGTTTCAACATAGCGGATGTTGATTACATTTACAATAAGTTGCAAATTCCAATTGTTGTAGTTCTGGAAAGATATCCAAATATGAAGAAAATTGAGAGAGCACTGAAAAATTTTGATGACTTTGAAGATAGAATAAATTTGATAAGGAAGGCTGGTGATGTCAGGAATGTTAATGGTGTTTACGTTCAAATTAAGGGTTGTGATGAAGATTTTGTATTAAAGATTTTGGATCTTACTATTAGGAAGGGAAAGACACCTGAACCCTTGAGAATAGCTCATCTTGTTGCTTCAGCCCTAATTTACAAGGAATCGAAGAGACGATAATATTAAATATTGTTTGAGGGAATTGAAGATATGGCAAAGAGAGAGAAGGTGAAAACACCTCCACTGATGTCATCAGCTGGTATAATGAGATATTTTGAGGAAGAGAAAGCCCAAATAAAGGTAAGTCCCAAGAGTGTATTGGTATTTGGTCTTGTTATAGGTTTACTTTGTATAATTCTAAATGCCTATTATGGTCTCTGGCCTAAATGATAGAGATAATCTTTGCTGGAAGATCAAATGTAGGTAAATCAACTCTATTCTCTGCTCTATTTGGTGTTAAGGTTAGGAGGGGGAAGAGACCGGGAACTACAATAAAACCAAATCAAGTAAGATATAGGGACTTAATAATTACAGATTTGCCAGGATTCGGTTTTATTTCTGGAGTTGATAGGGATTTCAATGAGAGAGTTAAGGATTTTGTAGTTAGATACATTGAGGAGAATGCAGAAAGAATAGTTTTAGCAATTCAGGTTATAGATGGAAAATCTTTTTTGGAGATAGCTGAGAGATGGGAGAGAAGAGGATACATTCCTATTGAGGTTGAGATGTTTGAATTTTTAAATGAGGTTTGTTCAAAGGTGTTCTTAGCTGTAAACAAGATGGATAAGGTTGAAAATTGGGATGAAGTTTTGGATGAAATAGTTTTAAAGCTTGGGATGACTCCGCCTTGGAAGAAATGGAATCATGTTGTATTTCCAATTTCAGCGAAGAAGGGAAAAGTTGAGAATTTGAGAGATGCCATAAAGAAAAGATTTATGGAAATAGGAAGGAGTGATCTCATATCTATATTGAGAAAAAGGACTTAAATATATTTGACATTTAGAGCCAATTTAGTAAAGTCTTCTCCCACTCACTGAGTGAAGGGCAAATCGTGCATCCTAAGCGGTAAAATCCCTTGTAATACAATGGATGTAAATTAAAACCGTTCATGATCACATAAAGTTGAACCATGGCACCGCTCCAGTATTTGATCGGAAAAATCTCCTTAACAACTCTCTCAAAAACTACTGGTCTCTCCCTTCTAACCCTACTTTCAGCCTCTCTATCACCAACAACTAAGGTATCTATTCCTTCCGATTTTACAACTCTTTCCAAAGCTTTTATCTTAAGCTTCGTGCACCATCTGTTTTTGTGAGTGGGCAATCCGTACTTCTCAACATCTAAATTAACATTTTCAACTATCAAATTAACTCCCAACTTCTCACATACACATTCCACATATTCATCAGTATAAGGCATGTCATAGTTTGTCCTAACGTAAATTGCCTTAACATCCCCTAAAGCCTTCTTAGCCAAAATTAGACAGGCTAAACTATCCTTACCTCCGCTAAAAGGAACTCCAACGTTGTTTGCATGCTCTCTTATAAATTTTATTGATACATTCTCAATAACCTTCAAAAAATCCACGTTTTTCTCAACAGTTTTATCAATTGACAATTTCCTAGGCTTTACATCGCTTAAATATTTTATACAAACTTCTTCACCTATCCTCTTGCTAACTATGGCTTTAAGCTCAGGTACATAGATGTTTTCCTCATTGTAGAGCTTTCTGATTACTAGATTCCCCTCTTCAACATCAACTCCTATTTTCCTCATGTTTTTGATGAAATCATCTCCAATTATAAAATAAGAGTCGTAATCTGGATGTATTTCAATTCCGAATTCGTTTTTTGGAGAAAAAACGAAAAAATCTTCAAACTTTACTCCAAGCCTTATTTTAGCTTTGGCAATCTCGAATTTTTCTCTAATTTCTTCCATCCTTGTGTTTCTCACTGCCTTCTTACTCAAGACTACAATCTGATATATCGGTGTAATCTCTTCTATCATCTTCTCAGCCTCAATAGCCAAATCTACTTCATCTCTTCCAAAGAAGAATATAGGTATCTTATTCTTGAAAATTGAGAAATCAAAATCTTCCAAACTCCTTATTCCACCCAAACTTAACACTTCGCAATTTAGAGAATGTTTCAAAGCTTTTGCATCCTTCTTAGCCCTTGCAACTGCAATTATCATCTCAAATCAAGTTTGTAAATTATTTCACATGAATGCTCCAAGTAGCAAACTTTGTTAAATGCATCAACAGTGTTTTTTCCAGCTGAGTATATTCCATGCCCCCTATGAATTACTATACCATTCCTTGCAATTTCTTTTGCAATTGCATTAGAAAGCTCTTCACTTCCAAATTCACCTTCGACAACTCTCACCTTCTTCAGAAACAATCTTCCCTCCAAATCCTTCGGAACTATTTCATTTTGAATGAATGAAAGAACAACGTTGTAGATACCATGACAATGCAAAACAGCCCTATAATCTGTCTTTTTATAAACTCTACTGTGCACCTTCCAATCGCTCGAAATACCTTCGCAAAATTCTCCAATCTTGACATAGATAAAATCTTGAGGAGTTAGAGAATCTAAAATTGAACCGCTTTTCGTAATGAGCATAAAATCTCCAATTCTACAACTCATGTTTCCGCTAGCACCATCTATAAGCTTAAGCTGACCCAACTTCTTCCCAATTTTAATCATTTCATCAATTACCCTCTTCATAGTAAAGAATTTTTTCTCTAAGCCTAACAACATCTCCTACAACAATAACAGCTGGAGCCTTAACATCTTCCTTCCTTGCAACTTCAGCAACGTTTTCCAAATCTGAAACAATTACTCTCTGATTTTTTGTACAACCACTTTCGATTATTGCCACAGGAGTTTTAGGATTTTTTCCATTATCTAAGAGCTTTTTAACGATATTGTGCAAGTTTGAAACACCCATCAAAATTACAATTGTTGCATTTAGCTCTGCTAAAGCTTTCCAGTTAAGTCTTTCCTTCCATTCCCTTCCAGTTATGAAAACTACTGCAGGATCGAATTTCCTGTGAGTTATTGGGATTCCAGCATAAGCGGGAACAGCTATTGCCGAAGTTATGCCCGGAACTATTTCAAATTGTATTCCATGCTTAGCCAAATATTCAACCTCTTCACCTCCTCTCCCAAAAACAAAAGGATCTCCACCCTTCAACCTAACTACAGTTTTTCCTTCTCTCGCAAGCTTAACCATTAGCTCATTTATTTCATCCTGCCCCATCTTATGCTTTCCAGCCCTCTTTCCAACATCAAAAAGCTTAGCCTTCATCGATCTGAGCAATTCTCTAATTTCATCACCTATAAGCTCATCGCACAAAATTATATCAGCTTCCCTCAAAACCTTCAAAGCCTTTACAGTTAATAGATCCGGATCTCCCGGCCCAGCACCTACAATGTAAACCTTTCCAGTCATAAACCAACCTCCTTCTTAATGTTTTCAGCTATTTCCACTGCATCTTCAATTGCATTCTTCTTACTTAGAATCTCAACAACCTTGTATTCCCTTCCATCCTTTATAACTTGAACAATTAGCTTTACCTTACCTTTACATTCAGCATATATTCCCGCTGGAATTGCACATCCAAAACCTAAAGTCCTCATAACAACCCTTTCAACCATGGCAGAAATCCAAGTTTCCTTATGATTCATAAATCTCACAATATCCTCTTCTCCAATCCTTGTCTGTACAGCTATTATCCCCTGATTTGCCGAAGGAACGAAATTATCAATTGGCAAGCGTTGATAATCAACATCCAATCCAAGTCTAATCAATCCAGCTTCAGCCAACACTATAGCATCGTATAGACCTTCTCTGAGCTTCCTCAATCTTGTATCTACATTTCCCCTTATATTTTCAAATCTCAAATCTGATCTGTAAAGGCTTAACTGTGCCCTTCTCCTTAAGCTTGATGTTCCTATCTTAGCATTTGACCTTATTTCATCCAAACTTTCACCATTCCTCGCAATGAATGCATCATGAGGCGAATCTCTTTCCAAAACAGCTGAAACTTTAATTCCTTCAAGCATTGAGCTTGGAATGTCTTTGTAGCTGTGAACAGCCAAATCTATTTCCTTCCTAACCAATGCTTTCTCCAAAGCTCTTACAAAAGCTCCAGATCCTTTGAATTCGTAGAGGGGTCTATCTTTCATTATATCTCCCGTGCTCTTAATAATCTTAATTTCAACATCGTATCCTTTCTCTTTCAGCTTTTCAACTACCTTCGATGTTTGAGCCAAAGCCAACTTACTTCCTCTCGTTCCAACTACAATTTTCTCAGACATAGGCCAAAAGCTTCAATTGTCTTTTCAACATCCTCCTTCGTATGAGCATAGCTCAGAAAACAAGTTTCGAACTGTGATGGTGGTAAAAACACACCATTTTTAAGCATCTTCCAGAAGAATTCCATATATTTGTTCTTGTCAAGTTTTAAAGCTTCAGCGTAATTCTTTGGCTTTTTACCAAAGTATATGCAGAACATAGATGCAATGCTTTCTATTTCAACATTCTCATCCATCTGATCTCTCAATCCCTTAACCAACTCCTCCGTAGTTTTATTAACGACATCTATAACCTTGTTTTCAATCATGAAATTCACAGTAGTATAACCAGATATTAAGCTCAGAGGATTACCGCTGAATGTTCCAGCCTGATAAACATTACCAGAAGGAGCCACATACTCCATAATTTCTCTTTTACCTCCAAATATACCGATTGGCAAGCCACCACCAGCAATTTTACCTAAAGTAGTCAAATCAGCTTCAACTCCATAAAACTCTTGAGCACCACCCAAAGCCAGTCTGAATCCAGTTATGACCTCATCAAATATCAATAAAACGTCATTTTCTTTAGTAATTTTCCTAACTTCTTTCAGATAACCCTCTTCAGGAACTATTAAGCTTGCATTACCCATAACGGGTTCCATTATAACACAAGCTAAATCTTCTCTATTCTTCTCAACAACTTCCACAAGACTTTCAACATCGTTGAAAGGAACTTGAAGTGTGTGCTTAACGAATTCTGGAGGAACTCCAGCTGAATTTGGAATTCCATGTGTTGTTGCACCACTCCCAGCCTTAACTAAAACAGCATCATGAGAGCCGTGAAAACTCCCCTCAATCTTCAAAATTTTGTTTCTTCCAGTAAACCCTCTTGCAAGTCTTATTGCACTCATGGTAGCCTCACTTCCAGTATTCACGAATCTTAACATCTCTATACTCTTGTATAACCTTGTAATCAGTTTTGCATACTTCACTTCAAGTTCTATCGGTGTTCCGTAGAGCCAACCTTTTTCCAACTGTTCATTCAAAGCATTCTTAACAACGGGATTCGCATGTCCCAAGATTAGGGGGCCATAGGCTAAGCAGTAATCGATGTAAACGTTTCCATCAACATCGTAAATCTTAGAACCTTTAGCTTTAGCTGTGTAAAAAGGGAAGGGCTTTATTGCTCTCACTGGTGAACTTACACCACCTGGAAGCAGTTTTACAGCCTCTTTGTAAAGTTTTTCGGACCTCATAAATCTCAATTTTCGATCGGATTAAAAGTTGTTATCATATATTGACCTTCAGCGTGACAACTTCAAAAGGTTTCATTTCTACATAAATTGTGTTCTTATCAACCTTTATATCCTTTCCAAATTCTCTCTCGAATTCTTCATCAGTCTCTTCAAGCATATTCACCACTCTTGCATCTTCAACATCCTTGAAAAACTCTAATCTGGCAGTGCATTCCTTACCTTCAGCCTCATAAAATCTAACAATTATACCGTCCATATCCTCAGAAACTTTAAATGCTGTAAGTATGACGTTATCTGGTTCAATCCTTAGAAAACTTCTCGTCAATCTGTACTTTCTATTTCTAGGAACTTGCAAAGCTGTCAGATGATAATTGAACTCGTAGCCCATCTTGTAAACCTTAGATTTCTTCCAATCTCCTTCATGAGGATAGACAGCATATCTGAATGTATACCTTCTTTTCTCTTCTCTTGCATCTGGAACTGGTATGACAGGGCCAGAAGTACCATCTGAAAGTATTCCGACAGATCTAAGCAAAGTTATGTATACATTTCCATCTCTAACTTCGTTTTCCGGCGTACCCCTATTCAACACAGCAAAACCGATTTCTCCATCACTGTAATCTATCCATCTCAACGAAGGATAGACGCCAGAAGGATTTTCCTTCCAATCCTTAGGATTGAAGTAATACATATTCGATTTTCTGTTTACAGCTCCAAACTGACATTCACATGTGTATTCTGGTAGATTTTTATCTGTCTTAAATCTGACTCTCAATCTCATTCTCGGATGTTCCGTATCAACATGCGTTATGAAGTCTATCCTTGGTATATCTCTATAAACAATTATTTTCTTTCTGAAAGATAGATGTTTTTGTCTCCACATAAGAGGCTTGAATCTCTCGACGTATCTGTATGGCCATCTGACGGAAAAGTAATCGGTGTAAATGTTTATTACCCTTCTTAGAGGAGACTTTTCAATCCAGAAGTTCTTTATACGAAAAGAACCGTATGTTAAACCTTCTCCACCTTCACTCTTTATGAGATTAGCTTCGTATTCTTTATGATGATAGAGATCTCCAACCTCGCTCTCAATAACTATCTCGTTTCCATCTCTGAATACAACTTTACCGTTCTTTGTAACTGTTATAAGTCCATCTTCAGGTGAAAAAGTTAAATTGAAATGCTTGGTTTCTATTGTATTACCGACAATTCTTATGAAATTCTCTCTCTTCCTTTTCTTCCTCTTTTCAACTATCTTATATACTTTATAACCCAATGCTGGAACGGTAGCAACAAAGCCAATTCTTGCGTAACTTAGAGATTCGTCATCGTACCTTCTAAACCTTATGATTTCAACATCTATTTCCTCACTACCACACCTTAAACCTTCAATCCTGTAAACCTGTCCTTCATCAAAATTCAAATCAACTTCAACCCAGTTTGTAACATCCCAACTCAATGGATTGAAAACAACTATATCTCCAAAATCTTCTCCATTTGTATCCCTATCAATTATTTCTCTCAAAACTCTGGGTGTTAAATAGCTGAGTTTAGTTCTGAGAAAATCGATATCCTGTCTGACTTCATTGTAACCTACATCCATGCTAGTCCCAGGAACAACATCATGAAATGCCATGAAAAGAACCTTCTTCCAGCAGTTTGCTATCTCCTCCTTCCTGTAATCTCCACCCAGAAGATAGTTAATTGTTGAAATTCTTTCAAAAAAGAGTAACCAGTTTTCAAATCTCCTAAGATTCTGTTTTACCCATATTCTACTCGAACAGGTATCTGGAAATACTTCGGAATACTTTCCAGAGTACATCTCACCCTTTCTAACTGGCATTATTTCTCTAAACTTCTCAATTTCCTTAAAAAATTCTGAAGGTGTTGCTATTTTCATTATTGCTCTGTGTTTCTTATTCCACTCCTCAACAACTTCTGGAGTTTCTTCCTGGGGAGGAATAGAACCACTACCAGACGGCATGAGTATATGATTTGTTAGAGCAAATCTTTTCAACTTAACGTAACTTTCTTCAAGTCTGTCAAGATACAAACCAGCTCTGTAACCCAATGGAAAGAAGTGGGCAATTATTCTTGTCCCATCAAGCCCTTCCCAGAGAAATTCAGATGGTTTTATCTCTGGACAACCTCTCCTAAATGCAACATACTTGTAACCGCATTTTCTGTAGATTTGAGGTAACTGGGCATTCAAACCGAAGCTGTCTGCTACCCACATAACTTTAACATCTGTTCCAAACTTCCTTCTTATGTATCTCTTTCCATATATTATTTCTCTAATGAGTGTTTCCTCCTGTGGTAGCATTGTATCTGCCATAACGTATTCTCCGTCAACAATTTCTATCCTACCTTCCTTTATGTATTCCCCAATCTTTCTGAAGAGTTCGGGATACCTTCTCTCCACCTCCTCAAGTAAATGCACCTGCTCTATTATGAACTTGTAATCATCAGAATTCTCCATTATATCAATAACTTTCTTTAAAATCACATCAATATTTATATAGAAATAATCTTCCTTTGTAAAAATCCACATTGCATCATAGTGGGAGTGTGGAACCAAGTATATTACATCTCTCTCTTCCATCCAATCACCTCATGTTATTTGAAAGCACAAACTTTTTAACAACTTCGATCCAGCCTTGAGTTGCAATACCATTGGCTTTGTAAACTTCAAAATCAACTTCGATCCATCCATCTCTATTTTTAACCAAAGCTGGTATATCCACTACTCTAAGCATGTCAATATCTGTATAAGAATTGCCAATTCCAATTGTTAAAACATTACTGTAATTTTTTCTGTAAATTTCAGTTAAAATTCTTACAGCTCTACCCTTATCTGCTCCTTTTCCATAAACATGAATAAACTTACCACCTATTTGAACATTGAAATGATCTTTTAAGTATTTCAGAGCAAATTTATCGGCTTCAACTATCGTTTCACTGAACTCCCTTCTCTTAGCCAATTCTGCCATCTCAAAACTCAATCCAGTCAATTTTGCAACTTCTTCAACACTCATACAGCTGTAACACCTCAAATAGAATTTTTCTCTAATTTTGTCTATTAATTTACGGATTTCATCAACATAAACTCCCAAAACAATAACATCATAATTATCTCTCTTCTCAACTCTCATTTTAAGATCAAATCTAAAATATTCTTTGGGTATATATATAGCTGATCCATCTTCAACTATGAAAGGATCTTCAATACCTAACATCTTCCTAAATATCTCTTGTTCAAATCTCGTCTTTGCAGAAACAAATACTATTGGAATTTTCAATTCTTTCAATTTCTCTATTACTTCAATCGCTTCATTGCATCTGTAATTTTCATCTAAGAGTGTTCCATCCAAATCTGTAAATATTACTTTAAACATGTGCAATCAATGTCTCCGTATATCTTTCGAAAACACTTCTAAATTTGTTAAGGTCTATCTCGCATATCGGTGGCATTCTCAAAACCTTCTTTATTTCCCTCCTACTCTTAACTATTTCATTATTTTTCAGTTCTTCAAATATTTTATTCTTCAAATCATCATTTGCAAGTTTGCTGTGATAGATTACTGAGAGAGAAGCAAGAAGCATATCCTTTATATGCTCCTCTCCCTTTTCTTCATGAACATGTGGATTTATTGTTTCGACTTGATATATTGAAATGCCACTACTTAATGCATCTCTAAATCTTGTATTTCCCTCCCAGAACTCCTCTAAAAGATATATTATTTGATAAGGTTCAATTGAATATCCTGTTGAGTATTCTAAAATATCTGCCAATCTCATAGTCATTGCATGCTCTCCAGCATTTCCCGTCCTAACTATGAGAGTTTCAAATCCAGTGTTTATTGAGAGAAGCATGTTTATGTATTTGTTTGTTATCTCGCTAACTCTTCCCCATTTCCTGAAGTATAACCTATCTTCCATGACCTTCGGCTTGTATCTCCAGTGCAATCTTACCATTGTATATGGTGTTTCAGATAAACTTAGAACTCCAGCATATATTGTAATGTATTCGTTTACTGAGCAGGGTATATAGTTATCTGCATCAACAAAACCTATAAAATCGCAACCTAACATTTTTGCAAGTAAAACACCTATTATCATTCCTTCTCCCTTTCCATCCCTAACAACACCACTCTTATCAAGTATATTATTATATCCTACCTCTTGGAAAGCTAAGCTCAAACCTGGATCTTTCTGATGCACAAGAACAATGTTTTGATGTGTTATCTTATGGAAATTTGTGATCAAATCACACTCCAATTTAAAAACATCTTGTTCAACTCTTCTACTATTTGAAACTACTATTATTTTACATTCTTCTGGTATCGACCTTATAACTCCATCGAGTAAATGCAATCTCTCATCCTTAACTGGAATGATCACAGCCATTCTGCTAAATACTTCTCTGAGCTCCTCTCTTGAAAAACCTCTTACCAATGGAGCGATTACTTTATTGGACTCCAATTTAAGTACCTTCTGAATTTCATGAATTTTTACACTGCCAAAAACTTCACTATGCTTCGGTAATTCAATGAGCATTACTTCATTTTTGGGGGGATGTATATAAATCTTTAAGATAGGTAGTAAAGGACATATATAGAGAAGAGAGTTAAAATGCCTGAAGGAATTAAGTAGCGAGTATACACCTTTTCCAAATTGGCTGAATAGTATTCTTTGGTCAAGATGAGGCAAAGATGAAGAGGAGAAAACATTACACCCAATATTCCAAATCCAACAACTAGCATCAGATTTTTCTGTATAATTTCATCTCCCATACCAGTGAAAGTTGAAAGTAGTGGTATTGCTATTGCAGCATAACCAGATTCTATTCCCGTAGCAAACCCCATGATGAAAGATAATGTAGATGCAACTACTACATCTGGAATACCAAGAGCAGTTATTGTTCTCATGAATTCCTCTGCTGAATTAGATCTTAAAATGATCTCCTTGTAGAATAGGAGAGCTATAACTAGAAGGTATATCCTTGGATTGAATACATCTCTGGCAACACTCTTTAAATTTGGCCTCTTAAATAGATAAAATATGATTATTGATATTGCTAGGGAATATAGCAAATCAATTCCTAAAACTGTTAAGATAATTACTGTTAAAATGGGTAACAAATTTATTAAACCCTTGTAATTTCTATCTTTATTGCACACATTCGGTGTTCCAATTATAAAAGGCAATCCAGCCAAAGTCATCATGACTGTTATTGGATATGTCGATTTAAGCATGACAGGATAATTCAATTCAAGTATTGCTAAAATCAATATTACACTTGGATAAATTGGATCTAAACAAGCCCAAATATGCCTGAACCAATAATTCAGAAATGTAGCCTTTTCCGAACTAACTTTAAACTTCTCAAATACATTTTTGAGCAAAATTGCCGATACAATTGCACCTCCAGGCATTGGTAAAAGACCTATCATAGCTGGTATTATTACTATACTTGATCTTCCAAAAATTGATAAGGCTGAAATTGTCAGTTCATCAAGTACTCCCGACTCTTTCATCGAATATGCCAGAGTAAATGCAAGCGTGAATATTATCAAATATTTTATTGTTTGAATTGATATAATAGTTTTGTATAAAATCTCTAAACAATTTAAACCGATCAGAAAGCATAGGAGTAAAGCTCCGGCAAAAACTGCTACACTTACATGAAATCTTCTTATCAATATGAGAATTAGGATTATAGATAATATTAGATCAATATGAGCTTGTATCATTCAGCTTATCGCAACTTCAGGCAATATAAGATTTCTCAATAAACCTTTATTATCTCACCCATCCCCTTACTTCTTCCCTCCCTAAATATGAACTTCTGACCCTCATAAACGAACTGAGGATTGTATTTGAAAGCAATTCTAACTCTACCTCTATCTCCAGCCTTCATGTACTCCTTTTCCATCTCTTTGAATATTACAGTCTCCGATATTGTTTCTATATGTATTACTGGCTCATAACCTCTTTTTATTCTCGTTGGATGGGTAAATATGTAAACGTCAGCTTCAAATTCTTTAACTGCTTTGACCTCTTCTTTTGTTAAAACCATTCCTCTTCTCAGTTCATCGTATCTCACACCTTTTATGGCTATACCAACTATATCTCCAGCCTCAGCCTTATCCACTCTGTAATAGTGCATCTCTATACTCTGAACTTTAACTACTCTGAAGCTACCGTCTCTAAATGGCCCTATGTAAACCTCTTCCCCCTCTTCAACTTCTCCCCTCTTGACACTACCACTAACGACAGTTCCAACTCCAGTAACCCTGTATATTCTATCTATGTACATAAGGAATCCTTTTCCTTTAAATGTTCTTACTGGCAATCTTAAGAGCAATTCTTGAAGCAAATCGTAACCTTCAAGAGTTACGGCAGATGTCTTTATAATTGGTACAATCAAACTTCTTCCCATCATTCTTGCAACTTTCTTAACATCTCCCAAATCCTTAACAATGTAAGGAACTCTTCCAACTTTTTTCAAGAGATTTGAAACATCTCCAATAACTTCATCAACCCTCTTTTCACTTACCATATCTATCTTTGTTATTGCAATTATTACTGGCAAGTCCATAGCCAATAAAATTCCTAAATGTTCCCTTGTAGTTCTCATAACCCCATCATTGCTTGCAATTACCAAAAGACCGTAATCTATCTTCTGTCCCAACAAACCCCTTATCGTAGTTCTTAGCCAAGGCTCATGTCCAACTGTATCAACAAACGAAACAAGCTTGTCAGCATTCTCTGTGATGAATGCCCTTTCACTCTTGTTTAGAGGGTTCTTCATTCTCAAAGGTTTTCCATCTTTGAAACCGAATACGGCAAAATGCAAATCGGCACTCAAACCTCTTTCAATTTCATGCTTCAGAGTATCGAGATATATTCTAGTCAAACCATCACCATCGTCTGGCTTTCCAGTTATTAGGGATCCAACAAGAGTACTTTTACCATGATCAACATGACCTGCAGTTCCAACGATGATATGCTCCTTAGCCTTCGATTTAACAATCTCAACAATTCCTACATATCCTGAATTGACTTTAAATCTTTCAACAGACTTTATCTTTGCAGAAATTTCATCAGCAATCTTCCTTAGAACTTCAACAGTCTCATTGAACTTCTCTTCATCAATTCCCTTCAACTTACCATCATCAGAAACACCTATGACGTATATAGCTCTACCTTTTCCCATTATAATTCTGTGGTTCATCTGGCAAGCCAATTCCTGAAACCTATTCTCCTTTAAATGATAATTTGTCAAGTACTCCTTAAACTCTATATTTTCTCTTTCACCATTTTGAACCAAATCTTCAATACATTTCATTTTCAATGAAATCTGCATTGAAAAGTATATTTAGATTCCGATAACAATTTTTAAAAATTGTTAACCTTATAATATTCATGGTTAACAAGTATTTGAGATTTACCCTATCTTGTGCCCTCGCAGTTCTAACTGCAATAACTTCTCAGATCAAGTTTTATCTTGGATTTATTCCCTATACATTCCAGAACTTTGCTATAATTCTTTCTGGATTAATTCTGGGTAGATACGGCTTTTTGCCACAGCTCATTTACTTAGGTATGATTGCAATAGGATTTCCTGCAAGTGCAAGGGGTGGTGGAATTGGTGTTCTATTTGGATATACCGCTGGATATCTATGGATGTTTCCAGTATCTTCATTTCTAATGGGATTGATTAGAGAAAGAATTTATAGGAAGGGTGATTTGAAAGAAATGATTTTGTTATGGATTGGAAGTTTCATTGCAGTAATTCCACTCTATATAATGGGATTCTACATTTTCTGGATTTGGGTGAGTGGAAATTCGCAGTGGTGTTTTAATAGCTTTGGATTATATCTAAATCCTTTCTGGGCAACTTTTTTTGCCAGTGTGCTGATTTTCATTCCTCAAGATATTTTCATGGATCATATCTTTGCAATTCTAGTCTTTAAGAAAATTTACAGATTTTTGGAGGGGAGATTATGAAATTTGAGAATGTCTGGTTTAAAGATATTTTAAAGGGCATCAATTTGGAAGGGGAGAAGATGTTTATATGTGGATACAATGGATCTGGAAAGACAACACTACTTAAGATCGCCTCAAACCTTCTCAAGCCTGATAGAGGAAGAATTGAAGGAAAAGCTGTCTATGTTCCACAAAATGCTGAAGATTACATTCTTTTCAATTCTGTGAGAGGAGAAATATTTATTCAGGCTGAGCAATCGGGAATTGATATTGAGAAGGCTTTTAGAATTGCAAAGAGATTTGGGCTTAATATAGATAAGAAAACAGATGAACTTTCAGATGGAGAAAAAAGACTTTTGACTATAGTTCTTGCTTTAATAAGGGGTGATTGCTTGGCTTTGGATGAACCCTTTTCAAATCTACATCCAACTATAGTAAAGATTATCTTGAACTTTCTCAAAAGATACGAATTCATAATAGCGGAAAACAGAATTGAGTTCTGTAAAGATTTTGTTTGGCTTGAGGATGGTAAGATAAAAGAACCACCCAATTTTAGCTTTGATGTTATAGAAGGGAATTTTGGTGAAGTTATTTTAAATGTAGAGAATGTTACTTTTGGCTACGATGAACCACTCTTTAAAGATTTGAGTTTTGAGGTTAGAAGGGGAGAAATAGTTGCCATAGTAGGTATGAACGGCTGTGGAAAGACTACATTGCTGAAAATTATAGCTGGCATCTTAAAACCTTGGTGTGGTGAAGTTAAGATTAAGGGTAGAATTGGAATCTGCTTTTCAAATCCTTACTACCATGTTCAAGAGAATGTAAGCTTTGGGCAGGCTAAGATGAAGGCTATAATGAGAGCTTTGAATGCAGATATAGTTTTGTTGGATGAGCCTACTGCTGGCTTAGATGTAGAGAAAAAATTCGAGATATTAAACCTAATTAGAAGATTGGGGAAAACAGCTTTAATAGCCACTCATGATTATGAAATTCTCAAGTTTTGCGATGAGATCATCAAGATTTGAAGCTAGAACAGTTTTAGTTTCACTTCTATTCTTAAGCACATCCCTTCTAAGCTTCAAGCTCTTGACATCTTTAATAGTTTTAATATTATCATTAATATTTAATATTAGAATTATAAAAATCTTTACAAAATTTCTACCATTAATTTTAACATATTTATTATTTTCCATACTTTTTGGCGGTTTTTCCAAATTTCCTACATTCGTTTCAATTCTTTCTCTCTATCTATTCCTTCACAACTCTGATGTTGAAGAGTTGTCCTCATCTCTAATTTACTTCAAATTACCTCCAAGATTTGCTTATGCCATTGCAATATCTGTCAGATTTCTTCAGAATGTCTTAAAAGATCTTGAATATTTAAGTGATCTAAGAAAATTTGAGAAATTTAGCTATCTTGAGCTTTTAAAGAGATTGACAAATTTAATTATTATCAGGGCAATTGCCATGGCCGAAAGTTTGGAATCGAGAGGCTTTAACTTAGATAAGAGGATAAAAATTCTAAGAAAACCAACTTCAATCGATTGGCTACTCCTCACAATATCTGCATCTATTTTAGTTCTAAGTTTATTTAGGTTTTAAGATCTTAGCAATGAAAAAGCCTTCAGTATTATTGTCTTGAGGATGTATTCTCAAACACTTCTTAACTTCATCATCGTATGACTTACCTTCAAATTCAATTATGGGTTCAGTTCTGTTGACTGGCAAATCTATTCTTTCAAGCTTTGCATCTGTATTACTCAAGAGGTAATCTATTACCTCTTCATTTTCCAATGGATCGAGTGTACATGTTGAATAGACCATAATTCCTCCATGCTTTAAAGATTTGTATCCAGCTAAAACAAGCTCCTTCTGTAATCTCGAAAGCGAATAAACTTCTTTCAGTGACCACATTTTCAAATAGCGATAGTTTTTTCTGATCATTCCAACATTACTGCATGGAGCATCTATTAGAACTCTATCAAACGTCTCTCTAAATCTCTTGAAAAATCTTCCATCCTTCATAGTAACTCTTGCAATGGTTACACCACATCTCTGAATGTTTGAAATTAGTATGTTTATTCTGTCATATTTAACATCGTTAGCTATTATGCATCCCTCATTTTGCATATACTGTGCTATCTGTGTTGTTTTGCCACCCGGTGAGGCACACATATCCAATACTATCATATTGGGTTTTGGATTTAGTGCTATGGCTGGAATCATAGAAGATGCTTCCTGTGAAAATATAACACCTATCTGATGTTCTATAGTATCACCTACTTCCCTATCACAGAAAAAACCTTCTTTACACCAAGGAATTTTTTCAATTTCAAATCTATCACTTAAACTTTCAATTACATCATCAATACTTGCCTTTAAAGTATTAACTCTAAAGCTGAATCTCAAAGGCTTTGCCATATACTCCCAGAACTCTTTAGAATCGTCTATCTTTTCATATCTCTCAACAAATCTTTGATTTATCTTTGCAAATTCTGACTTCATCTAAACGAATTAATAAGCTAAATATAAATAAGCATGCCAGACTTATCATACCTATAACTTCAAATGCATTTATGAGATTTGTTCTATCTGCAATGTATCCAGCCAAAATTGGTGATAGAAACATGGCCATTCCCATTGCCGTATTGTAAAAACCCATGACAGAACCATGCCCATATATTCTACCCAGATCAATTGCAATTGCTCCGACTGAGCATGTTGCAATCCCGTTGAATATACCCATAATTAAGGCTAGAGATAAAGCAATGTAGAAATTTTTAATGAATGGAATTGATAGGAATATTGCTATGGCAATTAAACCTCCAAACGTTGCCAATTTTACTCTATCTGATAGATCAACCTTTCTTGCAAAAATCTTTTGTGAGATTGCATTCGATAGAACCATTGTCGATACAATTGAACCAATTTCAATTCCGCTGAAATTTAAGAAGAGAATGGGTAAGAATGCAACTAGAACTGATATTCTTAAGGCAGTTGAAAATCGGAAGATCATTAGAGAAAGAATCTTTTTATCGAAAATTGCTGTAAATTTCATACTTACACCATCTCTAACATTTGGAACATATATTAGGACTGTAAGAAATGATAAAGCTGTTAGTAATGCCATAATTAAGAATGCAAATTTTATACCAAACAAATCCTTTATTAAACCACCTAAAAAAGGCCCAAATCCAATACCAGTTAAGAATGATAGATTAAAATTTGAAATAGTTCTACCTTCTTCACCTCTCTTCGCCATATGCCCAGCATAAGCCATTGCACAAGGAATAACCATTGCAGAACAAATTCCATGGATAAATCTTATAAATGCCAAATCCTCAGCACTTCTAGCAAGTATGTAGAGTATTGAAACAATTGTGTATGTTGATAGTCCAATCAATATGAAAATCTTCCTTCCCAGTCTATCTGAGAGTATTCCAAAAATTGGTGTAAAAGTTGTTCTTGCAAATGAGAAACTTGAATAGATCAAACCAATCATCAAAGTTGATGCTCCCAAGTATTTTGCATATATTGGTAATAGGGGAACAACAACACCCAATCCGAGCATTGCTGAGAATATTGCAAAGAGTAGTGATTTCATACCAGATCTGGAATTTCGGAAGGTAGAACTCTTAAAAACCTCTTCCCTTTATAAATCACTGCAATTACAAGTCTTGTTTTCTCTCTATTAATTCCAAAATACTCTCTGAAGGGAGCCTCATCGTACCTTAGCTCTCTTCTCGATAGAACTTCTTCCTCAAAATCTTCTGAATAATCGTAGAAATCAAGTTTATTTCCCCTCTCATCAATTATCTCAACATCCATAACATACTTCTTTCCCCCCTTCCAAACGCAGTAGTTTTCTGCATGATTTATTCCTAAAACTGGATTGACATTTATATTCGTCCCCTCATAGAAATCGAAGAGTTTGACAAAACCTTCTATCTGATATTTAAAATAATCCTTTTTAACACCTGAAAGCCATTCGAATTGATCGTAATTTACTCCTTTAAAGGATACATCAATATCTATCTCAATTTCAAGATTTTCCAATCCCTTGTAATCAACTTTACATTTACCGAAAAGAACACCATTTGTCTCAACTATAACCTTACATCTCTTAAGCTTCTCAGATCTATCTATTAGACTTAATACTTCCTTTACATGATCCCACTGAAGAGATGGCTCATTTCCAGTAATTCTTATTATTCCAACTCTGTAACCCTTTTTAAAAACAAATCTATCTTTTTCAACAACATCAAATCTACACTCCAAATCCTTCAAAACTTCTTTTGAATCCTTTACAATATCTTCACTCAAATATCTCATCTTCCAACCCCAGCAATATTTGCAATTTAAATTACAACCCTTTATATCTAAAACTAACTCTAGAATTTTATCGTAAGCTAATCCACAGCTTGCAATACATCTATGCTTTTCATAAATTTCGTTACATTTCTGCCAACCCAATCCCCTTCTTTTTAAAGGAACCCATCTCGTTAAATAGTACATATTTGAGTAGATGCCAATCATTCAACTTGAAGTTTTGAAAAGATATAAAATCACTTTCAGAGTTAGGAATTTAATGAGAATAGGTAAATTCGATTACATTAACAATTATCTACCCTACTATTACATTGAGAAAGAGAAACTGGCTAATTTAATAAGCACAAATCCTAAAGATATGATTGCATTACTTGAATCTGGGATAATAGATTATGCACCTATACCCAGCTTCCACTATATCAGAAATAAGCTTAGATTGAAGAGGTATAAATTCTGTGTGGCTTCGGATGGAAGGGTTTACAGTGTTCTCGTTGTTTCAAAAAACGGTAAGTTGGGAAATAATGTTGGAGTAACGTATGAAACTACGACATCTTTAAATCTTTTGAGGATAATTGTTTACGAAAGGGATTTGAAATGCAAAATTGTTCAAACAAATTTTTCAAAGGCAGAAGATATCTTAAAGTTTTGTGATAGTGCTTTGGTAATTGGAGATTCCGCTTTAAATGCTTTAGGTAAGTTTAAAGTCGTTTTCGATTTGGGAGAGGAATGGAAGGATTTAACGGGTTATCCAATGGTTTTCGGAATATCTGCATCGATAAGGGATGCTAAAGAATGCGACAGATTACTAATGAAATCTCTTAGATGGGGATACGAGAATTTTGATGAAGTTGTAAGATCTGCATCTCAAAAATTTGGAATGGATGAGAAATTCTTGAGGAATTATTTTAAAGCTTTGAAGCACGAAATGGATGGAAAATGTGAGAGGGGGTTGAGAACCTTTGAGGAGATTTGTAGGGAATACAAACTACTTTAAGATTTTATAATCACTTAGATCGACACTCATTGCCTTTTCCTGAAAATCCTTTAAGAAATCTTTAACAATTTCAGCCAAATTTTTCTTGCAGTGTCCGCAGAGCAAGTTACCTCCTTCACAACTTCTCCTAATCTCTTCAAGCATTTTGTCATCGGCAAAGTGATAAGTGTAGAGTTCAAATACAACGCATCTATCGGGTTCGCCTCCAAACCTCTTTTGCTCTTCAACAGTAGCTCTACCGCCAGTCAAAGCCCTCATAACCTTTCTTACACCTTCTTCAGGCTTATCGAAAAGAGATATGTAACTCTCTGGTTTTGATGAGCTCATCTTACCTCCTCTCAATCCAGTCGTGAACTTGTGGTATGTTGATGAAGGTGGTATGAAGGCGTATCCACCAATCTCAATCTCAATCTCTCTAACTTCTCTCTCAATCTCCTCTTGATCACCGAAGAAGTCTATATGTTCTTCATAAGCCTTAAAATCGAAATCTATCGATTTCAAATATTCTAAATACTCCTTTCCTTTCCTGCTTCTAACCCTCACACCACCTTCAATTCTTTCAAAAGAGTATATGCTTATTCTATTGGCCAAATCTCTCGTAAGTCTTAGATGAGGATCCTGATCTATCCCAACTGGAACAACAACGGGTTTAAAACCTCCAAAATCCTTCAATTGAGGATGTAAAATGTCACCTGCCTGAATCATCGGTATGAACATTTTAATGAGAGAAATATCGGATTTAAATCCGTAAATTGACTTAAGCTCATTGAAATTTATTTCCGATGAAAGTTCTATTGCCAAATCCTTAACGTATCTGCTTGCAGACTGATAATATATCAGGCAGTTCTCTGGCTTCAATCCCAAAGCAATTATACTTCTGATGTAAAGTTCTCCCAACTCCCTTGTTTTCTCAAAGCTCAATCCTCTGATAAATCTAGCTTCCATGTCAGCAATACATACAAAAGCTTTTCCACCCATTTTCTGATGCCATACTATTTCATCCATTGTCATCTTGTGACCTAAATGGGGTAAGCCTGAGGGCATGAATCCAGACATGACAGCCCAATCTTCACCCCTCTTCATGGCATTGATTATCCTATCATAATCTCTATGTCCAAATATTACACCTCTAAGCATTAAGGGATGAGGATTTGGAATATCATCAAGAAGTTCAGAAAATGGTCTCATTCCGAACTCTCTTATCAACCTCTCATAATCCACAACTCCTTCAACATCCCAAGGTGTTATCATATTTCAAAAATGAATTGTTTTGATTTTTTATCTCTTATGTTCCAAAATTGTCAGATGTTATGTTTAATCTGAGTTATGTTCATCATAATCTGCTTTCTCTAATTGCTTTCAATATTCCATTAACCAATGCAAAGAAAATGGATGTTTATATCCCAATTTATATCCACAATAGAACATCACCCCCATTTTTTAACAAGTTCAATTTTCTTGAGTTCAACATCGATATGTGCCATTATGTTATATTTCGAATTTTTCCCCTTGAAATAATGTCTGATGAAGAGCTAATGGAATCTATAAAGAAAGGATTGAGAGATATTGAAGAAGGAAATGTTGTCGATTTTGAAGAGTTTATTAAAGAAACAGCTTTCCTAAGATAGTCTGATTATATCGTGCTTACAGACTAAACATCTTCTCTTAGACTTTCCTTTGTTTAGCGTTTTTTCTATTTGAAGCTCGCTTAATGACATATTTTATCCCCTCTGCCAATTTTACAATTCCTACAGCCATTGCTGAAAAAAGGATTGCCGAAATTCCAATGAGTGCTAAAAATAGTATTCCTAAAGCATAAGTTCCACATACTATCGTTACTCCAGCTTTTATTATGTCCCAAGTTACATCCACCATCTTTATCACCTTCCTAAAAATTATTGAAACAGAATTCTGAGCATTGCCATCTTAGCTTTCAATCCTAATATAGTCTGATATCCTCATAAATTGAGTGATTCAAAGTATTTAAATATTGATTGCAAGATACATTTGAG